>NZ_JBEXJN010000063.1:0-53777 GCF_040609115.1 Lentzea sp. NPDC004782
GCGCATTCGTCCACCTCAGGTGGACGAATGCGCCGTTCATCGACAGCGAACCCGCGGTTGGATGGTCAAGACATCCACACCAAGCAGAACGGATGCCCCACGGGGTCGGCGTAGACCCGGAAGTCGCTGTCGGTGTCCTTCTGCACCAACCGCGCGCCGAGTTCCAGCACCCGAGCCTCGGCCTCCTCCACGTCCTCGACCAGCACGTCGAGGTGGAACTGCTGCGAGCCGTGCGGGTCGGGGAACGTCGGCGGCCGGTAGTCGCCGGAGCGCTGGAACGCGAGGCGCGTGCCGTTCGCGACGATCACCACCCACGTGTCGTCACCACCGGCGAGCCGTTCGGCGCCGAGCAGCTTCTCGTAGAAGGAGGCGAGTTCGGAGGGGTTCGGGCAGTCGAGCACGACAGAACGAAGTTGTCCGACCATGCCTCCACCTTCTACCGGGTGGCGGGCAGCCGCAACGCCTGCTTGGCGATCGGGTCGAGCGCCGGGTCGCCCGCACCGCCGGACCACACCACGAACGACAGCTGCACGTGACTACCCTTGGCGCCGCTCGCGAACGCCGCGTTCTCCAGCGGTTTCCCGTCCATCCCGGTGATGCCGCCCGATCCCGGCGCGCTGACGACCTTGTGGAACGCGGTCGCGCTCGGCGCGTCCAGCAGATCCAGGTCCACCACCAGCACCGTGGCCTGTTTGCCCTGCACAGTCGTCTCGTAGGTGGCGCGCAGCAGTTCGCCGCAGTCGTTCGCGACCAGCCACGCCTTCGCGTCACCGAACGCCTGCGCCTGGCAGTCCTTGTCCTTCTTCAAGTCCTTCGGCACGAACGTCGTGCCGTCCACGACCACCGTCGTCGGCTGGGTCGGTGTGGGCGTGGGTGTGGGCGTCGCGTCGGCGGGTTTGTCGTCACCGGGCAACGCCACCACCAGCACGACGACGAGCAGCAGCGCGACTAGCGCGCCGATCGCCAGGTAGAGCACCGGCACCTTGGCGGGCAAGCGTTTGCGCGACATCAGCGGCGCGGCGTGGACCTTGGGGATCAGCATCGTGCTCGCGGCCGCGAGATCCGGGGACACGGCGTCGCTGAAGCCCTCGGCGAGCAGCATCCGCGCGTCCGGTGGCGTGCCCGTGGTCTGCAGGATCGCGAGGAGCTTCACCGCGTGGTCGGCCGTGCACAGCACCGACGACGTCGCGAGCTCGCGGGCCGCGGAGAGCAAAGTGGACGGTTTGGGGTGCAGCACCCGCACGCCGCGGTTCAGGTCGGAGGTGGGCTGCACGACCTGGCTGACGAACGGCCCGACCGCCACGACCGTGCTGACCGGCAACGGCTCCGCGCGCATCGCCTGGATCCGCTGCGCCACGGCGGTCGCCGCGGCCACCGCCTCGGTCGCCGGGTTGGCGGCACCGTCCTGGCTCACCAGCGGCCACCCGTCGATCTTCCACTGACCGCCGAGCGGTGCCTCCAGCTTCACCGCGGGGTCGGGCAGGTCGACGCCGACGATCACCAGCACGCCCTTGGGCAGCACGACGATCGCGTCCAGCGGCACGGGGCAGTCAGGTGGCTGGACCCCGATCAGCGCGACGCCGCCCAGCACTTCGGTACCCGCGCCACACGCCGTGAGGGCGGCACGGACGTCCGCCCCAATGGCAGAGGGTTCAGCGCCCAGACGGATCAGCCGCACGAGTCCCCACCTTTCCGCACGGGGGGACACGGTAGCGGTCCGGGGTCGGCCAACCTCAGCCAGTCGAGACGTTGCGTGACACCCGTCACCTATAAGTGGATCACTCGTTAGATGGATTGCCTGCCTATGTTCACGGAGGGTCCATGTACAAACGCGCCGCACTGCTCGCCGTAGTGCTCGTGGCCGCCTCTACCCCTGTCGGGGCAGCCGAGACGGCCTCGACGGTCTACGTCCACGGCACTGATCTGACCTCCGCCGAACGCGCGGTGGAGACGGCCGGTCTGCAGAAGCTCACGAGCTTCCGCAAGATCGGCGTGGTCGCCGCTCGCGGCACCTCGACGCAGATCTCGTCCGCACGCTCCAAGCCGGGCGTCAGCAAGGTCGAGGTGACCCGTCAGGCCAAGTTCCTCGGCTCGTCCGGCACGACCGCCACGCGCAGCCGTGAGGCCCAGCAGGCGTCCGGGCTGACCGGCGCGGGCGTCTCGGTCGCGGTGATCGACTCCGGCGTGGACCCGACGCACCCGGCGTTCGCCGGCGGCAAGATCGTCCGCAGCCTCAAGAGCCTGTGCGTCGCGGACGGGTCCACCGACACCAGCTGCATCGTGCCGGTGCCGAACCTCGTCGACACCGACACGACCTCGCTGGGCGGGCACGGCACGCACGTCACCGGCATCGCGATCGGCACGCCGTACACGCTCGCCGACGGAACCCGGGTGGGTGGGTCCGCGCCGGGTGCGAAGGGCGTGGTCATCTCGACCGGTGCGGCGATCCTGATCCTCGGCGCGGACGCGGCGTTGAACTGGGTGCTGGAGAACCACAACGCGCCGTGCGGGGCCGGCGTGCCCGCGTCGGCGTGCCCGCCGATCAAGGTGATCAACAACTCCTATGGGCCATCCGGCGGCGGTGCGTTCGACCCTGAGTCGGTGACGGTCAAGTTGCAGCGCCAGCTCGTCGCCGAGGGCGTCGTCGTGGTGTGGGCGAACGGCAACGACGGCGGTGACGGCACGAAGAACCTGTCCAACCCGCCCGGCCAGGACCCGACGCCCGGCGTGATCTCCGCGGCTTCGTACAACGACCTGGGCACCGGCACCCGCGACGGCGCGCTGTCCGACTTCTCGTCGCGTGGCCTGAAGACCGATCCCTCGACGTGGCCGGACATCTCGGCGCCCGGCGAGAACATCGTCTCCGCCTGTCGGCTGTACCTGCCGATCTGCTCGACCGGCCTGGCCCCGCAGAACGGACCGGGACTGCTCGACATCGGCACGTACAACACGATCAGCGGCACGTCGATGGCGGCACCGCAGATCGCCGGCGTCGTGGCTCAGCTCTTCCAGGCCAAGCCTTCCGCGACCCCCGCCGACATCGAGCGGGCGCTGAAGTCGACGGCCCACAAGTACGGCACCGGCTATCAGCCGGTCGGGCCCTACACCTCGTCGTTCGACAAGGGCACGGGCCTGGTGGACGCGGTCGCCGCGGCAAACGTCCTGTAGATCACGATCGCGCATCACTCGGCCGGGGAGATCGGGACTTAAGGCCTGTATCTGCCCCGGTCGGGTGATGATCGAGCTGGTTCTTATGGCGGACATGCCTCAAGTCAAGGCAGAATGCAGCGAACGGGTTTCACGGTGATCACCTCGCTCGGCAAAGGCGTAGGGGAAGACGTCCCTCGTCGAGTAGCGGAGGTCAGCAGTGAGCACCCGTGGCAGCACCAGTGGCGTGGTTTACGTCCACTCGTCGCCGTCTGCGGTCTGTCCGCACGTCGAGTGGGCGATCTCGGGCACCCTTGGTGAACGAGTGGACCTCAGGTGGGCAGCGCAACCCGCGGCACCAGGCCAGTTGCGCGCCGAATGCGCATGGACCGGAGACGCCGGCACCGGCGCCAAACTCGTGGCTGCGCTGCGCGCGTGGCCAATGCTCCGCTTCGAGGTGACCGAGGAACCGTCCCCCGGTCAGGACGGCGAGCGCTTCTGCTTCGCGCCCGTTCTCGGGTTGTGGCACGCCAGAACCTCGGCGAACGGCGACATCGTCGTGAACGAGGACCAGCTGCGCGCACTGGCCGCACGGGCTCGTGGTGGTGAGTCCTTCGCCCACGGCGTGGACGAACTGCTCGGCGCGGCGTGGGACGACGCGCTGGAACCGTTCCGCCGTGCGGGCGACGGCGCGCCCGTGACCTGGCTGCACCGGGTCGGATAGTCCAGAGTGGACCCCCGCTACCGTTTGGGTAGCGGGGTTTCCTCGTGGTGCACGGGATCCCAGGCCAGCATGAGCTGTCCGTAGAGCGGGGACGTCTTCAGCAGGTGCTCGTGAGTGCCGAGCAACGGCCTGCCGCCGTCCATGACCAGCACGCGGTTCGCCCGCAGCGCCGAGCTCAACCGGTGCGCGATCACCACGAGAATTCCGTCCCTTCGGGCAAAAGCTCGTTCGACCCGCGCCTCCGCCGCCGGGTCCAGGTGCGAGGTCGCCTCGTCGAGGATCACCACGCTCGCGGACGTCACGTAGACCCTCGCGAGCGCCAGAAGTTGCGCCTCACCGGCGGAAAGCCCCTCACCGGCGTGGCCGAGCCGTGCGTCGAGGCCACCGAGCCGGCCCAGAAGTGGTTTGGCGCCAACCTTCTTCACGGCGTCGATGAGGTCCTCGTCGGTCGCCCACGGTGCGAGTAGAGCGAGGTTCTCCCGCACGGTGCCGGTGAACAGGTACGTCTCCTGCGGAATCAGCGCGATCGCGTGCTGTCTGACCTCGGGAACCACCAGGTCGACGGGTGCGCCGCCGAACAGCACGCAGCCGTGGTCGGGTGGCATCAGGCCGGTGAGCAGACCGGCCATTGTGGACTTGCCGATGCCGGACGGCCCGACCACGGCCAGGTGGTCGCCGGGACGCAGGGTGAGCGACAGGTCGCGCACCACCGGTTCCGCGTCCGGGCTCCAGCCGAACGTGACGTTCCGCAGCACGAACTCGCCGTCGGACGGGACCTCCGCACCGACGTCCTTCGACGTTCGCGGTGCGGCTTCCTGAAGTCGTTTGAGCGCAACCATCAGCCGCATCACGACCGTGCTGGTGGTGCTGGCGAGGCCGTGCAACGCCGGGTTCACGTTGCTGGTCAGGTAGACGACCGCGGCCAGCACCGCGCCGGTGGTCAGCTCACCGGAGGCGACGAGCGGGGGAGCGAACGCGACCAGCAGCACGACCGGGGCGAAGCCGCCGATCGCGATCACCGTGGCGCGCAACGAGTTCGCCCACGCGACCGAGACCGCGGCCCTGGCCTGTTGATCGATCTGCGCGGCGATGTCGCGGTGAGCCTCGTCGGACGCGGAGCAGGCGGCTACGTCCCGCAGCCCCGTGAGCACTGCTCCGGACGCCTCGGCCGTGCGTTCGTCGGCCATCACGGCGACGCGTTGCCTTCTGGCCAGCGACGGCAGCATGAGCCCGAAGAGCAGCAGGGCGACCACGATCGGCAGGACGACCAGCCAGATCAACGCCGCCGCGGTGGTCGCGAGACCGACGAGTGCGGCGATCGTCGTGACGAGAAGTGCGCGGGCCTGCACCAGCACACCCGCGGTCGCGTCGCGCACGACCTCGACGTGCCTGGTGATCATGGCGACGGCGCTGGCGTCCGGGGTGCGGCGGTGTGCCGGGTCGTTCAGCACACCCCTGACGACCTGCGTGACCAGGGCGTCGCGCATCGGTTCGACGACGTCGCCGAGCCGCGCGAAGACCTGGCGCCGGCCGAGTGCTCCGGCGACGGCGAGCGCCGCGAACGCGAGCAGCCACAGCACGCCCGCCAGCGGGTCGCCCGCGGCGAAACCCCGGTCGACGGCGGTGCCGACGAGCTTGCCGCCGAAGAACGCCGGCGCGCCTTCGAGCGTGGACCAGCCGAGCAGGATCAGCACGCCCCTGCGGTGTCCGGCCAGCGTGGAGAGGTAGAAACGCATCACTCGCCCCCGGTGAACACGGCGCGGTAGTCCTCGTCATCCCACAGCTCCTGATGGGTGCCGGTACCTCTGACGCAGCCGTTCTCCAGCCACACCACGAGGTCCGCGCGAGCTGCCGTTGCCGCTCTGTGCGTCACCACGACCCTTGTCCTGCCTGGTAACGCGGTCGTGAAGGCCTTGTCCACTTTGGCCTCGGTCACGGTGTCGAGGCTCGCGGTGGCGTCGTCGAGCACCAGGATCTCGGGGTCGCGGACGATCGCGCGCGCCAGGCCGATCCGTTGGATCTCACCGCCGGAGAGCGGGGCGTCGGCCACCGGGGTCGCATAGCCGTGCGGCAGCCTGATCAGCACGTCGTGCACTTGAGCGGCGACCGCGGCGTCCCGCACCCGGACCTCGTCGGCATCGGTTCCATAGCCGATGGATCGGCCGATCGTCGTGCCGAGCAGCGCCGGGCGTTCGAAGGCGTACCCGACCTCGCCTTCCCTGACGACCGTGCCGGAGTCCACAGCGGACAGTCCGCCCAGCACCGCGGCCAGCGTCGACTTGCCGGCACCGGAACTGCCGACGATCGCGGCGAACGCGCCGTCGGGGATCGTGAGACTCACGTCGTGGAGTGCGCGGTCGACGTGGACGTTCCGGAGCTCGATCCCCCGGCCGCGGACCGGTTCGGAGCGCCTGGGCGGCGGGGTGCCGAGGACCTCGGCGATGCGGGTGGCGGACGCGCGGGTGCGTTCCAGCGCGGTCAGCTGCGGCATCTGGCCGATGATGCCCATGCCCAGCGCGGCATAGCCGAGCGCGGCCAGCACGTCACCGGGGCTCAGCCTGCCCTCCATCACGCCGAAACCCGCGGTGACCAGCACCGCGATCTCCACGGCCGGCAACAGCAGACCGGCGCGCCACATCATCTTCGCCTGGGTCCGCCACATGCCCGCGCCCGCCGCGGCGAGCTGGGGGAGCGGTCGCAGCACGCGCGCGGCCTCCTGCTCGGCGATCCCCGCGGCGGTGATCGTGCGCCTGCCGGACACGGCGTCGAGCAGGCGTGCCGACACGTCACCGGAAACCTGCTGGTACGCCAGCACGTCGTCGGCGGTGAGCTGCATGTGCGTGCGCACCAGCACCGTCGCCAGCGGGACGCTCACCGCGAACACGGCCGCGAGCCGCCAGTCCAGCAGGAACAACGCCACGATCGCGCCCACCGAGGAGACCGCGGCGATGATCACGGACATGAGCGTGACCACGACACCGCCCGCGTTGCCGCAGTCACCGGTCAACCGGCTCACCGCGTCTCCGGCGGCGAACGGGGACGGATGACCGAGCGCGAGCAGATGCCGGGAGAGCCGTTCCCGCAGCCACGCGGTGGCGCGCGCGGTGATGGCCGCGGCGAGCACGATGCCGATCGCGTCGCCGACGATCTCGGTGGCCGCGAGCAGGAGCAGCCAAAGGACCGTGAACAGCACGAACGTCCCGCTCAGTGCCATGTCGACCGCGTGGGCGAGTGCGGTGGGGATGAGCAGGCCGCCGGTGGTCGCCACGGCGGCGTTGAGGAGCAAAAGCCACGGGCGGAAGTCGCGTCTGACCGTGGAGAACAGCAGAGCGTCACCGGGTTTGGCCATTGCTGTTCCTCCGCGGGTCGTGAGGGCGCATCATGAGCCAGGGCCCGACAGCTGGCCGGCTGCCGGGCCCTGCAGTTGGCGGGTGAGCGGCATACTTCGCCTATGCCGCTCACTCACCGCGGTGTTTCAGTTGGGCGAAGCTCAGCAGGCCAGCAGGCTGACGGTGCTGTGCGAGCAGGGGAGCAGCAGCGACGCGTTGGACGCGGTCGTGGAGCCGCCACCGCCGCCACCGGACGCCATCGCGTTGCTCGGGGCCTCGGGCGCTTCCAGGTCCTGCATGTCAAGGATGAAACCCATGACGGTCTCCTTCAATCGAGGGATCTTTCGGGGGTTACTGCTACCGGTCAGCGGTGACCGGCGTTCGTGAGCCCAGGAAGGGCAGTGGCGGTTTGGCGTCCACTGTGGACGCGATCGCGAGCAGGACGCCCGCGCCGCCGGTGTTGAGGTCCATGGACAGCCGGCGCAGCTGCACACCGGGGAAGGCGAGCCCGCCCCCGTAGCGCACCGCGTGCCAGCCCAGCGCCTTGAGGTGCTGCCGGACCGCGCGGTCGAACCGCTCGTCCGGGCACGTCGTGCTCGCGTGCGCCAGCGCGGCCATCAGTCCGGCCCGGCCCAGTGTGAACGCGGGCTGGATGACGAACTCGCCGGTGCAACCGCTGAGCAGCTCCGGAAGCCTTGCCGCACAAGGAAGTTCGGGCGCGACCTTGGCGAGCTCGGTGAGCACCAGCGCGATGCCCGCGCCGCCGATGCCGACGTACGGCAGCGTCCGGAACGTGCCGTCGCGCACCTGCAGCGACCCGTCCAGCGCGACCATCGTCTCGGCCAGGTCGCGTTCCAGCGCCTGTTCGGACAGCTCGAGCCAGCGCTGTTCCGCGGTGTGCTCGAACAGGCGCAGGAAGAACAGCGCCGGACCCGACCAGCCGTGCAACAGGCCGGCCTTGGCCTTGTCGCCGGGCGGCGGGACGTCGGCGAGCTGCTGCGCGAGACGTTCGGCCAGTTCTTCCGCCTGTGCGGCGAAGCTGTCGTCTTCGCGGGTGTTCGCGAAATGCAGCAGGTTGAGTCCGATGCCGGACAGCCCGGCGCTGAGCCCGTGATCCCGCGTGGTGCGGACGAGCGGTGCGTAGCTCTCGACGATCTCGGTCGCGAAGTCGTGGTGGCCGAAGTTCTCCAGCACGTGCGCGATGCCGTGCGCGCCGACGAAGAAGCCGGGCTGCTTGGGCGGATCGTTCCTGACGGCGTCGACCAGCCAGTCCTCGTGCTCGGGGTACCGGCCCTCACCGCTTTCCGCGAGCGCGTGCAGCACACCCGCCGCGCCGTAACCGAAGCACGTGCCGCCGACCTCGAACTGCTCGATGTCGCCGGGGAACAACCGGTCCTTCCGTTGCGGCGTCGCGCTGTGCAGGATCGCGGTGGCGATCTCCTTGCGCACCACGGTCCAGTCCGGGTTCTCGTCGTCGAACGCGGTGAACGCGGGGTCGGCCGGCGGGTCGACGCGCGGGGTGAGCACGTCGAGGATCTGCTTCTGGTAGTCCTCCGCGAGCCCGAAGCGCTCCGCGACGACGTGCACGTGCTGCCGCAGCTTGGCCGGTGCGAGCTCCAGCACCGCGTTGAGCGGCAGGAAGATCCACAGCTTGAGCGCGGCCAGCGGGTAGGCGTCGATGTCGAAGCCCTCGCGGTCGTTCGGCGCCTGGAACCCCGGCGCGCCGAGCGTGGGCCGGTGCACGTCCTCGATGGTGGACGACAGCTCGAAGTCGATCAGCGAGACCTCGTCGTCCTCGTCGACCAGGATGTTCATCGTGTGCAGGTCGCCGAACACGACGCCGCGTCCGTGCACCTGCTCGATCAGGGCCTCGACCTTGCCGATGAGCTGCTGGGCCCGGTCGCGGTACTGCGCGAGCTGGTCGTCGGTGGGGTCCCGGTGGGTGAGCGGGTAGTTGTGGCCGAGCCACTGCCCGAGCGAGCGCCCCGGCATGAACTCCATGGCCACGAACAGGTGCTCCCACTCGGTGAAGCGGTCGTACACCTCGGGCACGCCCTTGATGCCGTGCAGCTTCGTGAGGATCTGGTGTTCCAGCTCCAGCCGTGCCACGGCGTCCCGTCCCTCGCGGTCGAGCCCGGCGTGCGGCCGCGCTTCCTTGAGCACGACCTCCTTGCCGTCGCTCTTGCGCGTCGCGAGGTAGACACCGCCGCCGTTGGAGAAGTGCAGCGAGCTCTTGATCCGGTACGGGAACGCTTCGGGGTCACCGGCGTTGCGCTCGGCCAGGTGCGGCTTGAGGAACGCGGGCAGCTCGACCCACTCGGGCACGCTGAACACGGGCTTGCGCCTGTCGGGCACGAGCGCGCCGTCCGGGCCCTCGATCGCGAGCACCTGCTGCCCGTCGACCTCCAGCCACTGCTCGGCGAACCCGCCGTACCGCACGTACAGCGGTCCCTTGCCGAAACGCAGGTCGCTCAGGATGTAGGCGCCGTGCTCACCGTCGAGCCGTTCGGCCAGCTCGGTGCAGATCGTCTCCAGGTGCTCCGCGCTGGTGGGGTAGATCGTGACCAGCTTGCCGCTGCCCTCGCGGGGCGCGTACTTCGAGTTGCGGGCCAGCACGATCGACATCGTCCGCAGGTACTTGAAGCTGATGCGCCGCTCTGCGCAGTAGTCGTACGTCGTTCTCAGCACCTTGCCGGCGTTGTCGAGACCGGCCGAGACGTGCACCTTCCACCCCTGGTTGGGCAGCTGCAGGCCCTTCGGGTGGTGGTGCCGCCACACGTTGCGGTCGACCATTGTCCAGTCGGCCGGGAGCTGCGGCAACTCGGCGGAAAAGTCGTCTCCGGGAGTGGTTTCGGTGCTGCTCTGCAGATCGTAGAACTGCCGATCGGCGAAGCAGTACGCCTCGTATCTGAGGTCCACCGAATTCCCTCCTCGGTTCTTGTGCGATTTCGTTTACGCGGCATATTTCCGCACAATCTCGCAGCTATGGCCAATCCGCCATTAGTGGCATATGGGTGGGCCGTTCGTGGCTGAATCGGCGCCGGTTACCGGCGCGTATGTGGCACTCTGTGATCAGGTTTGGGACCATCTCACCCGGTTGCAAGGTTTGCTGACTGGTGAGTCAACTGTGGCGCCGCTGGTCGTCGCTAAACGGTACTGGATCGTTCTTGTAGGACCGGTCGTCTGAGCTGCGGTATTCCACGTCGGTCAAGACGTATAGTTGGGGTGCGTTAATCGATGTGTACGCGCTGTGTTGTCTGCTCTTTTCGGGTGAAGCCGTGATTGGCTGCCATTGCGCGTTTAGTGCGGCCGAACAGCGGTATGGGATGACCCGAAAGAACCCATTCGGACGATGAGATTGGTATGCCGGGTTTTATGTAGCAATCGCTGTCTCGCTACATGCAATTTGCATCTGTGGATAATGTAGTCTTTCGGGTGAAGTTTTATGTTTATCTGTAACGACGTGTGTTTGTGAGTGGTCCTCTGCTGGTCGGGTGCCCCCTGTCGAGCGCCCGCGGCTAGGCTGCTCGCGTGGGGAGTGTGGCTAGCCGCTGGCTGGTGCCGGCCGTGGTGGTGATCACCGGTGCCGCGGTCGCGGCGGGGATGGTCGGACGGACGATCTACTCGCGTCCAGCCGAAGCGAAGGGCGAGCCGGTGGTGCCGTCCACGTCGGTGTCCGGTGCTCCGCTGCCGGGAAGTGCCGAAGTGCGGTTGAGCCCCGACGCGTTCACGCATCCCGATCGGACTTCGGTGCAGGCGGTGCTGCAGAAGTTCTTCGACTCGATCAACGCCCGGAACTTCGGCGCCTGGCGGGAGGTCGTGTCGTCTCGGCGGGTCTCGCAGGCTGTTGAGTCGACCTGGGCTGCTGCTTACGAGACCACCCGGGACGGCGGGATGGTGGTGCAGCGGATCGAGTCCGATGTGGTCGGCCGGCGGTTGCGGGTGCTGATCTCGTTCGTGTCCACACAGGATGTCGCCAAGGCTCCGGTCGGGTTGCCGGAGGGGTGCATTCGGTGGCGGGTCGTGTACGTGATGGTTCGGGAAGGTGGGGAGCTCAAGGTGGATGAGGCTCCTGAGAACCGGACTCCCCAGATGGAGAAGTGCTGAGGGGCCCGGCTTCGCCTTCGCGGGTGCGTGGCGCACCGGTGTTGCGTTTCTTGCTTCTACGCCGCAACGCCCCGGCTCGCGGTGCGGGCCGGGGCGTTGCGGTGGTGCGGAGTGCGGCTAGGCCGGGGTGAAGGCCAGGGCCACGTTGTGGCCGCCGAAGCCGAACGAGTCGTTCACGGCGGCGTCCAGCTTGATCTTGCGGGGTTCGCCCGCCACCACGTCGAGGGACACGGCCGGGTCGAGGTTCTCCAGGTTGAGGGTCTGGGGGACCACGCCGTCGCGGATCGACAGGACGGTGACGATGGCCTCGACCGCGCCCGCTGCGCCCAGCAGGTGCCCGAGGGCGCCCTTCGGGGCGGTCAGGACCGGGTGGTCGCCGATCGCCTTGCGGATCGCCACGGTTTCCGCGACGTCACCCACCGGGGTGGAGGTGGCGTGGCAGTTCACGTGGCCCACGTCGGACGGGTCGATGCCGCCGGACCGCAGGGATGCGGCGATGGCACGCGACTGACCCACGCCCTCGGGGTCGGGGGCGGTGATGTGGTAGCCGTCGGCACTGGTGCCGATGCCCGCCAGGCGGCCGTAGATCTTGGCCCCGCGGGCTTCGGCGAACTCGCGGCGTTCCAGGACCATGACGCCCGCGCCCTCGCCCAGGACGAAACCGTCGCGGGCCGTGTCGAACGGGCGCGACGCCTTCTCCGGCTCGTCGTTGCGGGTGCTCATGGTGCGGGCCTGCGAGAAGCCCGCCACCGGGATCGCCGTGATGCACGCTTCCGCGCCACCTGCCACGACCACGTCGGCTTCGCCGGACTTGATCATGCGGTAGGCCCACGCGATGGCCTCTGCGCCCGACGCGCAGGCGGAGACCGGGGCGTGGACGCCTGCCTGGGCCTTGAGCTCCAGGCCCACGTGGGCGGCCGGGCCGTTCGGCATCAGCATCGGGACGGTCAGCGGCGACACCTTGCGCAGGCCCTGCTGTTCCAGGAGGTCGTCCTGGGTCAGGAGGGTGATCGCGCCGCCGATGCCCGTGCCGATGATCACGGCGAGGCGCTGGCGGTCGACGGTGTCGTCGCTGTGGCCGGCGTCCTGCCACGCCTGGCGGGACGCCACGATGGCGACCTGCTCGGAGCGGTCCAGGCGCCTCGCCTCGACGCGGGGCAGCACCTCGGTGGGGTCGACGACGAGCTGCGAGGCGATCCTCACCGGCAGGTCGTACTTCTCCACCCAGTCGTGGGTGAGGGGGCGGACCCCGCTCTTGCCCGCGAGCAGTGCGTCCCAGGTGGACGTGACGTCACCGCCGAGCGGGGTGGTGGCACCCAGCCCGGTGATGACGACGTCGATGTCCGAACTCACTTGTTGCTGGTGATGTAGTTCACCGCGTCACCAACGGTCTTGAGGTTCGCCAGCTCGTCGTCCGGGATCTTCACGCCGAACTTGTCCTCCGCCTGGACGGCGATCTCGACCATCGACAGCGAGTCGATGTCGAGGTCGTCCACGAAGGACTTCTCAGCGGTGACGTCGTCGGCGGCCACACCGGCGACCTCTTCGACGATCTCGGCAAGACCGGACAGGACGTTGTCGCTCACTGAAGTTCCCTTTCGATTGAAACGATGGAAAAACCGGGGGTATTCACGGGCACCGGACCACCTGTCCCGCGTAGGACAGACCCGCGCCGAAACCGACCATCAGCACCACGTCTCCGCTGGAGATCTCGCCCGCGGCCCGCATGTGGTCCAGCGCCATGGGGATCGAGGCCGAGGAGGTGTTGCCGGATTCGACGATGTCTCGAGCGATCTTCAGGTCCTCCCGCGCACCATTGTTGCGCAGGCGCTTGGCGATCGCTTCGATGATCCGCAGGTTCGCCTGGTGCGGGGCGAACACGTCCACATCGGACAGTTCGACACCCGCGAGTTCGGCGGCGCGGATCGCTACGGGCGCGATCTGGGTCGTCGCCCAGCGGAAGACCGACTGGCCTTCCTGGTGGATGAAGGAGTCGCGGTCGGCGATGGTGATGGTCTCGGAGAGGTCACCGGCGGAGCCCCACGCCACGGGGCCGATGTGGTTCTCCTCGCTGGCACCGATCACGACGGCACCCGCGCCGTCCGCGAAGATGATCGCGGTCGAGCGGTCGTCCTGGTCGGTCCAGTCGGTGAGCTTCTCCGCGCCGATGACCAGCACGTGCTTGGCCGTGCCCGCGCGGACCAGGTCCGAGCCGGTCGCGACGGCGTAGCAGAAACCCGCGCACGCGGCGTTGAGGTCGAACGCCGGTGCCGCCTTCACGCCGATGCGGTCGGCGACCTGCGCGGCGGCGTTCGGGATGGTCGACGGCATGGTGCACGTCGCCACGATCACGGCGCCGATGTCGGACGGGGTGAGCCCGGCGTCCTCGACCGCCTTCGTGCCCGCGATGACCGCCATGTCGACGACGCCCTCGTCCTTGGACGCGATCCGCCGGTTCACGATGCCCACGCGGTCGCGGATCCACTCGTCCGAGGTGTCCATGCGAGCGGCGAGGTCGTGGTTGCTCACCACCGTCTCGGGCTGGTAGCTGCCGAGGCCGATGATGCGGCTACCCGCAGACGACTGCGGGGCCTGAAAGCTTGTCACTGAGCAGCTCCAACGGTGTCGAAGAGCTCCGCGACCTTCTCGAGCTGGTCGGGGGTCTTCAGGGCGAGGGTGGCGGTGCCCTTCATCGCACGCTTGGCGAGACCCGTGAGCACACCGGCGGGCGGCAGCTCGACCGAGCCGGTGATGCCCCTCTCGACGAGGGTGGCCTGGCAGGCGTCCCACCGGACCGGGCTGGTGACCTGGGAGACCAGGCGCCGCAGCACCTCGGTGCCCTCGGTGACGACCTGACCGTCCTTGTTGGACACCAGCGGCAGCAACGGGTCGTGCGTGGTGACTTCGGCGGCACGCGCGCGCACGGCGTCTTCGGCCGGCGCCATGTACCTGGTGTGGAACGCGCCCGCGACGGCCAGCTTGCGGACCTTCGCCGGGCCCGGCGGGTTCGCCGCGAGCTCGTCGAGCGCGGGGTGCGGACCGGCCGCGACGATCTGACCGGCGCCGTTGCGGTTGGCGGGCACCAGGCCGAGCTCCTCCAGGCGGGCGAGGACCTCCGGCTCGTCGCCGCCGAGCACCGCGGCCATGCCGGTCGGCTCCAGGGCGCACGCCTCGGCCATGGCACGACCGCGCACGGCGGCCAGCGCGACGGCGTCGTCGGCGCTGATGACGCCCGCCACCGACGCGGCGGCGAGCTCGCCGACCGAGTGGCCGCCGACGATCACGGCCGAGGGCAGCTCGACGCGGCGGCGCAGCTCACCGAACGCGAGCAGCGCGAGAGCCACGACCAGCGGCTGGGTGATGGCGGTGTCGACGATCTCCTCGGCCTCCGCGGTGGTGCCGAGCCGCACGAGGTCGAGACCCGTGATCTCCGACCACGTGCGCACCTGCTTCTCGGCCCCCTCCAGTTCGAGCCAGGGGGCGAGCATGCCGGGCGTCTGGGACCCTTGTCCGGGCGCGAGGAGTGCGATCACGTCGATTACTAAAGCTGGTGGACCCACCGGTACCCCATGCCGTAAAGGACGAAGTACGGCGATCGTATTTGTAGAGACCCTACAAAAGTGTCGGCCAGGTGAACGCCGGCGGACGTAACCCCAGCTCAGCGCGTCGACAGGTCGTTTGGCTCTCACCCTAACGGATGTGTGCGAAGTCGGTCACAGGTCGTTCGCTACCACAGCCCCCGTGCGCGAGCAAGGCGGCCTACAGACAAAGCGACGCGAAGCACAAGCGCGTCTCGAGCGTCATGTGCATTTCTTCCGGTCATTTCCTGAACGCGCCGAAGGCGATATCTGACCGTGTTCGGGTGCACGAACAGCCTTTTGGCGCACGTCTCCAGCACGCCCCCGACCTCCAGGAACGCGTCCACGGTCTCCAGCAGCGCGCCACCGGCGTCCTCCAGCGGCCGGGCCACCCGGTCGACGAGCTGCCACTCGGCTTCCGGGTCACCCGCGAGCGCCCGTTCCGGCAGCAGGTCGAGCGACCGGACCGGCCTGGGCGCGGCCGGCCAGCCCACGACCGCGCGCAGCCCGCTCAACGCGTCGCTCGCACTGCGATGGGCCTCCGACAGGCTGCGCACCGTGGGCCCGGCCACGACCGGCCCCTCGCCGAAGCCCTCCGCGATGCGCCCCAGCACGTCCTCGCCGGTCTCCGTCGGCCCGCCGAGCACCACGACCAGCCGCGAGCCCTGCACTGACAGCAGCACCGGCCGTCCTGCCCGCGCGGCCTTGCTGCGCACCGAGTAGATGATCGCGGGCGGGTCCTCGCCACCGGGGTTGCCGACCAGGACCGTCGCCTCCAGCGCCGGGTCCCAGCCGAGGGCCGCGGCGCGCGACAGCAGCGACTCCTCGGGGTCGCCGCGCACGATGCCGTCCACGACCAGCGCTTCCAGCCGGGCGTCCCACGCGCCGCGCGCCTCGGCGGCCGCCGCGTAGGAGGTGGCGGCCGAGAAGGCGATCTCCCGCCCGTACCGCAGCACGCCCTCCATCAGCAGCGCGCGTTCGGCCTCGTCGGCGGCCATCTGCGGCATCTGCTGCTCGAAGTGCTCCAGCGCTATCCGGACCAGCTCGACGGTCTGGCGCAGGCTCACCCAGCGCGAGATATCCTTGGGGGCGCTGCGGAACGCGTCCGCGGTCAGCCGGATCGCCTGCTGCCGGTCGTGCAGCCACTCGACGAAGCCCGCCACGCCGTTCTGGATCAGCAGCAGCACGCTGGCGCGCTGGTCCGCGGGCATCCGGGCGAACCACGGCAGCCGCTCCTCCATCGCGGCCACGCTCGCGGTGGCGAGCGTGCCGGACGCGCGCTCGATCCTGCGCATCGTGCGGGCGGAGAGGGTGGGCGGGTGCTCCTCCTTCGCCTCGGCTGCCTTGGTCATACCCGCAGCTTAGGGCGTTGGAGGTGACATCACCGGGATGGGTGACACAACCCTCGTCGCCGCGGGAACCGCCATACCTTCGGGCAGCAGAGGTCTGTTCTTCGGCGCGGAGGTTTCGTCTTGCGTAGGTTCCTGGCTTTCGTCCTGGCAGTGGTCGCTCTCGCCGCCACGGGCGCGACCGCCTCGGCCGACCCGCCCGACCCCCTCGCCGAGTACCACGCGCAGCCGGTCAAGTGGGCGGCGTGCAGCGGAAAGCTCGGCGAGCTGGAATGCGCCACGCTCATGGCACCGCTCGACTACACCAAACCGGCGGGCGACCGGATCAACCTGACCATCAGCCGCAAGAAGGCGGCGGCGCAGGACCGCAGGCGCGGCGTGCTGTTCACCAATCCGGGTGGACCTGGCGGTTCGGGGCTGGGACTGCCGCTGTTCCTCGCGAAGTCCGAGCTCGCCCAGGTCTACGACGTGATCGGCTTCGACCCGCGCGGCGTGGGCGGTTCGACGGCGCTCAACTGCCGGGCCGCGCCCGCGATCGCCGAACCGGACTCCCGTCCCGCGGACAGCGAGTTCGGCAAGTGGGCGGCCGAGGCGCGGGAGGCCGAGGAGGCCTGCCAGAAGTCGGCGGGCGGGATCCGGCAGTTCATCAGCACCGCGAACACCGCGCGGGACATGGACGTCGTCCGCGCGGTGCTGGGCGAGCAGAAGATCAACTACTTGGGTTACTCGTACGGCACGTACCTGGGTGCGGTGTACGGGACGTTGTTCCCGAACCGCCTGGACCGCAGCGTGCTCGACTCCGCGGTGCACCCGGAGTGGATCTGGCACGAGCAGTTCCGCCAGCAGGCCGTCGCGTACCGCCACGACGTCGAGATGTGGGCGGCGTGGGTGGGGGAGCGCAACGAGAAGTTCGGGCTGGGCAAGTCGCGGGACGAGGTGATCGCCGAGGTGGAGAAGGTCGCCGCCAAGCTGCACACCAAACCGATCGGTGAGCACGACCGCTCTTCCTTCGACGGCGCAGTGGGTGTCGGGTCCCGCTACCGTCCACTGTGGTCAGACCTCGCGTCGATCGTGGGGAAGCTGCGGTCGGGTGAGAAGCCGCAGAACACCGAGGGCGCGAAGGCGGGACAGGTGCTCGCGAAGACCGGTCTGCAGGAGCTGCGGTCCGGCGTGTTCGACACGGTCACCTGCGAGTCGGACTGGCCGACCGACCTGCACCTCTACTACGAGGACATGCGGACCTTCCGCGAGCGCTACCCGTTCGGCTTCGGCATCGTCCGCGCGGCGCCGATGACCTGCACGTTCCGCTCGTTCACCCCGCCGGAGGAGCCGGTCAGGATCGCCCGCAACGGCTACCCGGTCGGCGTGGTCGTGCAGTCCGAGGGCGACACGCAGACCCAGTACGCGAGCGGCCCGGCGATGGCGGCGCGCCTGGGGCACAACCTGATCACCGTCGTCGACGAGGGCAAGCACGGCCTCTACAACGGCGGCAACAAGTGCGTCGACGACAAGGTCAACCGGTACCTGATCGACGGTGCGCTGCCGGGCAGCAGCTCCGAGTGCGCCGGTGACCCGCGGCCGGACGTGCCGAAGGACGGCCAGGGCGGTGCGGCTCCGACGCCGGCTCCCGTGTTGTCCCCCGGCCGGATCCAGTCGTACCTCGACGGCCGTGGACTGAGCGCCAGGCCGTAGAAATGTGGAAGCACCCGCCACGCTCCGTGGCGGGTGCTTCCCTCTCCCCGGTCCCCACCGGTAGCTCCACTCTGGACTGTATTGAGACAAAAATCCACGTCAGCCACCCTTTCGTGTCACAGTGTCGAAGTTGCCGAGCGGGGTGAACCACGAAACGATCAACTGGTCGGATCTTCACTCACCGCAACTTTGTCTAGGAGGGCCCGTGGGCTCGCAAATCACCGAGGGCCTGGGCCAGGCGTGGGCGATGGTGGCCACGTTCGTGCCGAAGCTGCTCGGCTTCCTGCTCGTTCTGGTCATCGGCTGGTTCATCGCCAAGGCGCTCGCCAAGGGTGTGCAGTTCCTGCTCAAGCGCATCGGCTTCGAGCGGCTCGTCGACAGGTCGGGCCTCCACGGCGCGATGAAGCAGTCGCCGATGGACGCCACCGGCCTGATCGCCAAGCTCGTGTACTACTTCGTGCTGCTCATCGCGCTGCAGCTGGCGTTCGGCGTGTTCGGCGCGTCGAACCCGGTCAGCACGCTGCTCAACGAGGTCATCGCGTACCTGCCGCGCATCGTCGTGGCGATGGTGCTCGTGATCGTCGCGTCGGCGATCGGCACCGCGCTGAAGGGTCTCGTGACGGGTGCGCTGGGCGCCCGCTCGTACACGAAGATCCTGGGCAACATCACGTACGGCTTCGTGATGGCGCTGGGCGTCATCGCGGCGCTCAACCAGCTGGGCATCGCGATCTCGGTGACGATGCCGGTCCTGATCGCCGTGCTCGCCACGGTCGCGGGCGTGATCATCATCGGCGTCGGCGGCGGCCTGGTCCGCCCGATGCAGCAGCGGTGGGAGGGCTGGCTGAACCGCATGCAGGAGGAGGCGAACGTCCAGTCGCCGATGCCGCGCGCGTCGCAGGAGATGCCGTCCACCGTCGGTGGCCGGATGGGTGAGGCCTCGACGCCGCCGTCGGGCACGCAGATGCCCTGAGAAACCGTTCTCAGCTCGTGGAAGGGGTCCGGTGCGCCGGGCCCCTTCTTCGTTGTTGAGGCGGTTCTCCAGTTGCGGTCCACCACCGACGGGGACTCTCGGTGCCACGTGACAGTCGGTGGAGGAGACGTTCCATGAAGGCCCTGGTGCTGTCCGGAGGCGCGGGAACACGCCTACGACCTTTCAGCTATTCGATGCCGAAACAACTGATCCCGATCGCCAACAAGCCGGTGCTCGAGTACGTGGTGGGGAACCTGCGCGAGATCGGGGTCACCGAGATCGGCATCATCGTCGGCGACCGCGCTGAGGAGATCTCCGACGTGCTGGGCGACGGGTCCGCGCTGGGCGTGGCGATCACGTACATCCCGCAGCACGCGCCGCTGGGGCTCGCGCACTGCGTGAAGATCGCGCGACCGTTCCTCGGCGACGACGACTTCGTGATGTACCTGGGCGACAACATGCTCGTCGAGGGCATCTCCGAGATCGCGGACGAGTTCGCGGAGGTGCGGCCGTCCGCGCAGGTCGTCGTCTACAAGGTGCCGGACCCGCGCGCGTTCGGTGTCGCGGAGGTGGACGAGAACTCGCGCGTGACCCGGCTGGTGGAGAAACCGCAGGAGCCGCGCAGCGATCTCGCCATGATCGGCGTGTACTTCTTCACCCCGCTCATCCACCAGGCCGTGGACGCGATCGAGCCGTCGTGGCGGGGCGAGCTCGAGATCACCGACGCGTTGCAGTGGCTGGTGACGCACGAGCGCGACGTGCGGGCGCGGATCTACTCGGGCTTCTGGAAGGACACCGGCAAGGTCGAGGACGTGCTGGAGTGCAACCGCGAGCTCCTGCAGCGGCTGCGGACGGACATCCAGGGCGTCGTCGACGAGGAGAGCTCGCTGATCGGCGAGGTCGTCGTCGAGGAGGGCGCGCGCGTGGTGCGGTCGTGCATCGTCGGGCCCGCGATCATCGGTGCGGGAACCCTGGTCGAGGAGTCGATCGTGGGGCCGTACACGGCGATCGGCGCGGACTGCCGGATCACCGAGGCCGGGGTGTCCGACTCGATCGTGCTGTCGGGCGCTTACGTGCACAACGTCTCCGGCATCGAGACGTCGCTGATCGGGCGCAAGGCCCGGGTGGGGTCGGCCAAGCAGCACCGGCTGGTCGTCGGTGACGACGCGCATGTGGAGGTGGCGGCGTGAAGCTGCTGGTTACCGGAGCGGCCGGGTTCATCGGCTCGCACTACGCCCGCACCGTGCTCGACGGCGGGTACTCGGGTTACGAGGACGCGCACGTCACAGTGCTGGACAAGCTGACGTACGCGGGAAACCGCGCGAACCTGCCGGAGTCGCACGCGCGGATGTCGTTCGTGCAGGGCGACATCCGCGACCTGGAGCTGTTGCTGGAGCTGCTGCCGGGTCACGACGCCGTGGTCCACTTCGCCGCGGAGTCGCATGTGGACCGTTCACTGACGGCGGCCGCGGACTTCGTGCTCACCAACGTTCTCGGCACGCAGACGCTTCTGGAAGCCTGCCGCCGGACTGGTGTGTCGCGCTTCGTGCACGTGTCGACCGACGAGGTGTACGGGTCGATCGACGAGGGTGCCTGGACCGAGACCTGGCCGTTGCAGCCGAACTCCCCGTACGCGGCCTCGAAGGCGTCCAGCGACCTGATCGCCCGCGCCTACTGGCGGACGTACGGGATGGACGTGTCGATCACACGCTGCTCCAACAACTACGGGCCGTACCAGCACCCGGAGAAGCTGATCCCGTTGTTCATCACGAACCTGTTCAACGGCCTTCAGGTGCCGTTGTACGGGGACGGGTCGAACGTGCGGGAGTGGCTGCACGTGTCCGACCACTGCCGGGCGATCCAGCTGGTGCTCACCTCCGGGCGGGCCGGCGAGATCTACAACGTCGGTGGCGGCAACGAGCGCACCAACCTGCAGATCACCAACGCCCTGCTCGACCTGTGCAGCGCGGGGCCCGCGCTGGTCAAGAGGGTCGCCGACCGGTTGGGGCACGACCAGCGGTACGCGCTGGACGACACGAAGATCCGCGCCGAGCTCGGTTACGAGCCCCTGGTGCCGTTCGAGCAGGGCCTGGCGGACACGGTCGCCTGGTACCGCGACCACCCGGCGTGGTGGAAACCGTTGCGGGACTTCACGTCCTGATCCAGTGCCGAAGGCGGTCGCACTCCTCGGCGACCGCCTTCTCCTTGCTGGGCGGCAGCTTGTCGAGGTAGTCGACGGCGATGGTGCGATCCTTGGTGATCGACCAGGTGGCGACGACGTAGCCGTCGACGAGGACCGTGGGTTTGCCGCCGACGACCACGCCGAGCCGGTCGTCGGCGATGACCCGGCGGCGGTCGGCGTGGGCCAGCAGGATGTTGTCGAACTCGGGCAGGAGCCGCACGGGCAGCGGCGTGTCGGGGTCGGGTCGCGGGGCGTCCGGCAGGTCGAAGAGCTCCTTGCCCGCCTCGTTGCGGAAGGTCACCAGCTGCGGGCGCAGTGCCTCGAACGTCTCGGTGAGCCTGGTGAGGCCGGACCACTGCTGGGCGTCCATCACCGTCGACGGGCCGAACGCCTTGAGGTAGCGCAGCACCAGCTCGTCCTTGGTGATGGCCTGCTGGGACCGGCCGAGCCAGCTCTCGACGGTCGTGCAGACCGCCCTGCCGCTGCGGTGCCACAACCCGCGCGGCGGGATCTGGACGAGAGCGAGCTTGTTGCGCAGGGCGTTGCCGAGGACGGTGTGCTCGCGGTCGGGCCATCGCTGCTTGAGCTGCTTGCCGGCGTCCGCGGTGCCCTGCGGGGTGTCTTCGAGGATCTTGCGGCCCAGTTCGGCGACCTCGTCGAGGTCCAGGCCCCTGAGCCGGCTCGCGAAGGGGCCGCTCTGCAGTTCGCGGTCGAGCCTGAGCTGGGTGTGGGGCCTCAGTCCGAGCGCGTCGCGTGCGCTGACCAGGTGAATCGTGCCGCGCATCAGCAGCATGCGGACGGCTTCGCGGTTGGTCAGGAGCTCTTCGAGCTGCTTCGGTTCGAAGTCGGTCAGACGGCTCCAGAGGCCGACGTAGGGCGACTTCGGTTCCTGCGCCTGGATGCCGAAGAGGTGCTCGACGGCGGCGAGCGCGCCGAGACCGGCGCGCTCGCGCAGCAGCTGGCGTTCGATCAGGGCTCGGTTGAGCTGGTCCTGGTTGAGCGTCCCCATGGGGACAGGTTAGAACCTGACGAACGCGAACCCGGTGCCGTTCGGGCGTTCTCCGTCGTGGACGACCAGCAGGTTGAGCTTGCCGGTGACGACGTCGGCGCCGTCGGAGTGCTCGACGTCCTTGACCCGGAAGTCCTCGACCGGCTTCATGTCGGCCTTGCGGTAGGCGACGAACCGCGAGTCGCCCTGGCTGGACGCGATCAGCACGCCGTCCGCGATCGCGAGGCCCTCGGCGTCGGCCTCCAGCCACCTGCCGCCGAAACCGGGGTTCGGGCCGTCCGCCTCGCATTCCCCGGTCTCGGGGTGGTACTTCTGCGGCGCGCCGAAGCTCCGGACCCGGTCGGCCAGCTGCGGCTCGCCGAAGCCGTTGGCGCGCAGGGGGATGCGCCAGATGCCGACGTCCTCCTGCGCGGCGTACAGGGTGCTGGTGCGTTCGTCGATCACCATGCCCTCGACCTGCGGGCCCTCACCGGGCTTGCCGCACACCGTCCACCTCTGCCCGTTCGGCAGGGCGAAGGTGCTCGGCAGGTCCAGAGTGGACACCTTCTCGGTGTCGTAGCCATTGCCACTCCGGACTTTCTTCAGAAGCGCGATGCTGGTCTCGTGGCGCCGGCTCGTGACGACGACGTCCTTGCCGTCGACGTGCCCGGCGGCGAGACCGTAGACGGTGTGCTGCTCGTCGACCTCTTGTTCGGTCTTCGAGAACACCGGCCTGGTCGCGGGGTTCGTGACGTCCTTCACGCCGTGTTCGTCCACTTCGAACACCCGGATGCGGTCACGGCCGCGGTCGCTGACGAACGCGAGGTTCCCCACGACGTCGACGTTGTTGTAGCGGCCCGGCTTCGCTCCCGGCGCCGGTGGCCGCGGCGCCGGGGAGACGCCGATCGTGCGGCCGTTCAGGTCGAACACCGCCAAGCCGCCTTCCTTGAGCGTGCCCAGGACCACACTGCGTTCGGTGTCGCGCGGGTTCACCCAGATGGCCGGGTCGTCGGCGTCCGCGGGTGCCTCGAACGTCTGCGTGATCACCGTCGGGGTGATGACGGGCGTCGCAGGGGCGGTCAGGAACAAAGGCAGGAGCGCCAGCGCTGGAGGAGATGACATGGTGGGACCGTAGGAAACACCGGTGTACTGCGACTGAACCGCGGGGGAACGAGCCGTGTGGTACGAAATGGGACTGACGATCTTCGGCCAGAAGATCGCGTACACGGAGCTGGTCGGACAGGTCCTGGCGCTCGCGGTGGTCTTCCTCGCGCAGCGCCGGTCACTGCTGACCTGGCCGGTTCAGCTCGTCTCCGTGGCTCTGCTGTTCACCGTCTACCTCTCCGCGCACCTCGGCGGACTCGCGACCCGGCAGGTCGTTGTCGGCCTGATCGCCATCTACGGCTGGTACGCGTGGGTGCGTCACCGCGACCCGGTGTTCGGCGTGGTGGTGCGCAAGGGCTCCTGGCTCGAACGCGCGGTCGTGGCCGGTGTGTTCGTCCTCGGAACCGTCGCGTTCGCCCTGGTCCTCGACTGGCTGCACGCCTCGTGGGCACCGTGGCCGGACGCCGCGATCTTCGTCGGCACGGTGCTGGCGTTCACCCTGCAGGGCCTGGGCCTGGTCGAGTTCTGGCTGGTGTGGCTGGTCGTGGACGCCGTCGGCGTGCCGCTGCAGATCCAGTCGCACCTGTACTTCAGCGCGTTCGTCTACCTGATCTTCGCGGCCCTGGTGATCCACGGCTTCTGGGACTGGAACCGCACCGCCCGCCGGTTGACACAGGCGGCAAAGTCTCCCCTATGAGGGGACTGATCGCGTTACTGGCCGCTTTTTCGCTGCTGGTGCCCGTGCCGGCTCTCGCCGCCACCGAGCCGCGCACGGGCTTCGAGAAGACCGGCAAGTGGACCACCGAGGCCGAGGAACAGGCCTACCTGCGCTCGTTGGGCCTTCCCGTCACCCAGATCGGGACGACCGCCCAGGGCCGGCCTCTTCAACTCGTGCGCGTCGGCTCTTCTTCCGCCCGTGCGGTGGTGCTCTTCACCTGCTCCCAGCACGGCGACGAACCGGCGGGCCGCGAAGCCTGCCTGATCCGCATGCGCTCGCTGCCGCGCTCCTCCGACGTGACGTACCTGTTCGTGCCGAACGCCAACCCGGACGGCCGCGTCCTCAACACGCGCGGCAACTCTTCCGGCATCGACATCAACCGCGACCACCTGCTGCTCCGCAGCGCCGAGGCCCGCGCGATGGCCGCGGTGATCCGCGACTGGCAGCCCGACGTCATCCACGACCTGCACGAGTTCGGCCCTTCGTCGCCCTACTACGTGAAGGACGTCCTCTGGCTGTGGCCCCGCAACCTCAACGTCTCTTCTGACGTCCACGCGCTCTCCGAGACCCTGTCCCGGTCGTACGTGCGTCCGTCCGTCGAAGCCGCAGGCCGCACTTCCGGCGTGTACGGCATCTACGTCGATCCGGTGACCGGTGAACCCGTACGCCAGGTGGCGGGCGACGGCCAGGAGCGAATCCTGCGCAACACCGCCGGGTTGAAGCACGCCATGGGCCTGCTCGTCGAAACCAACGACTCCGGTGCTCCCGCTTTCCGGGTCGAGTCGCACCTTCGCGCCCTGGAGGGCACGCAGTCGTTCGTCCGCGACAACCGCTCGGCGATCGAAGCCGCCAACGCCGCCTCTCGCGCCGTGCGGTCCGGCCCGGTGTACTTCGGCGGCGCCGACAACCAGGCTCCGGACCCGTCCGACGTCCTGTCGGAGCCGCCGTGCGGGTACGTGCTCACCGGTGCCCAGTACCGCGAGGTCGGCGACGAGCTCGCGCTGCACGGCATCCGGTCCGAGTACCTGCGGGGCGGCGACCGCATCGTGCCGCTTCGCCAGGAGGCCCGCGCGCTGATCCCGTTGCTCCTCGACGCCCGAGCTGACGGCCCGCTGGTGAGTGCCCGCCCGGTCGCCCAGTGCGTGAACGGTCCCGCAAACTGATATATCGGCTGCGATATATCAATCGTCAGCAGGTGTCAGGCGTGGTCCGATGGCCCGGTGCGTCTTGAGCAGTACAGCTACTTCGCCCTGAAGAGCCACACCGTCTCGGAGACCGAGATGGCGAGGCGTCTCGGTCTCGAACCCGACGACGCCGTCCTGTGGGGCAGCAGGCACCCCGACCGCGACGTGCCGCGGGTGCACACGTGGAAGATCGTCCGGCGCAGCGACGAGACCGTCGACCAACAGATCCAGCACCTGGTCGACCGGCTGCTGCCCGTGCGCGACGAACTGGTGCGTCTCGCCGCCGACCCCGACATCGACGCCGTCATGCAGGTGATGCGCTACTTCAACGACGACGGCGCGGCTTACGCGCAGCGGGCTCCTGCCGGGTTGCGCCTTCCACCGCAGACCGCGGCCTTCCTCGCCGACGTCGGCGCCTGGCTCGACTTCGACGAGTACGACTTCGTCGACCCGCCCGACGAGCCGTTGCGCCGGATCAGCACCGGACTGCTGGAGAGCATGGAGCAGAACTTCGCCGCACGCGCCTGCCACCTGCACCGGCATCTCGAGGAGGCGACCGTCGAGGACACCGGGGACCTGCTGATCGCGGACAGCGGCCTGGACGACGACACGTTCAACGTCGTCGCCGCGGCGAGGTTCACCGAGGAGAACGCGAAGGCGCGCATCGCGGAGGCGGTGAGCGCGGTCAACGCGACCGGGCGGCCGTTCTCGTGGTGGGTCGGGCCCGCCTCCACCCCGGCCGATCTCGGGCCGCTGCTGACGCGGTCAGGTGTGCCGAGGACCGAGACCTCGGCGGCGATGTGGGTGGACCTCTCCGACGCCGCCGTGCCCGCGCCGGGCGTCGAGGGGCTGGAGATCCGGCAGGTCACCACCGAGGCGGAGCTCGCGGACCACGCGGAGGTCCTGGCCGCGAACTGGTATCCGCCCGCCGCCGCGGTTCGCCGGTTCTACGCCGATGTGGCGAAGCACGCGTTGGACAGTCAAGCCCGCTACCTCGTCGGGTACGTGGACGGGCGTGCGGTGTGCACGGCGGAGGTGTTCCGGCACGCGGGTGTCGCGGGGATCTACAACATCGCGACGCTCGTCTCGGACCGTCGGCGTGGCTATGGCGGTGCGATCACGTTGGCCGCGTTGCACACCGCACGGGCCGAGGGCTGCCGCATTGCCGTTCTGCAGGCCTCTGTGGAAGGCGAACCCGTCTACCGGCGCCTCGGGTTCACCATCGCCGGTCAGTTCACCGAGTACGCCCTCAGGAGCTGAAAAGGGCCGCCCCGCGCGTGCGGGACGGCCCTTCGAGCGAGCTGACTACGCGAGGCCCGCGTCCGACGTGGACGGGCCGGCCGCCTGCACGTCGTCGATGCGGTACTTGCGGGCCGCCTCGACGACCTTGTCCTGGCCGATCTCGCCGCGCTTGGCCAGGGCGGCCAGAGTGGCGACGACGACGGACTCCGCGTCCACCAGGAAGTGGCGGCGGGCGGCCGGGCGGGTGTCGGAGAAGCCGAAGCCGTCCGTGCCCAGGGTCGTCATGTCGGTCGGGACGTACGGGCGGATCAGGTCCGGGATCGCCGACATCCAGTCGGAGACGGCGACGACCGGGCCCTGGACGTTCTGCAGCGCCTGCGTCACGTACGGCACGCGCGGCTCGGCGTCCGGGTGCAGCAGGTTGTGGCGGTCGGTGTCGACCGCGTCGCGGCGCAGCTCCGAGTACGACGTGGCGGACCACA
This sequence comes from Lentzea sp. NPDC004782, assembly GCF_040609115.1. NCBI lineage: Bacteria > Bacillati > Actinomycetota > Actinomycetes > Pseudonocardiales > Pseudonocardiaceae > Lentzea > Lentzea sp. NPDC004782. The sequence goes on from NZ_JBEXJN010000063.1 coordinate 26,797, forward strand.
CGTCCGCGGAGACGCCCCACTCGTCGGCCAGCAGCTGCTGGGCCTTCAGCGCCCACGGGAGGCCCACGCCGGAGCCGAGGATCTGCGCACGCGGACCACCGGTCCGCGGGCCGTCCTGGTACTTGTAGAGGCCCCGCAGGAGGCCTTCCACGTCCAGGTTCTCCGGCTCGGCCGGCTGGACGTACGGCTCGTTGTAGACGGTGATGTAGTAGAAGACGTTTTCGGCGTTCTCGCCGTACATCCTCCGCAGACCGTCCTTGACGATGTGCGCCACCTCGAACGACCACGCCGGGTCGTAGGCGACCACGGCCGGGTTCGTGTGCGCCAGCAGCAGCGAGTGGCCGTCGGCGTGCTGCAGGCCCTCACCGGTCAGCGTGGTGCGGCCCGCGGTGGCACCGAGCACGAAGCCGCGCGCCATCTGGTCCGCCGCCGCCCACAGGCCGTCACCCGTGCGCTGGAAGCCGAACATCGAGTAGAAGATGTAGATCGGGATCATCGGCTCGCCCTGCGTCGCGTAGGACGTGCCGACCGCCGTGAACGACGCCGTGGAACCCGCCTCGTTGATGCCCTCGTGCAGGATCTGGCCCTGCTCGGACTCCTTGTAGGCGAGCATCAGGTTGGCGTCCACCGAGGTGTACGCCTGGCCGTTCGGGTTGTAGATCTTCTGCGTCGGGAACATGGAGTCCATGCCGAACGTGCGCGCCTCGTCCGGGATGATCGGGACGATGCGCGGGCCGATCTCCGGGTCCTTCGCGAGGTCGCGGACGAGCCGGACGAACGCCATCGTCGTGGCGACCTCCTGCTTGCCCGAGCCGCGGCGGATGCCCTCGTAGACCTTGTCGCCCGGCAGCACGAGCGCCTTGGACTTCGTGCGGCGCTCCGGTACGAAACCACCCAGCTGACGGCGGCGCTCCAGCATGTACTGGATCTCCGGCGAGTCCTGGCCGGGGTGGTAGTACGGCGGCAGGTACGGGTCGGCCTCGAGCTGCGCGTCCGAGATCGGGATGCGCAGGCTGTCCCGGAAGCCCTTGAGGTCGTCCAGGGTCATCTTCTTCATCTGGTGCGTCGCGTTGCGGGCCGCGAAGTGCGGGCCGAGCGAGTAGCCCTTGATGGTCTTGGCGAGGATGACGGTCGGCTGGCCGACGGTCTCGGTGGCCGCCTTGTACGCCGCGTAGACCTTGCGGTAGTCGTGGCCGCCGCGCTTGAGGTTCCACACCTCGTCGTCGCTCATCTGCTCGACGAGCGCCTTCGTGCGCGGGTCGCGACCGAAGAAGTGCTCCTTGATGTACGCGCCGTCGTTCGCCTTGTAGGTCTGGTAGTCACCGTCGGGCGTGGCGTTCATCAGGTTGACCAGTGCGCCGTCGCGGTCGGCGTGCAGCAGCGCGTCCCACTCGCGGCCCCAGACGACCTTGATCACGTTCCAGCCGGCACCCCGGAAGAACGACTCCAGCTCCTGGATGATCTTGCCGTTGCCGCGCACCGGGCCGTCGAGGCGCTGCAGGTTGCAGTTGACGACGAACGTGAGGTTGTCGAGCTGCTCGTTCGCGGCGAGCTGCAGCAGGCCGCGCGACTCCGGCTCGTCCATCTCGCCGTCGCCGAGGAACGCCCACACGTGCTGGTCGGTGGTGTCCTTGAAGCCGCGGTCGCGCAGGTAGCGGTTGAACCGCGCCTGGTAGATCGCGTTCATCGGGCCGATGCCCATGGAGACGGTGGGGAACTCCCAGAAGTCCGGCATCAGGCGCGGGTGCGGGTACGAGGGCAGTCCGCCACCCGGACCGGCGTGCGAGTACTCCTGGCGGAAGCCGTCGAGCTGGTGCTCGGACAGGCGCCCCTCCAGGAAGGCGCGGGCGTAGACACCGGGGGAGGCGTGGCCCTGGATGAAGACCTGGTCGCCACCACCGGGGTGGTTCTTGCCGCGGAAGAAGTGGTTGAAGCCGACCTCGTAGAGCGAGGCGCTGGACGCGTACGTCGAGATGTGGCCACCGACACCCACGCCCGGCCGCTGCGCGCGGTGCACCGTCATCGCGGCGTTCCACCGGATCCAGGCGCGGTAGCGGCGCTCCACCTCCTCGTCACCGGGGAACCACGGCTCCCGCTCGGTGGGGATGGTGTTGACGTAGTCCGTGCTGGTCAGCGCGGGCATGCCGACGTGGTTCTCACGGGCACGCTCCAACAGGCGCAGCATCAGGTAACGGGCGCGCTGCTGGCCACCGCCCTTGAGCACCTCGTCGAACGACTCAAGCCACTCGGACGTCTCTTCGGGGTCGATGTCCGGCAGGTGTGCGGCCAGACCGTCACGAATGACACGCACCCGCTCGGGGCCGGTGTTCTGCGGGCTCAAGGTGTCTCCTCGGCTTCGTTGGCGGTACCTCGCGATGGCCCGGAAACCGTGCCACGCGCTCCTATCGTTGTCCTTGCGCGACGACTTCGTCACCGCTACTGATCGGTAGTTCTGGATCGTGTCGCTCACGCGCGCGCGATAAGAGGTATGTAGAGCGTGCCTCATGGCAGTCTGGGGATCTTCACAGGGGTCCCTGTTACGGCGTGTCACGTGGTCAACAGTTGCGCCGGAGGTAGCCGACAGTGTTCGCTAGCGCGAGTAACGGACTCTGGCGGCAGTCTTAGGGCTGTCGCTCTTGCGTAGTTGGAGGAGTGAAAACCGTGGTCGCCGCGGAAGACGCCGGCAAGGTCGGCGTCGCCGAGAAGCTCGGGATCGAACCGGGCATGGTCGTCCAAGAGCTCGGCTGGGACGAGGATGTCGACGACAACCTCCGTGCCGCCGTCGAGGAGCAGATCGGAGGCGACCTCCTCGACGAGGACGCCGACGAGACGGTGAGCGTCGTCCTGCTCTGGTGGCGAGAGGACGACGGCGACCTGGTCGACGCTCTGCTCGAGGCCACCGGTGTGCTCGCCGAGGACGGCGTGATCTGGGTTCTCACCCCGAAGACCGGCCGCCCCGGCCACGTGGAGCCCTCGGACATCGCCGAGGCCGTGCCCACCGCGGGCCTGTCGCAGACGTCGAACATCAGCGTGGCCGACGACTGGGCCGGCACGCGCCTGGTGTGGCCGAAATCCGCCAAGGCCAAGCGCTGACGGCTGCCGGGCTGACATAGGGTTGATCCACGGGCGTCGTGTTCCGCCCGTGGGTTCGTCTTGGTCAACCGGAGGGGTTTCATGGCGGTCGAGGTCGGTTCGGAAGCTCCGGACTTCACGCTCAACGACTACAACAAGCAGCCTGTGACGTTGTCGTCGTTCCGCGGCTCGAAGAACGTGCTCCTGGTCTTCTACCCGTTCGCGTTCAGCGGCATCTGCAACGGCGAGCTCTGCCAGCTGCGCGACGAGCTCGCGACCTACGAGGACGAGGACGTCCAGGTGCTCGGCGTGTCGGTCGACACCCCGTTCACCCTGAAGGCGTGGGCGAACCAGGAGGGCTACCAGTTCCCGCTGCTGTCCGACTTCTGGCCGCACGGCGCGGTCGCCCAGGCCTACGGCGTGTTCAACGAGACCGCGGGCATGGCGCTGCGGGGCACGTTCCTGATCGACACCGCCGGTGTCGTCCGGTTCGCGGAGGTCAACGCGCCGGGTGAGGCCCGCGATCAGGAAGCCTGGAAGAAGGCCGTAGCCTCTCTCAAGGCATGATGTAGCTGTACCCCTGCGCTTGCGGGTGCAGGGTCGGGGCGTGTAGCTCAGCGGAAGAGCACTCGGTTTACACCCGAGCGGTCGCAGGTTCGATCCCTGTCGCGCCCATTCCGCTCTGGGCGAGGTGTGTCGACGGAAAGCGTCGACCGCCTCGCTCCATTGTGTTTTCTGGGGGTGCAACCCCCAGACCCCGCCCGGCGGGCTCCGCCCCCGGACCCCCGGTTCGGCCTCGCTTCGCTCGGCCGTCCGGGTCAGAGGCGGTGCTGACATCAGTGGTTGACATCAGTCGGGGTCTGCAAGCTCCGGCCGTTGGCCGTCGTCGAAGTGTCGAGGACGTGCGCGAGGAGCATGGTGGCCGGGCCGAAGCCGGCTCGCTGGTAGAAGCGCACTGAGCGTTCACTGGGTGACAGGACGATGCGGGCGCAGTTGCGGGCGCGTGCGTACGCGACGGTCGCGTCGAGCAGGGCGGTCCCGATGCCGCGGTTGCGGTGGTCGGCGAGTACGAACGCGTTGCCGAGGTACGCCCATCGGCTGGCCGGCCGTCCCGGTTTGGGCATCCGTTCGAACAGGGCGAGGTTCATCATGCCGATGGCCTTGCCGCCGAGTTCGGCCACGAACGCCGCCCGGCGTGGTGCCTCTGCCGCGTACCACTGGGCGAAGCATTCCTCGAAGTCGTCGTCATCGAGCGGATGTCCCGCCTGTTCTTCGGACCATGCCCGCCGCAGTGTTGCCAGCGCCGTGGTGTCGTGCTCACCGGCCAGTCGGATCGAAACGGTGCATGGGGACGTCATGGCTCGATCTTCCAAGAGATATCACGGTGTGTGGTGGCGGGAACACCCGTCAAGAGCTGGAGCGGGTCGCGTTCGTGCCGTATTTTGTACGCGTTTGTCGGGGACGTTTGGGCCCGCCTCCTCCGAAGGACGACTACTGGTGAAGCGCAAGGGCAAGGCCTCCCGGCCCGTCTCGACCACCGTCACGCAGGAGCAGGTCAAGCTGCTTGCACTGGTGGAGCAGGGTGGTGCGCACCGCGGTGCCACGAGCTGGTACCTGGAGCACCGGCCGGCCAAGCAGTGGGACGCCGAGGACCTGGAGGTCCTGCAGCAGCGGGGCTGGATCACGTGGGAGCGGCCGGAGCGGGCCATGGACCACGGGATGGCGGCTCCCGTCGACATCACGCCGGAGGGCCGGGCGGCGTTGCAGCACCACCTGCCGGGGTGGGTGCACGGGCGCAAGGCCATCGCCGCGCCGCCGCCCCGGATGCCCGCGGTGGAGACGATCAAGGTGCTCGACGCGCTGCAGCGGTGGTCGGGGTAGAAACGGTGGCGGGACTCTTCTGAGGGGCGGGGCCATGTCGGAGCTGCTGACCGGCGGCGATTTGCGGGCGCGTGACCATCATCGGATCGAGGACGACGCGCGAGCAGCAGGGCCGTTGCACGATGCGACGCGGCCTGACGGTGTTCGCGTTCAGGTGGTCACGGTTGGGTTGGAGGCGGCCCGCAAGCTGCTCGCGGACAGGCGGCTCTCCAAGGACAGCGACGCGTTGCAGCGTGAGATCAAACGTCAGCTGGCCGCGCTGGGCAGCACGCAGACCGATCTCGCCGGGATGTTCGGGCCGAGCATGCTCAACAGCGACAACCCGAAGCACGCACGGTTGCGCGCGCTCGCGGTCAAGGCGTTCAACGCCGAGGCGGTGCAGCAGCTCGCGCCCCGCATCGAGGGGATCACCGGGGAGCTGATCGACGGGCTGCCGCTCGGCGAGGAGATCGACCTCGTCCGTGCGCTGGCCGTGCCGATGCCGCTGCACGTCATCGGCGAGGTGCTCGGCGTCCCGGCACGCGATCGCGCCGGGGTGCGCGCGTTGATCGAGACGATGATGTCGATGGACCCCGAGGTGTCGCAGCCGGCGAGTGACGCGTTGGGCGGGTACTTCCACGGCCTGCTCACGGGAGATGAGCTCGACGAGAGCTCGTTGTTCGGGAGGTTGGTGGCGGCCGACGACGATGGCGACCGGCTGAGTCACGACGAGCTCATGGCGATGGCGTTCCTTCTCGTCGTGGCGGGCCATGAGACGACGGCCGGCCTCATCACGAACGTCGTGCACGACGCGTTGGACAACGGGCTGTGGGAGAAGGTCGCCGCCGATCCCGGGCTGGTGCCGGTGCTCGTCGAGGAGACGCTGCGGCACAACAACCCGGTGCGCAACTCCACGCATCGCATCACGACCGAGCCGTTGGAGATCGACGGCGTCGCGGTGCCCGAGAACACGCTGCTGGTGATCAACCTCGGCTCCGCCGGGCGCTGTCCGGTCGCGCACGAGGACGCGGCGCGGTACCGGATCGACCGGGCCACGACGGGGCACGTGGCGTTCGGGCACGGGCCGCACTTCTGCCTCGGGAGCGGGCTCGCGCGGCTGGAGACGGAGATCGTGCTGCGCGAGCTCACGAGCCGGTTCCCGCGCACCTCCTACGCGGGCGACGAACAGCCCGCCGTGACGGAGAACGACATCATGGCGAGCTCCAAAACCCTTCCCGTCGTGTTGCGGCGCTGACCTGTGCCCAACCGCGTGGAGATCACCCGAGGGGGACCGGAGCACGTCGACACGGCCGCGCTCATCTGGGCGCACGGCGTGGCGGTGAGGGACGGCTACGACGAGGTTCCGTCGCTTGAGGAGATGCGTCCCGGCATCGAGTACGCGCTCGCGAACGAGCCGTCGCTGTTCCTGCTGGCGTTCGACGACGGCGTTGCGGTGGGTTTCCTGGCGGGCGGTCCACACAGGACGGGTCCACAGACGACCGCTTACGTCAACTACGTCGGCGTGCATCCCGGCGCGTGGGGCAGGGGAGTGGGCGAGGCGTTGCTGCGGGCGCTGCCGGATGCGTTGACAGAACGCGGTTACACCGACGCCGAGTTGATGGTCTTCGTCGACAACGTACGGGGCGTGCGCCTTTACGAACGGCTCGGATGGATCAAGGTCGGCGATCCGGCGCCGGATCCGGCCAGCGGCCGAGTGGAGCAGCGCTACTCGTTCTCCGCGGCACCACGCGCAACGGGGCGTGAGAGCGTTTAGCGGGGGATTAGGGGATCAACCCCAATGCGTCTGACCAGGGCTATCCCCGAGTCCATTTGAGACGTAACTTTTGTTTCATGTCAGTGCGCACCTTCGCCGTGGTGGTCGGTATCGCGTTCTTGCTCGGCGGGGGTGCGATCCTGCTCGTGATGCTGGCCGTCGAGGCACCCAGCGGAACGCTCGTCCCGTGCGGCAACGGTCTGGGGCTCGGTTTCGACGAGCCCGCGGCCTCCGCGGTCAGTCCGGCCTATGTGGACATCTGTGCCGATTTGAGGCATCGCCGGCTGCTCTGGGCGTTGCCCGTGCTCGGGGTGGGCGCACTACTGCTGATCGGCTCTTTGGTCGCTTCCCGCAACCCTACTCGCCGGTAAGGTCGCGCCATGACGTGGATGGTCTACGGTGCCAACGGTTACACCGGGCGCCTCATCGCGGAGCTCGCGGTCAAGCGCGGGGAACGCCCGATCCTGGCGGGGCGTTCCGCCGAGAAGGTCGAACCGGTCGCGGCCGCCCTGGGGCTGGAGCACCGTGCGTTCGACCTGAGCCGGGCGAGTGCTCACCTGGAGGACGTCGAGGCCGTCGTGCACTGCGCGGGCCCGTTCGCGCACACCTCGGCCGCGATGGTCGACGCCTGCCTGAAGACGCGCACGCACTATCTGGACATCACGGGTGAGATCGACGTCTTCGAGTCCATCGGCCAACGGGACATCGACGCGCGCAAGGCCGGCATCGTGCTGTTGCCCGGCGCCGGGTTCGACGTCGTCCCTACGGACTGTCTCGCCGCTCTGCTGTCCAAAGCCCTGCCCACCGCCACGCACCTCGACCTCGCGTTCGCCGCCGGGGGAGGGGCGAGCGCCGGCACGGCGAAGACGTCGGTCGAGGCCTCCGCCGCGGGTGGCCGGATCCGCGAGAACGGCGAGCTGAAGAGCGTCCGCATCGGACATCGCCGCCGCACCGCCCACTTCCGGTCCGGACCGCGTGAAGTGGGCAGCATCCCGTGGGGCGACGTGTCGACGGCCTACCGTTCGACCGGTATCCCGAACATCACCACGTTCACGATCGTGCCCGGCGTGGTCGGGCAGCTGCAGCAGGTGTTCGCGCCCGTCCTGCAGGCGCCGCTCGTGCAGAACGTCGCGAAGGCCTTCGCCGGCAAGGTCAAGGGACCCGACGAGCGCAGGCGCGCCAACACCCGCGCCGAGGTGTTCGGCGAGGCGTGGGACGCCGGCACCAGGGTCGAGTGCGCGATCACCACCCCGAACGCCTACAGCCTCACCGCCGACTCCGTGCTGCGCGCCGTCGGCAAGGTCAACGGTGTCAGGCCCGGCTCCCACACGCCGTCCAGCGCGTTCGGTGCCGACTTCGTCAGGGAGCTCGACGGCGTCTTCGTCGGTGAGATCCGGGCCAACTAGTTAACATGAGTTTATAGAAAACTGGTAAATCGACACATTGGGCGCCGGATGTAGTACACATACGTGTATGACTTCTGGGGTGCGTGTTCGTCCTGCGCTCGCGGAGCCCGATGCCGGGGCCGACCCGCCGGTGCCGTTGCGCCGGATCGCCGGGCTGTTCCGGCCGCACCGCGCCGCGCTCGCCGGGTTGTTCGTGCTGCTGGTGGTGCAGGCGGGGCTCGGGGTCGTCGCACCGTTCCTGCTGCGCGCGATCCTCGACGACGCGCTGCCCCGGCGGGATCCGGTCCTGGTCAGCCTGCTGGCCGCCGGGATGATCGTGAGCTCGGTCGGCAGCGCGTCGCTCGGTGTCGCGACGACCGGGCTGTCGAACACCATCGGTCAGAGGGTGATGAACGACCTGAGGGTGTCGGTGTACGGCAGGTTGCAGCGCATGTCCCTCGCGTTCTTCACCCGGACGAAGAGCGGCGAGGTGCTGTCGCGGGTGTTCAACGACATCGGCGGCGTCGACAACGTGATCACCACGACGGCCGGGTCGATCGTGCAGAACGCGACCACCGCGGCCGCCATCGCGACCGCGATCCTGATCCTCGACTGGCAGCTGGCGTTGTTGTGCCTGGTGCTGGTGCCGCTGTTCCTGCTGTTCACGTTCCGGCTGGGCAAGAAGCGCCGGTCGCTCGCCCGCGGCCGCACCCACCGGATGGCACGGCTGACGACGCTGGTCGAGGAGTCGCTGTCGGTCAGCGGCGTGCTGCTGGCGAAGACGATGGGCAACGAGAAGGTGATGCGGGAGAGGTTCGGCGCCGAGTCGCGGGAGATCGCCTCGCTGGAGCGGGGTGCCGCGCTGGCCGGGCGGTGGCAGACCGCGTCCAGGGCGATGAGCCTCACCGTGATCCCCGCGCTGGTGTACTGGGGTGCCGGCCTGCTGCTCACCGGTGGTGCCGCGCCCATCTCGCTGGGCACCGTGGTCGCGTTCACCAGCATGATGAACCGCCTGGTCGCGCCGGCCACCGCGATGCAGTCGGTGGGGCAGAACGTGGCCACGTCGAAGGCGTTGTTCGCGCGGATCTTCGAGGTGCTGGACCTGCCGGTGGAGATCGAGGAACGGCCCGGCGCGAAGGTGCTGGAGGTGCGCGGCGGCACGGTGTCGTTGCAACGCGTGTCGTTCCGGTACGACGAGGACGGGCCGTGGACGTTGCGCGACATCGACCTCGACGTGCCGGCGGGCACCACGACGGCACTGGTGGGCTCGACCGGGTCGGGCAAGACGACGCTGGCCTACCTGGTGGCACGGCTGTACGAGGTGACGGAAGGCCGGATCCTCATCGACGGCACGGACATCCGCGACGTCACGCTCGCGTCGCTGGCGGCGGGCGTCGGCATGGTGTCGCAGGAGACGTACCTGTTCCACGACACGGTCCGGGAGAACCTGAGGTTCGCCAAACCCGGCGCCACCGACGCCGAGCTGGAGGCCGCGGCACGGGCCGCGCACATCCACGACACGATCGCGCGGCTCCCGGACGGCTACGACACCGTCGTCGGGCAGCGCGGGCACCGCTTCTCCGGTGGCGAGAAGCAACGCATCGCCATCGCCCGCGTCCTGCTGCGCAACCCGCCGGTGCTCATCCTCGACGAGGCGACCAGCGCACTCGACACCCGCACCGAACGCGCCGTGCAGGCGGAGCTGGACCGCTTGGCGAAAGGCAGGACGACGCTGACCATCGCGCACCGGCTGTCCACTGTGGAACGCGCGGACCAGATCGCGGTGCTGCACGAGGGACGGCTCGTCGAACGCGGCACGCACCAGGAGCTGCTGGCGCTCAACGGCCGCTACGCGCGTCTCGTGCGAGGAGACGACCACTAATCTGGCGCCATGGCCGACGCAGCACCCGCCCAGACCGACGCCGAACTGGCGCACCTCGCGCGGGTGGTCAGGGAAGGCGTCGGGCGGTTGAACTGGCGGATGCGGGCCGAGTCCGACGGCGACAGTCCCGGCCCGGCCGTGCTGGCCGTGCTGAGCAGACTGATCCGCGCCGGCACGCACACGCCGAAGGAGCTGGCCGAGGCCGAGCGCATCCAGCCCCAGTCGTTGACGAGGATCCTGGCGACCCTCACCGAACGGGGGCTGGTCTCGCGCACCCCGGACCCGGCGGACGGGCGGCGCTACCTGATCGACATCACCCCGGCGGGCATCGGTGTGCTGCGCGAGTACACCGGCAGCCGGGAACGCTGGCTGGCCGGTGCACTCGAACGCGCGCTGACGCCCACCGAACGCCAGTTGCTCGCACTGGCGGCGGAGCTGCTGGTGCGGGTCGCCGACGCGTGATCAGCGAGGCGCGAGCAGGCTCGTGATCTCCTGCGACGCCGAGACCTTCAGCAGGTGCTGGAGGTTCTCCGGCAGGTCCTCGCCGCGCTTCTGCTTCGCCTCGGCGTAGAGGCGGCCGGCGCGGTAGGAGGAGCGGACCAGCGGACCCGCCATGACCCCGAGGAAGCCGATCTTCTCGGCCGTCTCCTTGTGCTCGACGAACTCCTCGGGCTTCACCCAGCGCTCGACCGGGTGGTGCCGCGGCGACGGGCGCAGGTACTGGGTGATGGTGATGATGTCGCAGCCCGCGTCGTGGAGGTCGGCGAGCGCCTCGGTGACCTCGTCCGGGGTCTCGCCCATGCCGAGGATCAGGTTCGACTTGGTGACCAGGCCGAACTCGCGGGCCTTGGTGATCACCTCGAGCGAGCGCTCGTAGCGGAACGCCGGGCGGATGCGCTTGAAGATCCGCGGGACGGTCTCCAGGTTGTGCGCGAGCACCTCGGGGCGGGACTCGAAGACTTCGGCGAGCTGCTCGGGGATCGCGTTGAAGTCCGGGATCAGCAGCTCGACGCCGGTGCCGGGGTTCATCTCGTGGATCTGGCGGACGGTCTCGGCGTACAGCCACGCGCCGCCGTCTTCGAGGTCGTCGCGGGCGACACCCGTGACCGTGGAGTAGCGCAGGCCCATCGCCTGGACCGACTCGGCGACGCGGCGCGGCTCGTCGCGGTCGAGGTCGGCGGGCTTGCCCGTGTCGATCTGGCAGAAGTCGCAGCGCCGGGTGCACTGCTCGCCGCCGATCAGGAACGTGGCCTCGCGGTCTTCCCAGCACTCGTAGATGTTGGGGCAGCCGGCCTCTTCGCAGACCGTGTGCAGGCCTTCGCGCTTGACCAGACCCTTGAGCTCCCGGTACTCGGGGCCCATCTTCGCCCGCGTCTTGATCCACGAGGGCTTCTTCTCGATCGGCGTCTGGCTGTTGCGGACCTCGAGCCGCAGCAGCTTCCGACCCTCAGGTACCACAGTCACCACCTCACCCTACGCTGCGCCCCCGCGTGTCCGGCGTCACGCACGCCCGACCGAGGGCAAGTGCCAGAACCGGGCCCTCGGTGGAGCGTTCGTTGTTCACGATCTGTTGTTCACGCACGGCGCTTCGAGCATGAAGAACGGTGTTGGGCTGAAGATGTTCCCTGCCCGGAGGTGACGACCGGGCCGGCCGGTGCCCTTCCCCCTCCCTCCTGGGAGGGCGCCGGCACCTCAGCTACGGCAGATCCGGCGTGATGCCGGTCAGCTTGATCGTGAGCTCCCACAGGCGGTTCGCGGCGAGGTCGTCCCTGGCCTCCGACGTCATCCGCGCCTTGGCGGGATGGCCGCGGTAGCCGTTGAAGCGGTCCGGGCCGTAGTACTCGCCGCCGCGGGCGTCCGGCGACGTCGCGGCGTAGAGCTGCGGCAGCGCGCCCATCTCGACGGACTGCGAGAACAGGTGGCTGATGCGGCCGCCGATGCGCAGGAACAACGAGTTGTGCGCATCGGCCATGTTGTTGGTCAGCTCGGTGGCCGTCACGCCGGGATGCGCCGCGATGGACGTGACCTCCGGGCAGCGGCGTTCCAGCTCGCGGGCGAACAGGATGTTCGCGAGCTTCGACTGCCCGTACGAGCCGCGGTAGCTGTACGAGCGGTGCTCCCAGTTCGGGTCGTCGAAGTCGATGTGGCCGTACTGGTGCGCGAGCGATGAGACGGTCACGACTCGCGCGCCGGGACGTTGCCGCAGTGCGGGCAGCAGCAGCCACGTCAGGGCGGCGTGGCCCAGGTGGTTGGTGCCGAACTGGCGCTCGAAGCCGTCCGCGGTCTTGCCGTACGGGACGGCCATGATGCCCGCGTTGTTGATCAGGAGGTCCAGTGTCCCGACCTTCTCCGCCGCGGTGCGCACGGAGCTGAGGTCGGCCAGGTCGAGCTGGAGCACCTCGGCCGACCCGCCGACCTTGAGCCGGGCGGCCTCACCGCGTTCGGCGGAGCGGCACGCCATGATCACGTGCGCGCCCTTGGCCGCGAGCACCTGCGCCGTGCGCAGGCCGAGGCCGGAGTTCGCGCCGGTCACGAGGGCGGTGCGGCCGGTCTGGTCAGGGATGTCCGCTTCGGTCCAATGGCTCATGGAGTCATTCCTACCGCCCGGTAACTGCCGAGCGAAAGGTGCGCGTCGAGCACCGCGCGCAGCACGGGCTCCTCAGCGGCCAGTTCGGCGGTGACGGCGTGTTCGTCCACCGGCCCTTCCAGCGCGGCGGACTCCATGCGCGCGGTCAGCTTGTTCTGCCAGCGGTGGTCGAGTGCCAGCAGCAGTTCGTTCAGTGAGGAGAAGACGTCCGGATCCACGATCAGCGGTGCGGACGGGTCGCGGCGGGCGTCACGCAGCACGGCGTCGAGTGCGTCACGGCGGCGGTAGTGGTCTGCCCAGCCCATGGTTCGTACCCCCGGTCTCTCGCATACCTTCGGTATGACACGACCATACCACCGGTACGTACCGCCGGTATGTGAGATACGTTTCGACCGTGCGAACCCGACGCGCCGAGTACTCCGAGTCGACCAGGCAGGCGCTGGTCGACAGTGCGGTCGACCTGTTCACCAAGCGCGGCTACGCCGGGACCTCGCTCGACGAGGTCGTCAAACGCGCCCGCGTGACGAAAGGCGCGCTCTACCACCACTTCAGCGGCAAGCAGGCGTTGTTCGAGGCGGCGTTCGCCCAGGTCGAGACCCAGTCGATCGAGTCGCTCACCGCGGTGGTCACGGCCGAAGGCGACGCCTGGGAGACCGCGGTCGCGGGCCTGCGCGCGTACGTGCGCAAGTGCCTGGAGCCGGAGTACCAGCGGATCATCGTCCACGAGGCGCCGGTGGTGATGGGCTGGGAACGCTGGCGCGAGGCGGAGGAGCACTTCAGCTTCGGTCTGCTCCGCACGGCCGTGCAGCTGCTCGTGGACGCGGGGGAGATCGAGGAAGCGCCCGTGGAGATCATGGCCCGGCTGCTGTTCGGCGCACTGTCCGCGGGGGCCAGCACGATCGCGAGCTCGTCCGACCCGAAGCGCACCGGACGCGAGGTCGAACGCGCGATCCTGCGCGTTCTGGAGGGTTTGCGCAAGAAGTAGTCGAGTCCGTCCCTAGCGGCCGGGCGCAACGTCGATCACCACGCGGAGAACGAGGTGGTCAGCATCATGATCGAACCGGTCAACACGCGCCTGGGACTCGACGGCAAGATCGCTCTGGTCACGTCGGGAACACACGGTCTCGGGCTTGCCGTCGCCGGCAAGCTCTGCGACAACGGCGCCCACGTCATCCTCACCACGTCCCCCGGCGACGTCGACGCCGAACGCGCCATGCTCGTGCTCGGCGGCAAGCCGGGTTCGGCGTCCGTCGCACCGCTGGACCTGCACGACGAGCACGCGGTGCGGTCCCTGCTGGAGCAGGTGAAGCTGGAGCGCGGGCGGCTCGACCTGTTCGTCCACCACGCGGTCTCGCCGGACCTGACGCCGTTGCTGAACGTCGTGGAGCCGCTCGCGAAGGCGTTCGTGGACGGTGGTCGCGTCGTCATCGCCGGCTACACGGTGACGCCTGTGCACGGTGTGATCCGCACGTTGGCACTGGAGATGGCCTGGTACCGGGTGGCGGTGAACGCGGTCGTGACGACCGTGATCGACAACGGCCCGATGAACATCGACCCGGAGATGGTGGACCGGCTCGCGATCAAGAGCCCGTCCGGCCGGGTCACGGTGCCGGAGGACGTGGCGAACGCGGTCGCGCTGTTGTGCACGGAAGAGGCGGCCTGGATCCAGGGTCAGGTGATAACCGTCGACGGGGGACTGGAACTGCTGGAGCGGTGGGGTGAGACGCGGTGAGCGGTTGAGGAGGAGAGCCGCTCGGCTTCCGCTCGTGCGCGGCTGGAGTCGTGTCCATGCGTTAGCGTTCAGTGACTGGGTGCCATCAGCCCATTTATTTTTCGAATTGCGTTTAGCGCATTCGGAGTAGTGAAAGACGTGGTCGGCTCAAATGCTTGTCCCGTGCGGTGACCGAGTGTAAAACTCGGAAAGTTGGCAGGGGGACCCAGCAAGGGGGCCGATGATGATCAGAGTCTTACTCGCCGAGGACGTGCAAATGGTCCGTGGCGCATTGGTTGCGTTGTTGAATCTCGAACCAGACATTGAGGTCGTGGCCTCGGTGGCGACAGGTGACGAAATCGTGCCCGCTGTTGCGAAGAGTCAACCGGACGTCGCCGTCCTCGACATCGACCTGCCGGGTATGGACGGTCTTTCGGCGGCAACGGTCATCCACGACACGGCTCCCGAGACCCGCACCCTGATCCTCACCAGCCTCGGCCGGCCAGGAACCCTGCGCCGCGCGCTCAACGCCCGGGTGAACGGGTTCATCCTCAAGGACGCGCCCATCAACGAGCTCGCGGACGCCATCCGCGGTGTGGCGGTCGGCCGCCGGGTGATCGACTCCCAGCTGGCGCTCTCGGCGTGGGACACCGACGAATGCCCGCTCACGCCGCGCGAGCTGGAGGTCCTGCGGCTGGCGTCCGACGGCGCGGACGCCATGGAGATCGCCGGCAGGCTCTTCCTGTCGGTGGGCACGATCCGCAACTACCTGACGGCGGTGACGGCGAAGCTCGATGCCCGCAACCGCGTCGACGCGGTCCGGATCGCCCGCAAGGCCGGCTGGTTCTGACCCCGGTTCTGGGGTCTGTCCCGACCTCAGGGCGTTGCAACAACGCTTGCGGACGTCCGCAAACGTCTTTTGCATCCGGGCGTGTTTGCGCAGGTCGAGGACCTGCGGCGGCATGGCCGATATATTGGATATTGGTGGTGGTGCGGGGTCTGGGTCAGGTGCCGATCGGGATGGCGGCGTGGACGTGGAAGCGGTCACCGCCGACGTGCCGGGCGACGAACACACCGCCTGCGGCCTGGACGCGCTCGGCCTGGTTGCGGACGCCGTTGCAGTCCGACGAGCTGGGGCGGGCGGTGACGCCGTCGTTCACGACGTCGAGCTTCACCGCGTCGCCGGTCTGGCGGACGGTGATGGCGCAGTTCTCGGCGTCGCTGTGGCGCAGCACGTTGGTCACGGCCTCGCGCAGAACCGTGGCCAGCACCGTTTCGATCTCTTCCGGCAGCGGGTCGTGGTCGAGTTCGACGCGGACGTCGATGTTCGCGGCGGCCAGCATGGTCTTCGCCGAGTGCGAGGTCTCGGACAGCGACAGGCGGCGGTAGCTGCGGGCCAGGGAGCGCACGTCCGCGAGGGCGTTTCCGGCGATGTCCAGCACGTCGCTCAGGTGCGCTTGGGCCTTCTCCGGATGTTCGGCGACGAGCCGGTGGGCGAGCTCGCTCTTCAGCTTGATCGCGCTGAGGCTGTAGCCGAGCAGGTCGTGCAGGTCGCGGGCGACGCGCAGGCGTTCCTGCGCCAGTGCCGCGCCGACGGGCTCGGGTGGTGCGGCGGGGCGGGACGCGATGCCGGAGACGAGCAGGCCCGTCGCGGTCGTGGCGATCAGGGCCTGCAGGGGCGAGGCCGGTGCGGACGTCTGCAGGAGGCTCGTCGCCGTGACGGTCAGGCCGAACACCGTCCAGCCCGCGCCGGTGCCGAGGAGCGCTGGTGCGGTGCCGGCGACCAGGCCCGGCACCGCGGACCACAGGTGGCCGGTCAGCGGGAACGGCAGGAAGACGAGCACGGCCTGGGCCGCCAGCGCGATGCGGCGTCCGGGTGTGGTCAGTTGACCGGATTGGAGCGCCTGCAGTGCGAGAACGAAGGTCAATACGATGAGATATATGGCGGAATGAGTCGTTTCCCGGTCGTGCAGAAGGAGCTGCACCGCATCGGCCAGACAGATGCCCGCCACAACGGCGTGGATGATCCCGCCGGGTCTCGGCGGGCCAGGCGACTCATTCACGATTCCCCCACGGGGGCCGAGTGCGCACCTCTGGCTTCTCGGCGAACCCACGGCAAATGCTAGACGTCGATCCTCCTGTGGATCGGCTTCTGAATCGGTACAGAAGATTGTGTCGCGGTTCCCGATTCGGGCGGATTTCGCTCAAAAGGACCTTTATTTGACGTCCCGGTCACGTCCGGTGCCCGAGTCGTTACCCATGGGGTTTGTTTGGGTGCGTTCGGCCTCGTGAATTTCTCATGCCGCGAGCGGTAGTTCGCCATCTCGGAGTCATGCCGAACTACGTGGCGTTCGATAGCCCAGCTCAGGTGAACTTGATGGCACAACAACCAGCAAGCCGCCGCTGAAACTGGAACTGGGGAGGGCTCCCATCATGGAGATCAAAGTTCTCGGACCGCTGGAGGCCAGGGAGAACGGCATCTCGATCACGCCGAGCGCGGTCAAGCCGCGGCAGGTGCTCTCGCTGCTCGCGTTGCAGGCGGGTCACGTCGTCACCGTGCCCACCCTGATCGAGGAGCTGTGGGGGGTCACACCGCCGAGAAGCGCGCTCACCACACTGCAGACGTACGTGCTCCAGGTTCGCCGCCGCATCGAGGCGGCGCTTCCCGAGGGCAGCGCGGGCGCCGCGAAGAACGTGCTCGTCACCCGCTACGGCGGCTACATGCTCGACGTCGCGCCGGAGTCCATCGACGTGCGCAGCTACGAGCGGCTCGCGACCGCCGGTCAGCGCGCGCTGGAGGTCGGCGACCTCGAGTCCGCGTCCAGGCTGTTGCGGTCGGCCACCGACGTGTGGCGCGGGCCGGTGCTCGTGGACGTGCAGATCGGCGTGCGGCTGGGCATGGAGGTCACGCGGCTGCAGGAGTCGCGGCTCGGCGTGCTGGAGGCGCGGATCGAGGCGGACCTGCGGCTGGGCAAGCACCAGTCGCTGCTGAGCGAGCTGTCCGTGCTGACCGCCCAGCACCCCATGCACGAGAACCTGTGCGCGCAGTACATGCTCGCGCTCTACCGCGCCGGTCGTCAGTGGCGTGCGCTGGAGGCGTACCAGTCGTTGCGCGACACCCTGATCGAGGAGCTCGGCCTGGAGCCTTCGGAGCGGCTGCGCCAGCTGCAGTGCGCGATCCTCAGCTCCGAGCCGTCGCTGAACGGTCCCACGTCCGCACGTCAGCTGGAGCGGCAGCTCGCCGGTTGATCCGCAGCCGATCGGGGAGACCAGAGAAGTGGATACCGTCACCGGTGCGAGCTCGCTGGTCCGCGCGCTCGAGGACGCCGGTTGTGAAGTGATCTTCGGCATTCCCGGCGGGGCCATCCTGCCCGCGTACGACCCGTTGCTGGACTCGGTGAAGATCCGGCACGTGCTCGTGCGGCACGAGCAGGGCGCCGGGCACGCCGCCTCTGGCTACGCGCAGGCGACGGGCAGGGTCGGGGTCTGCGTGGCGACGTCGGGCCCCGGCGCGACGAACCTCGTCACGCCGCTCGCCGACGCCCACATGGACTCCGTGCCGATCGTGGCGATCACCGGCCAGGTCAACAGGTCGATGATCGGCACGGACGCCTTCCAGGAAGCCGACATCCGTTCCATCTCCCTGCCGATCACCAAGCACGCGTTCCAGGTGACCGATCCGGCGGACATCCCCGCGGTGATCGCGGAGGCGTTCGCGCTCGCCGCCGGCGGCAGGCCGGGCCCGGTGCTCGTCGACATCCCCAAGGACGTGCTGGCCGCCACCACCACGTACACCCCGGCACAGCCCGTCGCGATCCCGCGGGTCACGCCCGCGGCCGGCGAGATCCGCCGCGCGGCACAGCTGATCGCCTCCTCCCGCCGGCCGGTGTTCTACATCGGCGGTGGAGTGGTCCGCGCCGGTGCCGCCGCGCAGCTGCGGACGCTGGCCGAACGCACCGGCATCCCGGTCGTCACCACCCTGATGGCCCGCGGCGCGTTCCCCGACTCGCACCACCAGCACCTCGGCATGCCGGGCATGCACGGCACGGTGCCCGCCGTGGCCGCCCTGCAGCAGTCCGACCTGCTGATCGCGCTGGGCACCCGCTTCGACGACCGCGTCACCGGTGTGCTGGAACTGTTCGCCCCCGACGCCGCGGTGATCCACGCCGACATCGACCCCGCCGAGATCTCCAAGAACCGCAAGGCCGACGTGCCGATCGTCGGTGACTGCCGCGACGTGCTCGACTCGCTGAACGCCGCCGTGCGCCAGAGCCCGGAGCTCACCTCCTGGTGGGCACATCTCGACGGCCTGCGCGAACGGTTCCCGCTCGGCTACGACTGGCCCGCGGACGGCAAGCTCGCGCCGCAGCACGTGATCGCACGCATCGGCCAGCTCGTCGGACCCGAGGCGATCTACACGGCGGGCGTCGGCCAGCACCAGATGTGGGCGGCGCAGTTCATCGGCTACGAGCGGCCCGGTTCGTTCATCAACTCCGGTGGCCTGGGCACCATGGGCTTCGCGGTTCCGGCCGCCATGGGCGCGCAGTGCGGCGTGCCCGACCGCGCGGTGTGGGCGATCGACGGTGACGGCTGCTTCCAGATGACCAACCAGGAGCTCGTCACCTGTGCGCTGGAGGGCATCCCCATCAAGGTCGCCGTCATCAACAACGGCAACCTCGGCATGGTCCGCCAGTGGCAGAACCTCTTCTACCGCGGCAGGTACTCCAACACGGGCCTGTCCACGCACGACCGGGTCCCCGACTTCGTCGCACTCGCGCAGGCCCTGGGCTGCGTCGGGTTGCGGTGCACGGAGAAGTCCGAAGTGGACGATGTGATCATCCGTGCGATGGAGGTGCGCGACCGGCCGGTGGTGATCGACTTCGTGGTCGGCGAGGACGCCCAGGTGTGGCCGATGGTGGCCGCGGGAACCGGCAACGACGAGATCATGACCGTGCGGGGCATCAAGCCCCTGTTCGACGAGGACCTGTGATGACCAGACATGTGCTGTCGATGGTGCTCCGCAACGCCCCCGGTGCGCTGGCCAGGGTCGTGGTGCTGTTCTCCAGCCGCGGCGTCGAAGTGGAGTCGCTCAGCCTCGATCCCACCGAGCGCGGCGACGTCTCCCGGATGGACGTGGTGGTGGGGCTGCCGGCCGGACGTTCTCCCGATCAGCTGGTGAAGCAGCTTTCCCGGTTGGTCGACGTGAAAAGCGTCGTGGCGGTGGCCGACCCCGCACGGAACCAGATCGGCGCCTGAGAAGAAGAGGCCCACCGCCCCGAGCCTGCGGGTGGTGGGCCTCTTCGTGTCGCGGCGGGATCACACCTTCGCGGGTGCGTGCTTCAGAACCGCCGTCGCGTACTTGGCGAGCGTGTCGCCGGGGCTGGGGCCGTCCAGCGCACCGAAGATCTGGGCGGCCAGCGGCTGGCCGTGGCGGTCCAGGTCGGCGTGCGTCAGCGTCACCTTCGTGGTGGCGGGGCCCACGGCCTCGAAGTCCACCTTGATGAACGACGCCCTGGTGTCCTCGTGGATCGGCTGCCAGCCGGGGCCGACGCGCCACGTCATCACCAGGCGCTTGGGCGGGTCCCACTCGGTGATCGTGCCCCAGGCGATCTCCTCACCGCCGGCGCCCGTTTCGTAGTAGCGGCCGCCTGCGAAGGGCTCGATGGTGATGGACTGACGGTCCTGCACGAAGACGTGCTTCTCCGGCCACCAGTCGAGCGGGTGCTCCGCGAAGATCGCGAACGCCTGCTCGATCGAGCACTCGACCGTGACGGACTTGGCGACATCGGGAGTTGCCTCCGACATGAGCCCTCCAGGTGTGATGGACAAATCGGGCTCAGCATCACCGAAACCGCTGCACGGCAACTAGAAGCGCCCTCGAACCAGTGGTGACGTGGATGAAGGCGCCCTTGACCCACACCAGGTGGAGCAAGGAGCCCTTCATCCACCGTCACGGCCACCTCGCGCGACAACCAACCGCCAGGGCACAACCCCACCTTCCGCACCACACCACGAGACGCCCTCCACCGGTCTTCCACCACTGGTGTGGATCGTGAATGGCACAGGTCACAGGAGGAGGGAGTCGTAGTGTCCCCAGTCAGCGTGAACACCTACATCGAGGTGAAGACGTTCTACGCGCTGCAGATGCGGCTGCTCGATGCGCTCGACATCGAGGGGTACGCGGCCACCTTCACCGAGGACGGCGTCACCGACCACGCCCACCGCGGCGAGAAGGTCGAGGGCCGGGCCGCGCTCATCGCCGGTGCCAAGGCCGCGCTGCCGCGGTACGCCGGCGCCGCCGTGCGGCACTGGAACGACCACTACGTCATCGAAGAGGTCGACGAGAACACGCTCAACGTCTCGTACTGCTCACTGGTCACCAGGACCGACAAGGCGGGCAACGTCACGTTCGAGCCGACGTTCTTCATCGAGGACGTGCTCGTGCGCGTCGGCGGCGAGCTGCAGGCCAAGTCCCGCACGATCCACCGCGACGAGCCCTCGCCCGTCGCCATCGCCGCCGCGGCGGCAAGGGAAGGAGCCGCATGAGCGACACCGGTCTCGTCCCGGTCGCGGAGAAGGTGAGCGCGCTCGCCGCCGAGCACGCCCAGGAAGCCGACCGGACGCGCAAGCTCGCGGCGGAGGTCGTGGCGGCCGTGCGGGAGGCCGGGTTCGCGCGGCACTTCGTCGCGAAGTCCTACGGTGGCAGCGAAGGCGGGTTCGGTGAGCTCACGCGGGCCGTCATCGCGGTCGGTGAGGGCTGTGCCTCGACGGCGTGGTGCGCCTCGCTCTCCGCGCTTTCCGCCCGGTACGCCACGCACCTGCCGCGGCTGGGCCACGACGAGTTGTGGGGCAACAGCCCCGACACGTTCGTCGTCACCGCGCAGCCGCCACTCGGCAAGGCCACGACGACGCGGGGCGGCCACCGGCTGAGCGGCCGCTGGGCCTACGTCAGCGGCGTCGACTTCGCCGACTGGGCACTGGTCTGCGGCATGGTCGCGACCGGCGGCGAACCCGAGGCGCGGTTCTTCGCCCTGCCGCGCAAGGACTTCAGCGTCGTCGAGAGCTGGGACAACGCCGGTATGCGCGCCACCAGCAGCCACACCGTGATCGTCGACGACGTCTTCGTGCCGGAGCACCTGTCGTTCCTGCGCGCGGACTTCATCTCCGGTACCAACGCCACGAGCGACCTGCCGGCGCACAACGCGCCGTTCCAGGCAGTCGGCGGCCTCACGTTCGTCGCTCCCGCGGTCGGCGCCGCGTACGGAGCGTTGCACGCGGCCGCGGACGCCATGAGGGGCAAGAAGGTCAACACCACCCAGGGCGTCGGCCTGTGCCGGGCCTCCGCGCAGATCGACTCCGCGCGGTTCCTGGTGGAGCAGAACGCGCAGGTGCTCGACGAGCGCACCTTCAGCCCGAGGCTGATGGCTCGCTGCGAGCGCAACGCCGCCTTCACCGCGGACAGCCTCGTCGACGCGGTGGGCACCCTCGTCAGGGCGGCGGGCACGAGCGGGTTCAGCGAGAACTCGCCGTTGCAGCGGTTCTGGCGCGACATCGTCAGCGCGTCGAGCCACGTCGCGTTGCGGTACGAAACGGCGGTAGCGCGGACATGGCCAGCGGCGTTGATCGGCGAGTGAGGCTCGGCGTCATCGGGTGTGCCGACATCGCGAGGCGCAGGATGCTGCCCGCGTTCGCCGCACTGTCCGATGTGGACATCGTCGCGGTAGCGAGCCGGGACGGTGAGAAGGCGGGCAAGGTCGCCGCCGACTACGGCTGCGAGGCGGTCACCGGGTACGAGAAGCTGCTGGACATGGATCTCGACGCGGTGTACGTGCCCTTGCCGGCAGCGCATCACGCCGTGTGGATCGAACGCGCGTTGCGCGCCGGAAAGCACGTGCTGGCCGAGAAACCGGTCACGCCGTCGATGGAGGAGACCGCGGACCTCGTGGCTCAGGCCAGGGAGTGCGGGCTGGTGCTGCGCGAGAACTTCCTGTTCCCGTTCCACTCCCAGCACCACGAGGTGCGCGGGCTCATCCGTGCGGGCGCGGTCGGCGAGGTGCGGGCGTTCGAGGCCGCGTTCACGATCCCGCCGCGGCCGCCGGGAGACATCAGGTACCGCAAGGACCTGGCCGGCGGAGCGCTGCTCGACGTCGGGGTGTACCCGCTCAAGGCCGCGATGCTGATGCTCGGCCCCGGCCTGCGGGTGCTCGGCGCGAGCCTGAAGATCGACAGCACCTGCGGTGTCGACGTCTCGGGGTCGGTGCTGCTGAGAGCACCCGGTGGCGTCACGGCCCAGCTCACGTTCGGAATGGAGCACACCTACCGGGCGAACTACGCGGTGTGGGGCAGCGAAAGCCACATCACCGTCGACCGCGCCTACGCTCCGCCCGCGGACCTCGCACCGATCGTGCGGCTCGGCGCTGAGCAGCTCTCGCTCGAACCCGACGACCAGTACGCCAACGCGGCCCGCAGTTTCGTGTCCGCCGTCAGGACCGGCGGCCCCACCTCCTGCGAGTCGATAGAGCTGGCTGAGCTCGTGGACGCGGTGAGAGAAGCAGCCAGGTGAACGAGGAAGGGGCCCGGAGATCCGGGCCCCTTCCTCGTTCTCAGGTGCAATGCCAGGAACTTGAGCGGCGACGCGTTGCGCCGTGCACCGTGCGATCAGGCCTCGCCAGGCGCGTGGCGACGTGGATGAAGGCGCCCTTCATCCACACCAGGTGGAGCAAGGAGCCCTTCATCCACCGTCACGGCCACCTCGGGCGCGACAACCAACCGCCAGGACACAACACGCCCCAGCCCCCTGAGTTCCTGGCATTGGTTCTCAGGTGTCCGCCGGGATGTCCGGCCGCGGCGTCGAACCCGGCACGCCGACGCGCTTGTCCGGCAGCACACCGTCGACCAGGTAGGCGTTGACGATGTCGTCGAGCACGGTGTTGCCGGCGAAGGCGTACACCTCGTGGTCGCCGGAGTCCTCGATGACGACCAGGTGGTGGCCGAGACGTTCGGCCATCGCGACACCGCCCTCGTAGCGGTCGAACTGGTCCCCGTCCGCCTGCACGACCAGCCCCACCGGGTAGCCGACCCGCTTGACGTACGTGGGCTCCTCGCGGTTGGAGAACGTGCGGAACGCGCCGACCCACGGCTGTGCGCGCAGCACACCGAAGCCGTACGGGTAGTGCTCGCGGTGCTCGCGCATGTCGGCGAAGTAGACGTCGAGGTCGGCCGGCCACTCCGTCTCCATCGTGATGGCCTCCAGCACGCCGATGCGCAGCTCACCGGTCGTGTCCTGCGGCCGCCACGTGCCGTTGCCCGCGATCAGCTTCTGGGCGGTGGCGACGTCCTCGGCCTTGCGCAGGTCCCCGACCAGGTAGCCCAGCGAGTCCCACTGCCCGCGGTCGGTGGCACGCGTGCCGACCGCGCCGTCGAACAACGTGCGCAGGTGGACGGCACCCATCTCCTCCAACGAGGAGACGACCTCCTCGACGGTCTCCAGCACCGCGGCCGCGGAGGTGCCCAGTCCGAAGTGGACGTTGCGCTCGGCGGTCCACTGGGCCCACTTCTGCACGTTGCGGTACACGGCCTCGGCCTGCGTGACGAACTGCTCGCGCCAGGTCCAGTTCGGGTTCACGCACGAGTCGAGCACGCTGCGGTCGAGGCGTGCGGGGAACATCGACCCGTAGACTGCGCCGACGAGCGTGCCGTAGGCGTACCCGACGAAGCTGATCTTGTCCTCGCCCAGCACACCGCGGATGACGTCCATGTCCCGGACGATGTTGCGGGTGGTGATGTGCGGACGCAGGTCGCCGCCCGCCCGTGCGCACGCCAGCTCCCGCTCGCGCATGTCGAGGGCGATCTGCTCGAACAGCGAGTCCGGCGGCCGCGAGTCGAACGGCGCCACGGGCACCACGACCTCGCTGTAGAGCCTGGTGGACTCGCCGGTGCCCCGCGGGTCGAAGCCGATCAGGTCGTACGCCTCGCGCACCGCGTCCGGGAACTGCAGCGGCAGCTTGAGACCTTCACCGTTGTCGCCGCCGGGACCGCCGTTGACCGAGAGCAGCACACCGCGGCGCTTGGCGGGATTCGTCGCGCGGAGACGGGAAAGGGCGATGGTGAGCTGAGCACCACCGGGCTCGCTGTAGTCGCGGGGCACCGAGATGGTGGCGCGCTCGAGGCCGTCTTCCGCCGACGGCGCGGACCATTGCGGTCGCTGTTCGTAGAACTCCTGCAGTGCGTCGGGCACGGTAAGACCTCCGCGTCGGTTGCGTCGGCTTGTGAGGGTCGCAAAAGGCCCTAGAGGAGGTCTCGAACGCGTTCCAGGGGAGTTCCAGGCGATCCCCAGTCCGCACGGGCACCTTCGTGCATGTCCGGCGAGCCGAGTGCGTGGGGAGATACCGCGATGGCCAAGATCACCTATGTCCACCCGGACGGGACGTCGTCGGTCGTCGACGTCGAGCCGGGCAACTCGATCATGCGCGGCGCCAAGCTCGCCGGCGTCGAGGGCATCCTGGCGCAGTGCGGCGGCGGCGCGACGTGCGGAACCTGCCACATCTACGTCGACAGGGACAACACCAAACCGTTGCCCGCGATGCACGACCTGGAGGACGGCCTGCTCTGCGTCACCGCGAGCCCCCGTCAGGACAACAGCAGGCTGAGCTGCCAGATCCCGGTCACCGAGGAGATGGACGGGCTCGTCGTCCACCTTCCCGAGAAGCAACTCTGAGGAGCGTTGAACCATGACTCGACGGGTCGCCTTCGTCACGGGCGCAACCAGCGGAATCGGCCTCTCCGTCGCGGAGTCGCTCGGCGCGGCGGGCCATGCGGTGTTCGTGGTCGCGCGCGACGCGGAGAACGTCGCCTCCACGGTCAAGCAGCTTCGTGAGGACGGGTACGAGGCCGACGGCACCACCTGTGACGTCAAGTCCACTGAGGACATCCGCAAGGCCGTCACCAAGGCCGTGGAGACGTTCGGCCGCATCGAGATCCTCGTCAACAACGCCGGCCGCGGCGGTGGCGGCGAGATCGCCACGCTGGACGAGGACATCTGGACCGACGTCATCGACACCAACCTGCACAGCGTCTTCCGCGTCACCAAGGAAGTCCTGTCCACCGGCAGGATGAACCAGGGCGACTGGGGCCGCATCATCAACATCGCGTCCACCGGCGGCAAGCAGGGCGTCATCTACGCCTCCCCGTACAGCGCGTCGAAGCACGGCGTCGTCGGCTTCACCAAGGCCGTCGGGCTGGAACTGGCGAAGACCGGCATCACGGTCAACGCCGTCTGCCCCGGCTACGTCGAGACGCCGATGGCGGGCAAGGTGCGCCAGGGTTACGCCAACCACTGGGGCATCACCGAGGACGAGGTCCTGGAGAGGTTCAACGCGAAGATCCCGCTCGGCCGCTACTCCACGCCGGAGGAGGTCGCCGGCCTGGTCACCTACCTGACCGCGGAGACCGCGAACTCCATCACCGCGCAGGCGCTCAACGTCTGCGGTGGCCTGGGGAACTACTGATGACCGACGCTTCCGTCGTCATCGTCGGTGCCGGTCAGGCGGGCTGCCAGGCCGCGGTGTCCCTGCGAGAACTGGGACACCGCGGCACCATCACGCTGATCGGCGACGAGGGCGTGCTGCCCTACCAGCGCCCGCCGCTCACCAAGGCCTACCTGCAGGGGGACATCGGCGTCGGCGACCTGGTGTTCCGCCCGGAGACCTACTACGCCGAGCACGGCATCGACCTCGTGCTCGACGATCCCGCGATCTCCGTGGACCGCGCGGCCCGATGCGCCGTGCTGCGCTCGGGCCGTGCCGTCGGTTACGAGAACCTCGTGCTGGCAACGGGTTCACGGCCGCGGCCGATTCCCGGGGCGCACACCATCCGCACGATCGGGGACGCCGACTTCGCCCGTCCCAAGGGTCGTGTGGTTGCGATCGGTGCCGGGTTCATCGGGCTCGAACACGCTGCCGTGGCAAGCGAAGCCGGTTGTGACGTCACCGTGGTCGAGGCACAACCCCGTGCGTTGTCACGGGTTCTTTCCGAGCACACGGCCGAGCACGTCGTACAGGTGCATCGGCGGCGAGGCGTGAAGTTCCTCTTCAACGCCACCGTGTCCGAAGTGCGGCCCGGTGAGGTCGTGCTCGCGGACGGCACGGTGCTGCCCGCCGATCTCGTCGTCGCGGGCATCGGGGTGGTGCCGAACGTGGAACTGGCGCGGGAGGCCGGGCTCACGGTCGACGACGGCATCGTGGTCGACGCGCGGCTGCGCACGTCCGATCCGGCGATCTTCGCGATCGGCGACTGCGCCCGCTTCCCGCACGGCACGCGGCAGGTCCGGCTGGAGTCCGTGCAGAACGCCGTGGACCAGGCGAGCTGCGTCGCCGCGGTGATCGGGGGATCGGCGGAGCCCTACGTCCAGGTGCCGTGGTTCTGGAGCGACCAGTACGCGATGAAGGTGCAGATCGCCGGCCTCACCGACGGCCACGACAACGTGGTGGTCACCGGGGATCCGACGACCGGCGCGTTCTCCGTGTTCTGCTTCGCCGGTGACAAGCTGCTCGGCGTCGAGTCCGTCAACAAGCCCGTCGACCACGTCCTGGCCCGGCGCCTGCTCGCGGCGAACTGCCCGATCCGGCCCGAGGTGGTCGCCGTCCCCGGCTTCGACCTGCGCACTGCGGCCTAGTTCTTGATGAACGGCGCTTTTGTCCACCTCGTGGACA
>NZ_JBEXJN010000064.1:0-53463 GCF_040609115.1 Lentzea sp. NPDC004782
TGGCCCTGGAAAAGCTGCAAAGCGGCTACTACGTCGACTACTCGCTCGTACTCGCCGGAACCACGCTCGCAACGGTTCCGGTTCTCATCGTGTTCTTGGTCCTCGGGCGGCAGATCGTCGCCGGTGTGATGCAGGGCGCCGTCAAGGGGTGAAAATGGAGAACATTGTTTTCCCGCAGGGTTTTCTGTGGGGAGCCGCGACCGCGGCGTTCCAGGTGGAGGGTGCGACCGACGTCGACGGCCGCACCGACTCCATTTGGGACGCTTTCTGCCGGCTGCCCGGCAAGGTCGTCGGCGGCGACTGCGGCGAGCCCGCGGCCGACCACTACCGGCGTTTCGAGCAGGACGTCGCGATGATGGCCGAGCTCGGGCTCAAGGCCTACCGGTTCTCGATCGCCTGGCCGCGGGTGCGGCCGGACGGCGGCGAGGTCAACCAGGCCGGGCTCGACTTCTACAGCAGGCTCGTCGACACGTTGCTGGCGCACGACATCGTGCCGTGGCCGACGCTCTACCACTGGGACCTGCCGCAGACGCTCGAGGAGTCGGGTGGCTGGGCGGCGCGCGACACCGCGTTCCGGTTCGCCGACTACGCGGCCAGCGTCGTCGAGGCGCTCGGTGACCGCGTCGGCACCTGGACGACGTTGAACGAGCCGTGGTGCTCGGCGTTCCTCGGCTACGCCGCCGGCGTGCACGCGCCAGGACGCACCGAACCCGCCGCCGCCGTCGCCGCGGTCCACCACCTGCTGCTCGCGCACGGGCTCGCCGCCGACACCATCCGCGCCGCCGCGCCGGAGGCCAAGGTCGGCATCACGCTCAACATGTACCCGATCATCCCGGTCGATCCGGCCGACCCGGCGGACCTGGACGTCGCACGCCGGCTCGACGGGCTGCAGCAGCGGATCTTCCTGGACCCGTTGCTGCGCGGCGAGTACCCCGCGGACATCCTCGCGGACCTGGAGCCGTTCGGGTTCGGGGAGCACGTGCGGGACGGCGACCTCGGCGTGATCTCCGCACCGATGGACATGCTCGGCGTCAACTACTACACCGAGCACTACGTCAGTTCGTCGCCCAACGGCAGCGAACCCGGTCCCTCGCCGTGGGTCGGTGTGCAGCACGCGTCGTTCCCCCGCCGTGACGCTCCCCGGACCGACATGGACTGGGAGGTCAGGCCGGACGGCCTCACCGCCGTGCTGCTGCGGCTGCACCACGACTACCCGCGGCTTCCGCTCTACATCACCGAGAACGGTGCCGCGTTCCGCGACGACTTCTCCGGTTCCGGCGCGATCGACGACGTCGACCGGACCGGTTACATCGCCTCGCACCTGCGCGCCGCGCACACGGCGATCAAGGCGGGCGTCGACCTGCGCGGGTACTTCTGCTGGTCGCTGCTGGACAACTTCGAGTGGGCCGAGGGGTACGCGAAGCGGTTCGGCATCGTCCACGTGGACTACGACACGCAGATCCGGACGCCGAAGATGAGTGCGAGGTGGTACAGCAGGGTGGCCCGCGACAACGCGCTGGTCGCCGTCTCATGACCGAAGGCAGGAGTCGGCGCCCCGGCCCGCGCATCGAGGAGGTCGCGCGCGTGGCCGGGGTGTCGAAGTCCACCGTCTCCAGGGTGATCAACGGCGAGAAGTACGTCAGCGAACGCTCACGGCAGGCGGTGCACCGCGCGATCGCGTTGCTCGGGTACAGCCCGAACCACGCGGCGCGCACGCTCGCGGGCAGCAAGGCGAACGCGATCGCGCTGGTGATCTCCGAACAGGGCAGCCGGGTGCTCGCCGACCCGTTCTTCGCCGGCGTGCTGCGCGGGGTGCACGCCGAGCTGACCGGGCGGCACGTCCAGCTGCTGCTGATGATGAACCAGCCGCTGGACGGCCAGGACCAGGTCGCCTACCTCACCGGCGGGCACGTCGACGGCGCGCTCGTGGTGAGCCTGCACGGCGAGGACCCGTTGCCGCGGACGTTGCACGAGGCGGGGCTGCCCATCGTGGTGGGCGGCCGTCCGCTCGCGGGCGGCACCGTCCCGTTCGTCGACTCGGACAACTTCAACGGCGCGCTGGGCGCGGTGCGCCACCTCGTCTCGCTCGGGCGGGAGAAGATCGCCACGATCGCCGGCCCGCGTGACATGGCGGTCGGCATGGACCGGCTCAGCGGCTGGCGGTGCGGGCTCGCCGAGCACGGCAGATCCGTGGAACTGGTGGTGCACAGCGACTTCACGCCCGAGAGCGGCGCGCGGGCGATGGAGGAGCTGCTGCGCAGGGCGCCCGATCTCGACGCGGTCTTCGTGGCCGCGGACATCATGGCGCTGGGCGCGTTGCGGGTGCTGCAGGCACGCGGCTACCGGATTCCCGACGACGTGGCGGTGGTGGGGTTCGACGACTCGGTGCTCGCCTCGACCGCCGTGCCGCCGCTCACCACCGTGCGCCAGGACGTGGAGCAGTTCGGCCGCACGCTGACGTGGCGGCTGCTCGCCGAGCTCGCCGGTGAGGAGAAGCTGCCGCTGTCGATGTTGCTGCCCACCTCGCTCGTGCGCCGGGCGAGCGCGTGAACTGCGCTGATCGAATCGATCCGAACCCCATTCGACGCGAAAGTATTTTCCCCCGGGCCTGAACCAGAGCCACGAGCAGGCCGTACTACGAAAGGCGTGGGAAAGAACGGGGGTTCGGATGCAAGCAGGCAGGTTCTTCGACAATGCGGCGAACGACAGTCCGGAGCTACCGGAAACGGCGGTGCTGCGCGTGCTGTGGATGACCGCGCAGGGCATGGTGTGGCCGTGGCTGCTGCAGAGCCTGTGCCGTCCGGACGCCATCAAGCAGGCCCTGGCGGCGGACCTGATCTGGGCACCGGTCGGCGACCACCTCGGCTACCACATCACCGACGCGGGCAGGCGGCGGATCGTGGACTGGTACCGGGAGAACCGCCCCGGCATCGGCCCGCACGACAACGCCGAACTCTGGCGTGCCGTCACGATGCGCTGAGCTCACCCGGTCACGAAGATCCGCACGTCCCGCTCTGCCAGCTCGACCGGTCCACCGGCGGGGATCGCGCCGCCGCCCAGCAGATCGGTGAGCGCGACCGGTGCCGCGATCTCGACGGGGTCGCCGCTCCAGTTGTGGACCACGTGCACGCGGCGCCCGTCCGGTGAGGTCCCGGTCGTCGCGGTCACCGTCTCCGGCAGGTCCGGCCAGCCCGACTTCGGTTCCGGCACAAGCCATTTCGCCAGTGCCGCGGCAAGACCGCGGCCGGGCACCGTGCCGACGCACGTGACGCGACCGGCGCCGTGCCGTCGCGTCGTGACGGCGGGCCAACGCCCGAAGTGGTGGTGGTCGTACTCCACGAGCACATCGGCGTCGATGACCGTGTACCCCTCCACCCACCGGGTGGCGACGGCGTCCGCGGGCAGGCCGAACCCGTCCGCGGCCAGCACGCGCAGGTCGTTCGAGAGGTTGCTGAACTCGTCGTAGTAGACGCCCGCGGCCTCGACGAGCCGTCCGGGCGCGTGCTCGTGACGGGCCCTGCCCTCGTGGTCGGCGTAGGCGGTGCGGGGCCCGACG
Organism: Lentzea sp. NPDC004782; assembly: GCF_040609115.1. NCBI lineage: Bacteria > Bacillati > Actinomycetota > Actinomycetes > Pseudonocardiales > Pseudonocardiaceae > Lentzea > Lentzea sp. NPDC004782. The sequence continues at coordinate 3,557 of NZ_JBEXJN010000064.1, forward strand.
ACCAGGTGACCGCCCGCGTGCGCGTAGGCGGCGAGCCGGTCGACGGTCTCGTCGTCGGCCAGGTACAGCGCGGGCACGACCAGCACCGGGTGCGCGGCCAGGTCCAGACCTGCCAGCTGCCGGGCGTGGATCATCCGCACCTGGCGTCCCGCCTCGAAGGCACCCCGGTAGAACGCGTCGAAGATCCGCTGGTACGCGGCACCGTCCGGTCCACCGTCCGAAGTGGACAAGGGCGGGTACTTCTGCATGTACCACTTGCTGGGCGCCGAGTAGACGATGGCGATGTCGGCGTCCGGCTCGATGCCCGCGACCGTCGCGCCCGCGGTCTCGAACTCGGCGCCCAGCCGGGCCAGTTCGGCGTAGACCCGGCCGGGGCTGCCGCTGTGCGGGAGCACGCCGCCCCAGTAGGTCTCGGCGCCGAAGTGCAGCGTGTGCCAGTGCCAGTACTCGATCATCCGCGCGCCGCGGCCGACGAGCGCCCACGCGGCCTGACGCCACTGGCCGTTGTAGGCGGGCCGGTTGTCCCACGGCGTGCTGATGTTGCCGGCGTTGGTCTCGGTGACCAGGAACGGTTCCTGACGTGACGAGAAGATCCAGTCGGCGCCGCGGTAGAACGCCCAAACGCCGTTGGTCTTCCAGCTCTGCTCGCACTCGTCGGGGTCGGGCAGGGTGAGCGCGTCCTGCATGTCGTAGTACGGGTTGCCCGCGGTGACGTCGACGTGCTCGGTCAGTTCGGCGTCGTCGAGCGCGACGTGCGGGTAGTGCAGGCAGGTGGTGACGAACTGGTCCGGCCGCGCGTACTCGCGGACGATGTCCGCCTGCCACGCCACGAACTCGGTGGTCTGCCTGGCCTGGAACGCCCGCCACGCCACGTCGTACTGCGGCTGGGCATTGCCCTCCGGTGTCCACAGATCGGCCCATGTGGACAGCCGGTGCGACCAGTACACCAGTCCCCACGCGCGGTTGAGGTTCTCGACGTCGCCGTAGGTGGTGCGCAGGTGGTCGACGAACCGCTGGAAGACGCCGTGGTTGTGCAGCAGCCGGATGCCCGGCTCGTTGTCCACCTGGAAGCCGATGACGGCGGGGTGGTCCGCGTACCGGCCGGCGATCTTGCGCGCGATCCGTTCGGCGTGGAACCGGAAGGCGGGATGGGTGAAGTCGACCTCCTGCCGCGCACCCCACCCGACCCTGCGGCCGTCGGCCTGCTCCCCCGCGATCTCCGGGTACTGGCGGGCCAGCCACGGCGGCACCGCGTACGTCGGGGTGCCGAGGACGACCGAGATGCCGCGCTCGTGGGCGCCGTCGAGCACCGGCCGCAACCACTCCAGGTCGAACCGGCCGTTCTCCGGCTCCCACGTCGACCACACCGACTCGCCGACCCGGATGACGGTGAAACCCGCCTCCACCATCAGGTCCAGGTCGGTCTTGAGCCGGTCGTACGGCTGGTACTCGTGGTAGTAGGCGGCACCGAACAACACCCGCGCGGGCAGAACCGCCATCGGAAGACCTCCGTCGGTTGGCGAGGTCTCGCATGCTAACCGACATGATGTTTTCTGCCGCAAGGAACTCCGGGCGCCGTTCGAGTCGAATCGACGTCGATGAAGGGCTCCTTCATCGACCCCAGGTGCAGGAAGGAGCCCTTCATCGACGTAGCAGGCCCGGTGCGTGCGCCTAGGCGGCCTTGGCCCGTGCGCCCGCGAGCACCTCGGCGAAGTGCGCCAGCCGCCGGCCCTGGAAGCGCGCACACTCCAGCACCTTCTCGTCGGGCATGGTCGACGGGAAGCCCGCGGGCCACGAGGTGCCGTACGGGTTGCCGCCCGCCGCGTAGACGGCGTCGTCGGTGTAGCCGAGCGGGACGATCACGCAGCCCCAGTGGTAGAAGACGTTGTTGAGCGACAGGATCGTGGCCTCCTGGCCGCCGTGCAGCTCCGCGGACGAGACGAACGTGGTGACCGGCTTGTCGGCGAGCTTGCCCTCGTGCCACAGGCTGCTCGCGGTGTCGATGAACTGCTTGAGCTGCGCGGCGGGCGCGCCGTAGCGGGTGGGCGTGCCGAACGCGTAGCCGTCGGCCCACGCCAGGTCGTCCAGGGTGACGACGGGAATTCCCTCGGTCTCGTCGCGGTGCCGCACCCAGTCGGCGTTCGAGGCGATGGCCTCCTCCGGGGCGAGCTCGGCGACGCGGCGCAGGCGGACCTCGGCGCCCGCGTCCTCCGCTCCCGCCGTGACGGCTTCGGCGAGCCGGTGCACGGAGCCGGTCGCGCTGTAGTACGTGACGAGTACGCGGGCAGGCATTCGGTGTTCCCTTTCCGTTGTGGTCAAAGGACGATCGTGATGGTCTTGAGCTCGGTGTCGGCCTCGAGCCCCGCGAGGCCGAGCTCGCGGCCGTGACCGCTGAGCTTCCAGCCGCCCCACGGCAGTCGCGGGTCGAGCGGGGACCAGCCGTTGACCGCGACGGCACCGGCGTCGACCCGGCGGGCCAGGGTGTGGGCACGGCTGAGGTCGGTGGTCCACAACGTGGCGGCGAGGGCGTAGTCGCTGTCGTTGGCGATGGCGATCGCCTGTTCGTCGTCGTCGAACGGGATGATCGTCCCAACAGGACCGAAGATCTCCTCGCGGGCGATGGTCATCGTGTTCGACGCGTCGGCGAACAGCGTGGGTTCGACGAAGAACCCGGCGCGGTCCGGCCTGCTGCCTCCAGCGACCACGCGCGCGCCTTCCTCGCGGCCCCGCTCGACGTAGTGCGCGACGCGGTCGCGTTGTCTCGCGTTGATCAGCGCGCCCATGGTGGTGCCCTCGTCGAACGGGTCGCCGAGGACCACCTTCGCGGCACGTTCGGCGAGGAGGTCCACGAAGTCGTCGTAGATGTCGCGGGCCACCAGGATCCGGCTTCCCGCCGCGCACACCTCACCTTGGTTGGCGAAGACACCGGCGGCCACCCCGTCCGCCGCCGCGGTCAGGCCGGCGTCGGCGAACACGATCTGCGGGCTCTTGCCGCCCAGTTCGAGCGTGGTGGGCCGGAACCCCTTCGCGGCGGCGGTCGCGACGATCTGCCCGGTCTCCGGGCTGCCGGTGAACGAGATCTTGTCGACGCCGGCGTGGTTGATCAGGAGGTTGCCGGTCGTGACACCGCGTCCGGGCAGGACGTTGAGCACGCCGGCGGGAAAACCGGCCTGCTCGGCCAGTTCCGCGAGCATCAACGACGTCAGCGGCGCGTCCTCCGGCGGCTTCAGCACGACCGCGCACCCGGCCGCGAGCGCCGGCGCGATCTTCCACGCGCCGATCATCGTGGGCGAGTTCCACGGCGTGATCGCGGCGACGACCCCGATCGGCTGCCGGACCGTGTAGCTGAGAGTGGACCGTCCCATGTAGCCGGACGTGGGAATCGTCTGCCCGGTCAGCTTGTCGGCCCAGCCCGCGTAGTGCCGGAACGTGGCCACCGCCTGCGGGAGGTCGATCACCCTGGGCTCGAACCCCGGCTTGCCGACGTCGAGCGACTCGACGTTCGCGAAGTCCTCCGCGCGCTCTTCGAGCAGCCGCGCGAAGGTGTGGAGCAACTCCCCGCGGGTGGCGCCGTCCATGCGCCCCCACTCACCGTCGAGGGCGTCGTGGCCGGACTCGACGGCGCGGTCCACCATCGCCGCGTCCGCCTCCACCACCGCGGTGAGGGTCTGCTCCGTCACCGGGTCGACGACGTCGAACGGCTGAGCTGAGGAGTGAGACTGCCAATGCCCTGCGACGAACGGCATGGCGGGGAGCTTCCGGGCGAGCGCCTCGGCGACTGATCGCTGCGACATGTCCGATTACCGTCCCTAGTGGTCGATAGTCGTACACTAAGCGAGAGATCGGCGACCGGTCAATCACCGGCGGGCCGCTGTGCTAAACAGAGCTACTGACCGACCAGTCAAGAAGGACGAGCACGCGATGAGTTCTGCAGGCGGGGAGATCTCCCAGACGCTCGACCGCGGGCTCAAGGTGTTGTCGCTGCTGGCGGAACACAGCGACGGCCTCACCGCGGGCGAACTGGCCGAACAGCTCGCCACCGCCCGCGCGGTGGTCTACCGGCTGCTGCGCACCCTCGAAGCCCACCGCCTGGTCGGCCGCATCGGCACCCGGTACGTGCTCGGCATCGGCATCTCGGAGCTGGCGAGCCGGCTGCGCCCGCGCCTGCAGGCGGTGGTCCTGCCGATCCTGCGCCGGCTCAGCACGCAGACGAACAGCACGTCGCTGCTGAGCGTGGCCGACGGCGACGAGGCGCTGATCCTGCTGACCGAGGAACCGCCGCAGAGCACGTTCCACCTGGCGCTGCGCCAGGGCGCGCGGCACGCGCTGGAGCTGGGCGCGGACGGGGTGGCCATCCTCGCCGGACGTCCGCCCTCGGACGACGACTCCTCGATCGTGCGGCTCGCGCGTTCGCAGGGGTACGCGCTGAGCGTCGGGGTGCTGCAGCCGGGGGCGCTCGGGGTGGCGGCGCCGATCAGCACGTCCGAGTGGGCCAGCGCGAGCATCGGGATCGTGCAGCTCGGGACCGAGGTCTCCGATCCCGGGGTGCCCGAGCTCGTGATGTCGGCCGCCAGCGAGGCCGCACGCCGACTTTCCAGCGACTTCAGCGCGGAAACGCCCGCGTAGCAACGCTTTTCCCGCCACGCCCGGTCTGCGTCGCCAGGCCGGGTGTTTTCGCGTGCGCGCGAACCGATCCGAAACTGCGGGCTTCCCCACCGCGGCAGCAGCGTCTACTCTCTGGGCGATAAGCGAACACTATGTACGATTATCGCACTCTTCCGGGAGACAGCCGTGGCTGAAGACGTCCTCACCGGCGCCGAGTCGCTCGTGCTCGCCGCAGCGCAGTCGGGCGTGCGCGTCTGCTTCGCCAACCCCGGCACGACCGAGATGCCGCTGGTGGCCGCGCTGGACCGGGTGCCGGGCATCCGGGCGGTGCTCGGTCTGCACGAAAACGTGTGCACTGGCGCGGCGGACGGTTACGCGCGCATCACCGGGCACGCCGCGATGACGTTGCTGCACCTGGGGCCGGGGCTGGCCAACGGCCTGGCGAACCTGCACAACGCGCGCCGGGCGAACACGCCACTGGTCAACGTCGTCGGCGATCACACCAGCTGGCACCTGCCGTTCGACGCGCCGCTGACGTCGGACATCGCGGCCCTCGCCGCGACCGTGGGGACGGTCCACCACGTCACCGACCGCGCGGGCGTCGCGGCCACCACGACCGGTGCGATCGCCGAGGCCCACCAGCGGCGCGGCGTCTCGACGCTGATCGTGCCGGCCGACCACCAGCAGGCCACGGCGCCACGGTCACAGGCCGATCTCGCACCGCACGCACGGCGTCCCATCGTCGCGGTCGATCACCTCGAGGAAGTCGCACAACGGCTCCGCGACGCGCAGCGACCGCTGTTCCTGTTGGGCGGCAACGCTTTGACGCGCATCGGGCAGCAGGCCGCCGGGATGATCGCGGCGGCCACCGGCGCCGCGCTCCACTGCGAGACGTTCCCCGCGCGCGTCGACCGCGGCGGCGGGTTGCCGGCCATCGACCGGTTGCCCTACTTCCCCGAGACCGCCGCCGCGGTGCTGAGCGAAGCGGACGTGGTGGTCGTCGCGGGCGCCGAGGACCCGGTCGCGTACTTCGGTTACGAGGGTGTGCCGAGCGTTCTCACCGCGCCGGGCACTCTGGCGAGGCTCGCGCATCCGATCGAGGACGCCGAGCAGGCGCTCGTGGAACTCGCCGACCTCATCGGCGCCACCACGCCGATCGCCGCCACCGCACCGGAAACCGCACCGCCGGACGACACCGAGACGCTGACCGGGCGGGTCATCGGGAGGGTGGTCGCGGCGTGCCTGCCGGACGACGCGATCGTGTCGATCGAGGGCGGCACGAGCGGATACCCGTTCTACACCGAGTCGGCGTCCGCGGTGACGCACACGGTGATGACCAACACCGGCGGCGCCATCGGGCAAGGGCTGCCGTGTGCGCTCGGGGCCGCCATCGCCGCACCGCACCGGCCGGTGATCGCGTTGCAGTCGGACGGCAGCGGCCTCTACACCGCGCAGGCGTTGTGGTCGATGAGCCGCGAGCGCGCCAACGTGATCGTCCTGATCGCCGCCAACCACACCTACAACGTGCTGCGCACCGAGCTCGGGCGGCACGGCAACGCCGAGTTCGGGTCGCAGGCGGAGGCGCTGACCAGCCTCGCGGACCCGTGCGTCGACTGGGTGGCGCTGGCGGCCGGGTTCGGCGTGCCCGCCGTCCGGGCCGTCACCGTCGCCGACCTGCGCAAGGCGCTGACCGACGCGGCCGCGACCGGCGGCCCCCACCTCGTCGAGATGGCCCTGTGACCTCCGGCCTTCCCACCCGCACCGGGAGCACCTCGTGACCGACACGACCTTCCTGTCCGCACCGGCACCCTTCGGCGTCGCCTCGTTCCTGGCTCGCGAGCACGGCCTGTACGTCAACGGCCGATGGCGGCCGAGCGAGTCCGGCCGGACCATGCCCTCCATCAACCCCGCCACCGGACGCCGGCTGTCCACAGTGGCCAGTGGTACGGCCGCGGACGTCGACGACGCCGTCGCCGCGGCACGGGCGGCGCTCGCCGACCCGGCGTGGCGCGACATCAACCCCTTGCAGCGCGGCGAGCTGCTGCACCGGCTCGCGGAGCTCGTCGAGGCCAACGCCGACGAGCTCGCGTTCATCGAGTCGCTGGACAACGGCAAACCGGTCGCGGTCGCCAGGGCCGTGGACGTCGGCACGACCGCGAAGCTGTTCCGCTACTTCTCGGGCTGGCCCAGCAAGTTCGAGGGCTCGACCATCCCGCTGTCGCCGCGCAACGGCCTCAAGGTCCTCAACTACACCGTGCACGAACCGATCGGTGTCGTGGGCGCGATCGTGCCGTGGAACTTCCCGATGTCGATGGCCGCGTGGAAGCTCGCACCCGCGCTGGCCACGGGCAACGCGGTCGTGCTCAAGCCGGCCGAGGAGACCTGCCTTTCCACGCTGCGGCTCGTGGAACTGGTCGAGGAGGCGGGGTTCCCGCCCGGCGTGCTCAACGTCGTCACCGGGACCGGTGGTGTGGTCGGTGCCGCCATCGCCGCGCATCCCGGCGTGGACAAGGTCGCGTTCACCGGTTCGACCGAGACCGGGCGCGCGGTCACCAGGGCCGCGCTCGGCAACATGAAGAAGGTCTCGCTGGAGCTGGGCGGCAAGTCGCCGCACATCGTGTTCCCGGACGCCGACCCGGTCGCGGTCGCCGCCGCGGCCTCCGACGGCATCTTCTTCAACCAGGGCCAGACCTGCACGGCCGGGTCACGGCTGTACGTGCACTCCGACATCTACGACGACGTGATGGCCGCGCTCGTCGATCACGCGCGCCACATCGTCGTAGGGCCGGGCCAGGCTCCGGCCACACAGATGGGGCCGCTGGTCTCGGCCAGGCAGCTCGCCACCGTGAAGTCCTATGTGGAGTCCGGACTGGACCAGGGCGCCTGTCTCGCCACCGGTGGCTCGCGGCCGCGCGGCCTGGGCGAGGAGCACGCGGACGGCTTCTTCCTCGAACCGACGATCCTCGCGGACACCACGCACGACATGAAGGTGGTGCGGGAGGAGATCTTCGGACCGGTGCTCGTCGCCATGCGCTGGACCGAGGTCGACGACCTGGTCGACAAGGCCAACGACTCCCCCTACGGGCTGGCCGCGGGGCTGTGGACCAACGACCTGACGCAGGCGCACCGCGTCGCCGGCGCGATCAAGGCGGGCACGGTCTGGATCAACTGCTTCAACCTGACCGATCCCGCGTCGCCGTTCGGCGGCTACAAGCAGTCGGGCTGGGGCCGCGAGATGGGCCGCGGCGTCCTGGAGCAGTACACCGAGACCAAGAGCGTGTGGGTGAACCTGACTTGACTTCCTCCCCCTCGTGAACGAGGGGATTCCTGCAGCTCGCGCCGCAGGGTTTTCACCGCCCCATGCCGTGCTCCGCAGGGGTTTCGTTTCTTCCCCGGCCTGAAGGCCAGGGTGTCCACGAAAGAAGTCACAGATGACGCAACAGGATCTCAGCGGCCAGGTCGCGATCGTGACCGGTGGCGGGCTGGGCATCGGCAAGGCCGTCACGCGCGCGCTCGTGCGGCGCGGCGCGGCGGTCGTCATCGCGGCACGCCGGAGGTCCGTGCTGGACCTGGCGGCCGAGGAGATCACCGACGAGCTCGGCGGGAGGGTCGTGCCGGTCTCCGCCGACACCACCGACATGGACTCCGTGCTGAACCTCGCCGAGACGGCGAACGAGGTCGGCCAGGTGAGCATCCTCGTCAACGGCGCCGCCGCCCCGGCGGGACTGGTGCGCAACGACATCCGCAGCGCCGACCCGGACGCGCTGCTCGCCGACCTGAACACCAAGGTGGTCGGGTACTTCCGGTGCGTCAAGGCGGTCGCGCCGATCATGCGGGCGCACCGCTACGGCCGCGTCGTCAACATCGGCGGGCTGACCGGCCGGTCCAGCCACGCGCTGTCCGGCATGCGCAACCTCGCGATCGTGCACATGACCAAGGCGTTGTCCGACCAGCTCGGCCCGGACGGCATCACGATCAACACGCTGCACCCCGGCGTGGTCGAGACCGAGCACATCCACGAGCTGTACGCCAAGAACGCCGCCGCCGAGGGCATCACGCCGCAGCAGGTCGAGCAGAACTTCATCGACCGCACGCCGATCCGGCGCGTGCTGACCGCCGACGAGGTCGCCGACGCCGTCTGCTTCCTCGCCTCGCCCGGCTCCGGCGGCATCACCGGCGAGTCCATCGGCATCGACGGCGGCCTGACCCGCGGCATCTTCCTCTGATCGCGAAGGAGAAATCCCGATGCAAGGAACCATTCTGGTCGGCACGGCGGGACAGGGAGTGCTGCGCAGCAACGACGACGGCGCGACCTGGCACCGCATCCCGCTCGACCAGGCCCTGGAGTTCGACTCCGTGGTCCGCGCGCTCGCGGTGCACCCGGCCAGGCCCGAGGTGATCTTCGCGGGCGCCGACGCCGGGCTCGGCCGCAGCGACGACGGCGGCACCCGCTGGACCCGCGTGGACTCGCCGTTCAACGACCAGCAGGTGTGGTCCATCGCGATCGACCCCAACGACCCGGACAGCATGCTGATCGGCACCGGCGCCCCCGCCCGTGCGGCCATGTACCGCACCACCGACGGCGGCGTCACGTGGGACCGCCTCTCCCCCGTGCTGCCGGAACGCTGCGCCGGGGTGAGCAAGCCGCGCATCCTCACCGCCGCCTACGACCACGTGGACGGCAAGTCCGCCTGGTTCGGCGTCGAGGAGGGCGGCCTGTGGCTCACCCGCGACCGCGGCGACACGTGGGAGCGCGTCGACGGGCCGGAGGGCGTCAACCCCTCCGACATCCACTGCGTACTGGTGCTCGACGGACCGCCCAAGACGATCGTCTGCCTGGTGGTCAACGCCATCTTCGTCAGCCAGGACGACGGGGTGACGTGGACCCGCACCGGCACGAAGTCCACCTGGGGCATCTACTACACGCGGCTCGTCGCGCGCATCCCCGGCACCAACTCCCTGCTGCTCGGCATCGGTGACGGCACACCGGGCACGCGGACCATGATCTTCCGCTCCGACGACCTGGCGCAGACCTGGACCGAGTCCACCGCAGACGTGCCGCCGAACTCGACGGTCTGGGCGTTCGGCACGCACTCCGCCGACCCGGACCTCGTGTTCGCCGGCACCAAGTACGGCCACCTGCTGCGCTCGACCGACGGCGGCCGCACCTTCACCAAGGAGTGGCGGGAGTTCCCCGAGATCACCGATGTGGCGTGGACCCCGGCCGTGGCCGCCGCCCCGCCCGTCGCCCAGCACTGAACAAGGAGAACGCTCATGGTCACACCGTCGATCGTCCGCACCCACCTGTCGCTGTTCGTGCGCGACCCGGAAGCGTCCGCGCAGTGGTTCGCGGACGTGCTGAACATGAAGATCACCGCGCGCGGACCGCAGTGGGTGTTCCTCTCCTTCGGCCGCAAGCACCACGACCTCGCGCTGATCCGCGCGGAGGAGGGCGCGCAGCAGGGCGGCCTCGGCCTGCAGCACTACGGCCTGGAGGTCGAGGGCGACCTCGACGACCTGCGTCGGCTGTACGGCATGTTGCTGTCCAAGGGGGTCAAGGTCGTCAAGACCACCGACCACAAGGTGGGGTTCGGCCTCTACTTCGAGGACCCCGACGGCAACCGGTTCGAGTTCTTCGTCGAGACCGTCACCGACGACGAGGAAGGACAGCGCGTGCTGGGCGAGCACAACGCGCCCAGCGAGCCGGTGGCGCTCGACCCGCTCTACACCTGACCCGCCAGAGGAGACGGAAAAACCCATGCCAGAAGCGAACTTCGGGCCCTACCACGTCCGCAAGTGGTTCACCCACGTCGAGGACGTGCTGGCCACCGAGACCGGGCAGCTCGCCGACGGGGCCTCGGTCCGCAGGATCGTCATCGCCGCCGCGGTGCACAACCCGTACGCGGGCCGGTTCGGCGCGGACCTGAGCGACATCGTGGCCAAGTCCGACCAGCTCGGTCACGAGGTCGGCCGGCGGGCGGTCGAGGCGGCGGGCGGCGGCGTGCCGATCCAGAGCTACGGCAAGGCGTGCGTCGTCGGAGTCAACGGCGAGTACGAGCACGGCAACGCGTTCCTCACGCAGTTGTTCGCCGATCCGGTGCGCGACGCCGTCGGTGGCGGCAAGTCCTGGGTGCCCTCCAGCGGCAAGGTCGCGGCGGCCGGCACGACCATCGACATCCCGTTGGCGCACAAGGACGCGCTGTACGTGCGGTCGAACTACGACACGATCTCGATCGGCTTCGGGGACGCGCCCCGGCCGGACGAGGTCGTCATCGCCTTCGCCTTCGCCTCCCGCGGCAGGCTGCACGCCCGGCTGGGCGGTCTCACCGCGGACGAGGTGCAGGGCGTGGACGGCCTGCGATGAAACCCACCAGCCACCTGGTGTCCCTCAACGGCCTGGTCCACCACTACCTGGAGTGGGGTGACGCGGAGGCACCGGCCGTGCTCCTGCTGCACGGACTGCGCAGCTACGCCCAGACGTGGGAACCGGTCGCGGAGGTGCTGAGCCGCACGCACCGCGTCATCGCGCCGGACTTCCGCGGCCGCGGCGACAGCGCGTGGGACCCGGAACGCCAGTACTTCACCGGCGCCTACCTCGGCGACGTCGAAGGCCTGGTCGCCCACCTCGGGCTCACCAGGTTCGGCATCGTCGGGCACTCCATGGGCGGCACGGTCGGTTACGCCTACGCGGCAAGGCATCCCGGCCAGGTCGAGGCACTGGTCGTCGAGGACATCGGGCCGGGGTCGTCGACCGAGACCGAGGGTGCCGACCGGATCCTGCGGGAGCTCGCCGCCACGCCGGACGGGTTCGCCTCGCTCGACGAGGTCCGCGCCTACTGGCGCCGGATCCGCCCGGACATCACCGAGGACGCGCTCGCCTCCCGCATCGAGCACACCGTGCGGTCCCGTGCCGGCGGCGGGTGGGAGTGGAAGTCGGACATGGCCGGGATCGCCGAGGCCAGGCGCGGCGGTGATCCCGGCCGGTCGGTCGACCTGTGGGCGTGCGTCGCGGCGTTGCGGTGCCCGACCCTGGTCCTGCGCGGCGCCCGTTCGGACTTCCTGCCGGTGGACACGTGCGTGCGCATGGCGGAGCGGCAGCCGTTGCTGCGGTGGGCCGAGATCGACGACGCCGGCCACTACGCCCACGACGACAACCCCGCGGAGTTCGTCGAGCACGTCACCGACTTCCTCACCGGAATCACGCGATGAGCGGCGTGCCGCCGGCCTCGGTGCCGGTCGTGATCGTCGGCGCGGGGCCCGTCGGGGTCACGGCGGCGAACCTGCTCGGCGGCTACGGCGTGCCGACGTTGATCATCGACCGGGAGACCGAGATCGTCGACTACCCGCGGGCCGCGGGCGTGGACGACGAGAGCCTGCGCACGTTCCAGACCGCCGGGCTGGTGGACGAGATCCTGTGCGGCACCATCCAGAACGTGCCGCTGAAGCTCTTCGACGGCTCGGGACGCTGCCTCGCGGACATCCGCCCCGCCGCGCAGGAGTTCGGCTGGTACAAGCGGAACATCTTCATGCAGCCGCGGGCGGAGGCCGTGCTGCGCCGCGGTCTCGCCCGCTTCCCGCACGTGCAGGTGTTGCTGGGCACCGAGATGCGGCAGCTGCGGCAGGACGCCGACGGCGTCACGCTCGACCTGATCACCGGCGGCGGTGAGCGGCACGAGGTCCGCGCCGAGTACGTGATCGCGGCCGACGGTGGCCGCAGCCCGATCCGCACCCAGCTCGGCATCGCGTTGGAAGGCAAGACGCACGAGCGCAAGTGGGTCGTGATCGACTGCGCCAACGACCCGCTCGACGCGCCGTACACCGCGTTGCACTGCGATCCGCGCCGACCGTACGTGTGCGCGCATCTGCCCGATGACCACCGCCGTTGGGAGTTCATGCTCTTTCCCGGCGAGGACGCGGACGAGATGCTCGCCCCCGACCGCGTCAACGACCTGCTGCGCCACCACGTGCGTGATCCAGGTGTGGTGGAGGTGATCCGGGCGCGGGTGTACACGCACCACTCCCGCATCGCCGAGCGTTTCGTCGAAGGTCGCGTCGCGCTGGCGGGCGACGCGGCGCACCTGATGCCGCCGTGGGCCGGGCAGGGCATGAACACCGGTATCCGCGACGTCACCAACCTGTGCTGGAAGCTCGCCGCGATCATCCAGGACAAGGCCGACGAGTCGTTGCTGGACACCTACGACCTGGAACGCCGCCCGCACGCCCAGGCCATGATCGACCTCTCCACGACGCTCGGCCGGATCATCAGCCCCACCCGCCGCTCGGTGGCCCGCGCACGCGACCTGTTCCTGCGCACGGCCGCCGTGGCCGGGCCGGTCAAGCGGTGGACGCTGGAGATGCGGTTCAAGCCGGTTCCCCACCACCGCAACGGTTTCGTCGTGCCGGAGCGGCCTGCGACCGAACTCCCCGGCGTCGGGCGCATGATGGCCCAGCCCGCGGTGGAGACCGCGGACGGCACGTGCCACCGGCTCGACGACGTGCTCGGACCGTGGTTCGCGGTGATCGGGTTCGAGTGCGACCCGCTGGCCGGCCTGACCGCCGCGGAACTGTCCGTGGTGGACCGGTTCCGGCCGCGGGTGATCAAGGTCGTGGAGTCGCGGGCGGGCCGCAGGCACCACGAAAAGCGTTGTGTTGCCGGCGAAACCGTCGTCGTCGAGGACGTCCACAACGAACTGCGGGCCTGGTTCGAGGCACGCGGCCGGGACGTCGTGCTGGTCCGGCCCGACCGCTACGTGGCGGCGATGACGACCGCCGCCGACTTCGGGGCCGCCCTCGTGCTGCTCGCCGGTCAGCTCGTCGGAAGCAGGGTGCCGTGATCGTCGAACAACGGGACTACGTGCTCGTGCCCGGCGGGGTGCCGCGGTACCTCGACGAGTGGCACCGCACCGGACGGGCGCCGCAGGTCCGTCACCTCGGTGCGCCGCTCGGTGTCTACACCGTCGACGTCGGCGGCCTGAACACCCTCGTCTACCTCTGGCAGTACGACGACTTCTCCGACCGGGCGGCACGGCGTCAGGGTCTCGCCGCCGATCCGGACTTCGCCCTCTTCCGCGGCAACGTGCGGACTCTGCTGGTGAGCCAGGCCAGCCGCGTTCTGCTGCCCGCCGCACGCACAGAAAGTCCTCCACCATGAGCGAAGCGCAACGCTATCTCGACGACATGGTCGCCCGACGCGGTTATGTGCTCGACTACCACAAAGTGATGGCCGCAAACGACCTGCCGGTGCTCAAAGCCGCCGATGATCTCGTCGGCGCGGCCTATCTGGAACAGCGCACGCTGGGCCGTGACGTCAAAGAGCTTCTTTTCATCCTCAGCCTGACCGTCCTGCGAGCGGACAAGGCGCACATCAAAAGTCACATACGGGTCGCACTTGACATCGGTGTTTCACCGAAGGAAATCCTGGAAGCCATCGAGATCGCGCTGCCGGAGGCCGGTGTCGTGGCGTTCCAGCACGGGTTCGACGCCTGGCGAGAGGTGGTCGGCGCGCCGCGCCTGGAACCGTCCGTGACCGCCTGAGCGATTTCTGTCCTGAGTGGATTCGCGCATTGCGGACCGTCGCGAAAAGTGTTGACATCACGCAATCCCGCGATCAGGATCTGTCCATTAAACGTACGCCATGTTCGGATATCGTACAGCCGGAGGAAGTGGTCCGGCGCCCTCTCCACACCCCGCGGGAGCCGAGATGAGCGATAATCCCAGTGCTTCACCAGGACACGCCAAGATCACCATGTCCGGTGTGCTGGCCCAGTCCGTCGGATTCATGGGCCCGGTTTTCTCCGTGGCCACGTTGCTGCCACTGGTCGTCGGCCTGTCGGCCACCGGTCGCGGCGCCGGTGTCGCCACGCCGATCGCACTCGTCATCGCCGGCGTCGGGATCTTCGGTGCCGGCTGGGTGATCGCCCAGTACGCCAAGCGAATCCACCTGTGCGGCTCGCTGTACGAGTACATCTGCGACGCCTTCGGCCCGCGTGCCGGCATCGTCGCCGGGTGGCTGTACTACGGCGCGATGGCGGTGCTGGCGGCGGCGACGTTCCTGGCGCTCGGCGGGCAGACCGAGGAGTTCCTGCGCAGCGCGTTCGGTGTGGACGTCGCCTGGTGGGTGCTCGCACTCGTGTTCGTCGCGCTCGTCATGGCCGCCGTCGTCATCGGGGTGCACGTGTCGGTGAAGGCGCAGCTGGCCCTCGTGCTGATCTCCGCGGCGATCGTGGCGGTCTTCGCGGTGTGGGTCATCGCGAAGGGAGGCCAGGGCGGCACCAGCTTGTCGGCGACGCCGTTCAACCCGTTCGCCGTCGACGGGCTCGGGCTGCTCTACGGCGTGCTCTACAGCTTCAACATGTACATCGGGTTCGAGTCCGCCGCGAACCTCGCCGAGGAGACCGACGACCCGAAGCGGCACGTCCCCCGTGCGGTGCTGTGGTCGCTCACGATCTGCGGCGCCTACTTCATCCTCACCTCGTACTCCCAGGCCGTCGGCTTCGGCCTCGACGCGGAGGCGTGGAAGGCGAGCGTGTTCCCGTTGCAGGCACTCGCTTCCAGCCCCGAGTTCGGCTCGACGTGGTTCGGCGACCTCGTGTTCGTGATCATCATCCTGGACGTCGCCGCGGTCGCCATCGGCGTCTGCGTGGCGGCGACCCGCGGGCTGCTCGCCATGGCCAGGGCGGGACGCCTGCCCGCCGCCCTCGCGACGACGCATCACCGCCGCCGGACCCCGGTCGTCGCGGCCGGCCTGCTCGCGGTCGTGTCCGTGGCCGCGATCGTGCTGGTGGCGCTCACCGACGGCCTGTTCTCCCGGGCCACCGGGCAACCGGACGTGCTGCAGCCCCAGTGGGCGCCGATGTTCGGGTGGATGGCCGGGTTCGCCGGCGCCGGACTGGCCCTGATGTACCTCGCCATGTGCGTCGCGGGTGCACGCGGCCTGTGGCACGAGGTGAACCGCACCAAGCTGGTCCTGGCAGCCACCGCCGGTGTGCTGGTCGCGGCAGGTGCCGTGTTCGGCGCGGTCTACAAGGCCGCCAGCCCGCTCGACACCGTGCCGTGGGCGCTCGGTGCCTGGATCGCCGCCGGGGTGATCTGGTCCCTGGTCGTCACCTCGCGCCGTCCCGCACTGGCGCTCGAGGACGAACCGCGCCCAGCCTGAACAAGCACCTCCAGTTCCCCACCCAGAGGACGATCATGAGCCCACACCCGCCGCTCAGGCACCCCTACGACCCGCTCACCCCGGACGAGATCACCACCGCCGTCGCCGCCGTGCGCGAACATCGCAGTGAGCTTACCGAAGCGCGGTTCCCGGTCGTGCGCACGGATCTGCCGGACAAGCAGGTCGTGCGGGACTGGACACCGGGCGCGCCGGTCGCGCGCTCCGCGTTCCTCGTCGTCTACGACCGCGCGGACGCCGCCACCTACGAGGCCACCGTCGACCTGGCCACCGGTGAGATCACCCGCTGGCAGCACGTCCCCGACGTCCAGCCGGGCATCATGATCGAGGAGATCCTGGAGCTGGAGGACATCGTCCGCAAGGACCCGGCCGCCGTGGCGGCACTCGCCCGGCACGGCGTGCACGACCTGGACCTGCTGCAGATCGACCCGTGGTCCACCGGCACGCTGCCGGTCGACGGGGTGTCGGCGAAGCGGCGGATCATGCGGGCCAGCGCCTACGTCCGCGAGTTCGGAGAGGACAACGGCTACGCGAGGCCGGTGGGCAACCTGGTGTTCGTCATCGACTGCAACGAGAAGTCGGTCGCCGCGATCCAGGAGGGCGAGGTGATCCCGCTGCCGCCGGAGAGCGGCAACTACGACGCCGGCAGCGTCGGCCCGCTGCGCACCGACCTCCGGCCGCTGGAGATCACCCAGCCGGAAGGACCGTCGTTCACGGTCAGCGGCAACGTCATCGAGTGGCAGCGCTGGCGCCTGCACGCGCACATCGACGCCGTCGAGGGCCTCGTGCTCAGCGACGTGTCCTATCTGGACGGTGACCGGCGGCGTTCGGTGCTGCACCGCGCGGCGATCAGCGAGATGGTCGTGCCCTACGGCGACACCAGCGACGACTTCTACTTCCGCAACGTGTTCGACGCGGGCGAGTACAACCTCGGCAAGACCGTCGGGTCGCTGTCGCTCGGCTGCGACTGCCTCGGCGAGATCCGCTACCTCGACGCCGTGCTCTCCGACGAGTCCGGCACGCCGCAGACGATCACCAACGCGATCTGCATGCACGAGGAGGACTACGGAATCCTCTGGAAGCACTGGAACTTCCGCTACGCGGGCGCGCCGGAGGTCCGCCGGTCCCGCCGGTTCGTCGTCTCCGCCATCCACACCATCGGCAACTACGAGTACGGCTTCTTCTGGTACCTCTACCTCGACGGCACCATCCAGTTCGAGAGCAAGCTGACCGGCATCGTGCAGACCCGCGCCATCGCGCCCGGCACGACACCGGAGTTCGGCACGCTCGTCGCGCCGCAGCTCGACGCGCCCAACCACCAGCACCTGTTCAACATGCGCCTGGACCTGGAGATCGACGGACCGGGCAACACGGTGCTGGAGGTCGACGCCGTCGGCCTGCCCATGGGCCCGGGCAACGAGCACGGCAACGCATCGTCGCCCGCAAGACCCAGATCACGAACGAACGCGACGCCCGCCGCGCGTGTTCGCCGCAGACCGCCAGAACGTGGAAGGTGGTCAACCCCAACGTGGTCAACCGCTTCGGCGAGCCCGTCGGCTACAAGCTCGTGCCGTTCGTCGGCCCGACCCTGCTCGCCGCGCCGGAGAGCGACCTGGCCCGGCGCGCCGAGTTCGCCCGCCACCACCTGTGGGTCACCCGCTACGACCCGAAGGAGCTGCACGCGGCGGGCGACTACCCGAACCAGCACCCCGGTGACGGCATCGGCACCTGGGTCCGGCAGGAACGCGACCTCGTCAACACCGACGTCGTGCTCTGGCACACGTTCGGCACCTCGCACCTGCCTCGGCCGGAGGACTGGCCGATCATGCCGTGCGAGTACGTCGGGTTCTCGTTGAAGCCGGCCGGGTTCTTCGACCGGAACCCGTCGTTGGACGTGCCGCCGCCCGGTCACGGCACGGCTTCACACTGCCATTCCTGAACGTCCGGCCAGGTGCTGCGAGGCCGCCGCGGGTGCGGCCTCGGCAACGCTGACGGTCGCCGGCGGAGCGGTCGGGTAGACCGCGGCGCAGTGCGTGCCGGGCGCGGGCGTGACGAGGTCGATCAGGTACCGGTCGGTGTGGGCCTGCATGCAGGGGCTCTGCCAGTACTGGGCGTGGCCGACGCCGTCGTAGCTCAACAGCACGGAGTTGCGGATCTGCCTGGCCGCGGCGAAGTTCCACGCCGACGGCGTCCCGACGTCGGCGGCGGACTTCAGGATGAGGATCTTCGGCGCGTCGCGGATCGACAGCCGGTGCTGCGGGTTGTTGACCTTGCCGGGCCAACCGAGGCACTGGGTGACGTCGGACCAGTACCCGATGAGCTTCGTGTGCGGGGCGACCGCGGCGGCCTGCTCGCGGAACGCCTTGAGGTCGCGGTAGCCGTTGACCCGCCACTTCCAGTCCCCGCACCAGATCGCCTGGTTGGAGTTGCCCGCGAGCTCGCCCGTGGCCGCCGTCTTGGTCATCGGCGACGGCGCGGTGCCGCTGCCTTCCGACAAAGAGCGCAGCCGAGTGGCGATGCCGTACCAACTGCTCGACGGGCCGTACATCGCCCTGAACAGCTCGTTGCGCAGCGCATTCGCGGAGATCACCTGTCCGGTGCCGGGGTCGGTCAGCGTGCCCGCCTCGGCCTTGGCGTGCAGCGCGTCCCAGCGGGCACGGACGTCCTGGCCGTGCAGCGGGCAGTTCGCCGTGCGGGCGCACCAGTCCGCGAAGGCGTTGAACGACGCCTCCAGATCAGCGCTGGCGGTGGTGAGGTAGCGCCCGGCCGAGGTGATGCTGTGGTCCATGTTCGAGTCGAGCGCCATGGCACGAAGGCGGTTCGGGAACAGCTCGGCGTACTGCTGTCCCACCTGGGTGCCGTAGGAGGTGCCGTGGAGGCTGATCTTCTCCTCGCCGAGCGCGGCGCGGATGGCGTCCAGGTCGCGGACGGCGCTGAGCGTGTCCACGTGGTCGAAGACCGGGCCGGTGTGCCTGCGGCAGTCGGCGCCGAGTTTCGCGTTGTACGCCAGCAGGTCCTGGTACGCCTGCTCACTGGACGGGTAGTCCGCGGGCCACCGGTTGAGGAGATCCACGCTGCACTTGACCTCGTTGCTGCGACCGACACCGCGCTGGTCCCAGGTGACGACGTCGAACCGCTTGCTCAGCTCGCCGGTGCTCAACCTGCTGCGCCCCAGGGTGAAGATGTCGATCCCGGACTGCCCGGGACCGCCGGGGGCGAGGAACAGCACGCCGATCCGGTGCTCCGGCTCGGTGGCCTTCACCCGGCCGATGACGACGCCGAGCTTCTCGCCGTCCGGGTCGTTCCAGTCGACGGGCACCTGCACCGTGGCGCACTCGCCCGGCTTGCCCTCCTGGCACGGCGCCCAGCTCAGCGCCGGGGCGACCGCGGCCTGACCGGTGCCGGCGAGGGTCGACAGCGCGACCGCCGACACCAGTGCCGAAACGAACAGACGCCTGAACACATGTCCTCCGTCAGATGAGAGAGCGCTGGGCCGTCATCGGTGGCGCCGTCGGGTACTCCGCGGCGCAGTGGGTGCCGGGCGCGGGCGTGACGAGATCGGTCAGATACCTGTCGACATGGGCCCGTGCGCAGCTGCTGAGCGTGTACTGGCCATGACCGACACCGTCGTAGGTCAGCAGCACGGAGTTGCTGATCTGCTGCGACACGGCGACGTTCCACGCGTGCGGCGCCGCGACGTCGGCGGCGGAGGTCATGATCAGGATCTTCGGCGCGTTCGAGATCGACAGGCGGTGCTGGGGGTTGGTCACCTCGGCCGGCCAGCCGAGGCAGGTGGCGACGTCGTTCCAGAACGGGCTGAGCTTCGTGTGCGGGGCGAGCGCGGCGGCCTGCTCGCGCAACGCCCGCAGCTCGCGGTACCCGTCGACGCGCCACTTCCAGTCCTCGCACCAGATCGCCTGGTAGCTGTTGGCACCCAGCTCCTCCGCCGCGGTGGTCCCGCTCGTCGCGGCGGCCCCGGTCTTCGTGCCCGCGGCGAGCGAGCGCAACCGGGTCGCGAAGGCGTACCAGCGGCTCGACGGGGTGAACATCGCACCCAGCAGCTCGCCGCGCAGCCCTTCCGCGGAAAGCGCTTGCCCGTTGTCCGGGTCGGTGAGCGTGCCCGCCTCGGCCTTGGCGTGCAGCGCGTCCCAGCGGGCGCGCACGTCCTGGCCGTGCAGCGGGCAGTTCGCCGTGCGGGCGCACCAGTCCGCGAAGGCGTTGAACGACGCCTCCAGGTCCGCTGTGGCCGTCGCGAGGTAGTGGCCGGGCGAGGTGATGCTGTGGTCCAGGTTGGACCCGATCGTCACGGCCCGCAGCCTGGCCGGGAACGACTCGGCGTACTGCTGCGCCACCTGCGAGCCGTAGGAGGAGCCGAAGAGGCTGATCTTCTCCTCACCGAGCGCACCGCGGACGGCGTCCAGGTCGCGCACCACGTTCGTGGTGTCCAGGTGGTCGAACAACGGCCCGGTGTGCTTGCGGCAGTCGGCGCCGAGCTCGGCGTTGTAGGCCACCAGGTTCCGGTACTGCTGCTCGTTCGCCGGGTAGTCGCCCGGCCGTCGCGAGAGGATCTCGGCGCTGCACCTGACCTCGTTGCTGCGACCGACACCGCGCTGGTCCCAGGTGACGATGTCGAACCGCTTGCGCAGCTCGCCCGTGGTGAGCTTGTTGTCGCCCAGCACGAAAAGGTCGATCCCGGAACCGCCGGGGCCACCGGGGGCGACGAACAGCACCCCGATCCGGTGCTCCGGCTCGGTGGCCTTCAACCGTCCGATGGCGACGCCGACCTTCTCGCCGCTCGGGTTGTTCCAGTCGACCGGCACCTGCACGGTGGCGCACTCACCCGGCTTGCCTTCCTGGCAAGGGGACCAGGCCGGAGCCGCCGAGGCTTCTCCGGCGCCGGCGAGCACCGACATCGCGACCACCGGCACCAGCGCGGAAACGAACAAACGCCTGAACACGGATCCTCCGCCAAGAGAAAACCATTGGGACCGAATGGCTTTGACAGGAAGAAGCTACTGGCGCGCCAAGATCGCCGAGAAGGTCACGCCGCTGCTTTTCCGAAGATCCCGGAATCGGTTCAACCGACGGCGGTTACCGCCTTCCGGCCCTTGACGAGGCAGCGCTACTCCGAACGCCGTCTTGACCGCGGATGGCCGGATCTGGAGTCTGGGAGCGCTCCCAGAACGGCGCGATCTGGGACAGCCCCAGCACAGCGGCGTGAGCGTCGTGCTCAAAGGAGAGCGGATGAAGCGGCGGAACGAACTTCTGGGCGCCCTGATCGCGGCCGCGGTGGCCGTGAGCGCAACGGTCGCCATCAACACCGCAAGCCAGGCCACGCAGGCGGTGGACGCGACGGGCGGCACCGGCACGGGATACCTGCACACCAGCGGGAACAAGATCCTGGACAGCACGGGCGCGACGGTCCGGCTGACCGGCCTCAACTGGTTCGGCATGGAGACCGACAACAAGACCTTCCACGGCCTGTGGGCCAGTCGCACGTGGCGCCAGCAGCTCGACCAGATGGCGCAGCTGGGCTACAACACCCTGCGCGTCCCGTTCTCCAACGACGCGCTGAAGCCCGACGCCAAGGCCACCGGCATCAACGACTACACCAATCCCGACCTGGTGGGCCTGTCGCCGTTGCAGATCCTCGACAAGGTGATCGGCTACGCGGGCCAGAAGGGCATGCGGATCATCCTCGACCGGCACCGGCCGACCAGCGCCGGGCAGACCGCCCTCTGGTACACGGCGAGCGTGCCGGAGTCCACCTGGATCAACGACTGGAAGATGCTCGCCCAGCGCTACGCGGGCAACACCACGGTGATCGGCGCCGACCTGCACAACGAGCCGCACGCCGAGGGCACCAACCCGGCCGCGACCGGCTCGTGCTGGGGCTGCGGCGACACCACCCGCGACTGGCGGCTCGCGGCCGAGCGCGCGGGCAACGCCATCCTGTCCGTGCAGCCGAACTGGCTGATCTTCGTCGAGGGCGTGAGCTGCCCGAGCGGCGGGCTGTCGAACGTGTGGGACGGCGACCCGTCCAACGACGAGGACTGCGGCTGGTGGGGCGGGAACCTGTCGAAGGCGGGCCAGTTCCCGGTGCGCCTGTCCGTGCCCGGCCGGCTCGTCTACTCGCCGCACGAGTACGCCACCTCGGTCTACAACCAGCCGTGGTTCAGCGCACCCGACTACCCGGCGAACCTGCCGGGGATCTGGGACAAGTACTGGGGTTACCTCTACAAGCAGAACACCGCGCCGCTCATGATGGGCGAGTTCGGCACGACGCTGGCCAACCCGGTCGACAAGGTGTGGCTGGAGAAGCTCATGGCCTACACCGGGACCGGTGTCAACGGCATCTCGTTCACCTACTGGTCGTGGAACCCCAACTCCGGTGACACGGGCGGCATCCTCAACGACGACTGGACCACGGTCAACCAGGCGAAGCAGAGCATCCTTCAGCCCTACCTCATCCCGCCGGCCGGTGGTTCCGGTCCGACGACGACCACCACGACCACGACCACGACCACCGGCGGAGGCGGCACGGGTGGGTGCAAGTCGGCCTGGAAGCTCGACAACTCGTGGCAGGGCGGTTTCCAGGGCTCGCTGACCGTCACCAACACCTCGACGAGCGCCGCCAACCCGTGGACGGTCGCGTTCACGCTGCCCGCCGGGGTCACCATCAACAACGGCTGGAACGGAACGTTCACCCAGTCCGGCAGCACGGTCACCGTGACCGCGCCGTCGCACGCCCCGTCGCTGGCTCCCGGGGCGTCGGTGTCGCTCGGCTTCACCGCCAACGGCACGACGAGCGCGCCTTCGGCCGTGACGCTCAACCAGGCGGCCTGCACCGCGTAAGTGACTGCGGTGGCCGGCATGGGCACAGCCGTCCCGGTCGTCGCCGCGGTGGCGGCGTGGTGCTGCCTGCTGCCGCGCTACTACCTGAAAGTGCCGGGGAGCAGGGTCTGGACGGTCCTGCTCCTCGGCACGTTGACGCCGTGGGGTGCTCGTTCTGCCTCCTCTGAACGCACGCGGGGCCCTTTCGTGCGCTACGAGCGAACGAAAGCTCCCCGCGTGCACTCCGCGAACGCGGTAGAGCGCGTCAGACGGTGGCGTTCGTGCGGGCGGCCAGGCCCTCGATGACCGCGGTCAGCTTCTCGGTGACCTCGGGGTCGTCGACCGGGTGCAGCTCGGCGAAGCGGACCACGGAGCTGGGGATCGACAGCGTCAGGTCCTCGGCGACCGCGGCGCCGGCGATGGAGGCCGCCTTGCGGGCCTCGTCCTGCGCCCACACGCCGCCGTACTGGCCGAACGCGGTGCCGACGACGGCGACCGGCTTGCCGGCCAGGGCGCCCGCACCGTAGGGACGCGACAGCCAGTCGATGGCGTTCTTCAGCACTGCGGGGATGGTGCCGTTGTACTCGGGCGAGACCAGAAGCAGGGCGTCGGCCTCGGCGGCGGCCTCGCGCAGCTTCACGGCGGCGGCGGGCACGCTGCCCTCCACGTCGACGTCCTCGTTGTAGAACGGCACGGAGTCCAGGCCCTCGTACACGCTGACCTCGATGTGCTCCGGCGCGACCTGGACCGCGGCCTCGGCGAGCCTGCGGTTGGTCGACGCGGCGCGGAGGCTGCCGACGAGGGTGAGGATGCGGACTGCCATGGAGTACTCCCGGTGCAGGTGGTGAAACGGGTCGTCAGGCTAAACGGGTCGCGTCCCGCTTATCTTCCCGGCTACCCTGCGAAGGTGATCCACCCCACAGGACTGCCCGTCATCGGCGACGGGGCGACCCTGCGCGCGGACGCGGTGCGCAACCGGGCGCGGCTGCTGGAGGCCGCGGCCAGGATCGCCGCCGAGCGTGGCGCCGCGGCCATCACGATGGAGACCGTCGCCGCCGAGGCCGGGGTCGGCAAGGGCACGGTGTCACGGCGCTTCGGTGACCGGAACGGGCTGCTCCAGGCCCTGCTCGACCACTCGGAGATCCGGTTCCAGGAGGCGTTCCTCAGCGGTCCGCCGCCGCTCGGACCCGGCGCCGGAGCGGCCGCGCGGCTGCGGGCGTTCGGCCCGGCGGTCCTGCGCCACGAACACGCCCACCGCGACCTCTACCTGGCCGCCGAACCCGCGCCCGAACGACGGTTCCGCGTTCCGCCGAAGCGGCTGCGGCACACCCACGTGGCGTCGCTGGTGCGCGTGCTGCTGCCGGACGCCGACGCCGACCTGCTCGCCCACACCCTGCTGTCCTCGGTGGACGTCGTGCTGGTCGAACACCTCACGCACGACCACGGGATGTCGCTGGACCGCATCGAGACCGGCTGGCACGACCTGCTGGACCGGCTCCTGCTCCCCCGCGGCTGATCCTCGGGCGCGGTCAGCGGTCCAGGCGAGAAGGATCCCCAGCCTCGCTGCGGCGCACCAGCCAGGCCTCGGTGATGTGGGCGAACATGGCCTCGGCGGCACCGTCCGGGTCGTGCGCCGCGATCCGCTCGTAGATGCGGCGGTGACCGCGGTTCGAGGCCGCGCAGAGTTCGCGGTCGGTCCTGCCCATGTAGCTGGCGGTGTGCATGACCTGGCTCTCCAGCGCCCGCACCACCGCCCTGGCGATGCGGTTGCCGGACGCCCGCATGATCGTGTCGTGGAAGGCGGTGTCCAGCGCGCGGTAGGCGTCGGGGTCGTCCAGCAGGCCGTCCATCCGCTCCACGAGGGCACCCAGTGCGCCGACCTCGTCCTGGTCGGCCACCCGCGCGGCGACGTTCGCCATGTCCGACTCCAGCAACCGGCGGGTCACCACGAGGTCGTCGAGGATCCCGAGCGTCGCGTCCTCGGCGATCACCGCCCCGAGCACCAGCTCGTCGAGCATGTTCCACGTCGACGGCGGGGTGACCTGCGTGCCCGCGCCCTGGCGGACCTGCACCAGGCCCTTCTCCTGCAGGACCTTCATCGCCTCCCGGATGACGGTCCTGCTCACCGAGAAGGTCTCGCACAGCACCGGTTCCGGCGGCAACGACGTTCCGGGCGGGTGATCACCGCGCACGATCCGTTCGACGAGCTCGGTCGTGATCGCCCTGGCGAGGTTCGCCGGCCGGCGCGCCCAGTTCGGGACGGCGTTGACGCTCACGGTCGCGCTCGGTTGCTGGCCTGGTGCCGTCATCGTCCCTCCGGTCGCACCCCTCGCCGATGCGACGGTGCGTGCCGACGAGTGTAGCGGCCCGACATCGCTGACGTGATACGTCATACGATTCGGTTCACCACGCCTACCTCAACGGACGGAGCTCAGCCTCGCCTCGTGGTGGGCGGCCATCCGGACCGGGGCGTTGACGACGCCGAAACCCCGGTAGTCCCCGATTCGCTGGACCACCTCGAAGAACACCCGCGCACCCACCAGCTCGGCGTGGAAGTGCAGGAACTCGCCGTGCTCGTCCCGGTCGTAGAGCACGGAGTGTTCACGCAGCGCGCCGACGCGGTCCGGTGACAGGCCGGTGCGCGCTTCCAGGTCGTCGTAGTAGTTGCCGGGGATCTCCAGCAGCCTCGCGCCGGACGACCGCAGTGCAGTCGCGCACGCCACCGCGTCGTCGGTGCTGAAGGCGATGTGCTGCGGCTCCTTCACCGCGGGCGCCCACACCCCGCGCCGGACCAGAGCGGCGTCCAGCGACAGGCGGATCCCGGCACCGCTGACGCCACGTGCGCGCACCAGCCCGTACGGCGCGGCGAACTCGGTGACAGCGCTCGGTTCCAGCCCGAGCACGGCGCGGTGGAACAACGTGGCCTCGTCGAAGTGGTCGAACGGCTGGGTCAGCGCCACGTGGTCGATGCCGGTGATGCCGGCACCGGCGGCGGTCTCGCCGGTCGGGACGAAGTCGTCGATCCAGTCGCGGCCGGAGCAGAGGAAGAGCTGGGTGCCGTCCGGCGCGGTGATCGCGGTCAACGGCGCCTCGCCGGGCCCCGTCGCGCGTGCCACCGGAGGGGCCAGCATGACCTCCGCGCGCCGCGCCGCCGCGGCGGGGTCCGGCACGGTGACGCCGAGCGCGCCGACCGTGCCCGGCTCCCCCGTCGCGTTGACCAGCACTCGCGCCTGACCCTGGGTCCACAGCTCCACCGGCTTGGAGCGGTGCACGCCGGTCCGGGCGAACCCCAGGGCGGCCAGGCCGGAGTCACCGACGACCTCGGCGAACGCGAAGCCCGTCGGCACCGGAGCGGCGGGCACGTCCAGCAACCCCAGAGAATCCTTGAGCGCCACCAGCGACCTCATCGCGTCGACCGCGGCGCGGTGCGGGTCGGACTGGCGGAACACGTCGTTGAACACCTCCAGCGACAACGGCCCGCGATACCCGGCGGCGAGCACGTGGCCGGTGAAGGCGGTCAGGTCGAAGTCGCCCTGGCCGGGGAAGAGCCGGTGGTGGCGGCTCCACTGCAGGACGTCCATCGGCAACGTCGGCGCGTCGGCCAGCTGCAGGAAGAAGATCTTCTCACCGGGGATCGCCCGGATCGGCCGCGGATCGTCCCCTTTGGACAGGATGTGGAAGCTGTCGAGACAGACGCCCAGCGCCGGATGCGCACCGCGGCGCACGATCCGCCACGCGTGCTCGTAGCCGTTGACGAACCTGCCCCACGCCAGCGCCTCGTAGGCGACCCGAAGACCGCGTTCGGCGGCACGGGCGGCGAGCAGGTGCAGCTGCTCGGCCGCCAGATCGTCGTCGTCGATGGCGTCCGGCGACACCGAGGAGCACACGAGCACGGTGTCCACGCCCAGCTCGGCCATGAGGTCGAACTTGCGCTCCGCCCGGCGCAGGTTGGCCGCCAGCACGTCCGGCGGCACCGCCTCGAAGTCGCGGAAAGGCTGGTAGAGGTCGATGCTCAGACCGAGATCGGCGCAGCGCTCGCGGATCTCGGCAGGCGTGCGGCGCGTCGCGAGCAGGTCGTTCTCGAACAGCTCGACGCCGCCGAACCCGGCCTCGGCGGCCGCGGCCAGCTTGTCCTCCAGCGTGCCCGACAGGCAGACGGTCGCGATGGCGGTGCGGGGGTCAGGCCGCATGGGCGGGTTCCCCTTCCAGTTCGGCGAAGTGCGCGAGCATCCGGTCCGCGTCCGGCTCCACCCCGGTGAACAACCGCATCGACTCGGCGGCCTGGAGCACGACCATGCCTCCGCCGTGCAGCACGCGGCAGCCCCGTGCCCGCGCGGCCGCCAGCAGTGCCGTCTCCAGTGGCCGGTAGACGATGTCGGCGACCCAGAGGTCCTCGCGCAGCAGGGAGTCGTCGATCGGCAGGCCGGGATGCGCGACCATGCCCGTGGGTGTCGCGTGGACCAGCCCGTCCGCGGTCCTGATCGCGTCCGGCGTGCACCTGACCGCCCGGTCGGCGCCGAACCTGCGTTGCAGCGCCGCGACGAGCTGTGCGCTGCGCGCCGGGTCGACGTCGTGGACGCCGAGACGTGCGGTGCCGAGCGAGAGCAGCGCGTGCCCCACCGCGGCGCCCGCTCCTCCCGCACCGAGCAGAACGACGTCCTCCATGGCGACGTCGGGCAGGCCGAGGGTCAGGCTGCGGGCGAACCCGGTCGCGTCGGTGTTGTGGCCGATCGCCCTGCCGTTCTCGAAGCACACCGTGTTGACGGCGCCGAGTGCGGCCGCCTCGGGGTCGAGCTCGTCGAGGTGCGGGGTGATCGCCTGCTTGGCCGGGTGGGTGACGTTGAGGCCGTCGAACCCCGCCGTGCGGGCGGCGTTCAGCACGTCCCGCGGCGGGAGGCCGAGGACGTCGAGGTCCAGCAGGCGGTAGACGTAGCGCAGTCCCAGCCGGTCGGCTTCCCGTTCGTGCAGCGCGGGACTCAGCGACGGACCGATCCCGGTTCCGATGAGCCCGATCAGGTAACTCCGCACGCGTACCCCTCCGCAATGTACGAACTAGTGAGTTCACGTTAGCGCAGCACTGGTCCGTTCGGAAGAGCCGAACGAGTGCACAGCCTGGTTGCGAAGTGCACGCGGGGAGCTTTCGTTCGCTCCTGGCGCACGCGAGGCCCCCGCGTGCGGGCAAGCGCGGCGGAATAGAGTTGGGCTGGTCATCAGCTGATCGGAGGGAAGCCGGTGGCCGCACCGTCGTCGTCCGAGGCCGAGCGCCAGCGGGACAAGGACCGCACTCGCGCCGACATCCTGGACGTGGCCACGAGGGAGTTCGCCGACAAGGGCTACACGGGCGCGCGCGTCGACGAGATCGCGGAGCGCACCAGCACCACCAAGCGGATGATCTACTACTACTTCGGCGGCAAGGAACAGCTCTACGTCGCCGTGCTGGAGCGGGCCTACTCCGCGATCCGCGCGCTCGAGGCCGAGCTGGACGTCGAGCACCTCGAACCGGAGGACGCGATCCGCGAGCTCGCCGAGCTGACGTTCGACCACCACGAGGCGAACCCGGACTTCATCCGGCTCGTCAGCATCGAGAACATCCACCACGCCGAGCACATCGCGCGGTCGGAGATCCTCGCGGGTCTCGCGAACCCGGTGCTCGACGGGCTGACCCGCGTGCTCGCCCGCGGCCGCGAGGCCGGCCGGTTCCGCGCCGACGTCGACGCGCTCGACGTCCACCAGGTGATCAGCTCGTTCTGCGTGTTCCGGCTCGCGAACCGGCACACGTTCGCCGCGATCTTCGGACGGGACATGCTCGACCCGGCCCGGCGCGAGCACCACCGGCGCATGCTCGGTGACCTGCTGATCAACTACCTGACCGCCTGAAAACGGGCTCTTGACACTCCGGGTGAGGTGACCGACCTTTAATTAACTAACTAGAACGTACAACGGAGTGCGCCGTGACCTCTTCGATGGCCCGCAGGACCGCGCTGGCAGCCTGGATCGGCAGCGCTCTGGAGTACTACGACTTCTTCATCTACGGCACGGCCGCCGCGCTGGTGTTCAACAAGGTCTTCTTCCCGGCCACCGCGCCGGCGACCGGAACCCTGCTCGCGCTGGCCACGTTCGGCGTGGGCTACCTCGCCCGGCCGCTCGGCGCTTTCGTGCTCGGTCACGTCGGCGACCGCTTCGGCCGCAAGAAGGTCCTCGTCTTCACCCTGCTGCTGATGGGCATCGCGACGTTCGCGGTCGGTTGCCTGCCCACCTACGCCTCGGTCGGCGTCCTGGCGCCGGTCCTGCTCGTCGTTCTCCGTCTGCTGCAAGGACTTTCCGCTTCCGGAGAGCAGGCGGGCGCGAACTCGATGTCCCTCGAGCACGCGCCGGAACACCGCCGGGCGTACTTCACCAGCTTCACCCTCAGCGGCACGCAGGCCGGTCAGATCCTGGCCACCGCGGTCTTCCTGCCCGTGGCGGCACTCCCCCAGGACGACCTGCTGACGTGGGGCTGGCGCGTGCCGTTCTGGTGCAGCGCGGTCGTCGTGGTCGTGGGGCTCGTCATCCGCCGCAGGATCGACGAGACCGCCGCGTTCAAGCGCGCCAAGGCGGCCAAACTGCCGGTCGTGACGTTGTTCCGCAACCACTGGGCCGACGTCCTGCGCGTCGTCCTCGCGGCCAGCGTCGCCTCGGTCAGCACGATCTTCAGCGTCTACTCCCTGAGCTACGGGGTGAACACGATCGGCCTGTCGCGCACGTCCATGCTCTGGGTCGGCGTGCTCGCCAACGTCGTCGCGCTGGCCGCGATCCCGCTGCTGGCAGGCCTTTCGGACCGGATCGGCCGCAAGCCGGTGTTCCTCGCCGGCTGCGGCGGGTGCGCGATCCTGATCTTCCCGTACCTGTGGTCGATCTCGATCGGCGCGTACGGCCTGGTGCTGGCCCTCGGCATCCTGATGTCCGGGGTGGCCTACTCCGCGATCAACGGCATCTGGCCCTCGCTGTACGGCGAGATGTTCAGCACCGAGGTCCGGCTGTCCGGCATGGCGATCGGCACCCAGTTCGGGTTCCTGCTCGCCGGGTTCGCGCCGAGCGTGGTGTCGGCGATCGGTTCCGGCCGTGACGGCTGGACCGCCGTCGCGATCTTCACGGCGGCGGTCTGCGCGATGAGCGCGGCGGCGATCTCCACGGCCCGCGAGACCTTCCGGCGTCCCACGGCGGAGCTCGGGCAGCCGGTGCGGGAGCGGCTCGCGCCCGCGGCGGTCCAGCAGGCCTGACCGTCCGACAACAGCACGACAACCGCGCTACAACAGCCCACAGGTACTCCTTCGGTCAGCAGACCTGCAACCGAGGAGGAGACCGTGAAGACCAAGCTGGCGGCGTTGGCAGCCGGGTTGCTGGCGGTCGTGGCGCTCATCGCACCGGCGAGCGCCACGCCGAACTACCGCGACGTCTACACCCGCGACAACGTCGCCGACGTGGGCAACGAGCCCAGCAGCGGCAGCATCTACTTCAGCCCGGACATCAGGGTGTGCCACACCCCGGTGTTCTGCGCGTCGTCCCAGAACCCCGTCGTGGGTGCCGACAACTACGTGTTCGTCACGTTGCGCCGCAAGGCCGGCGCCCAGGGCAACGTTGGCGGCTACCTCTACCTGTACCGCAGCAACATCGGTGGCGGGACGCCGTGGCCGGGCGGCTGGGTGCCCATCGGTGCCGCGCCCGCGAGCGTGCCGATGACGGGCACCACGGTCATGATCACCTGGTTCGGCGCGGACGTGCCCGGTCCCGGACACTTCTGCCTGCTCTCCAGATGGGTGTCGGCCGCTGATCCCATGACGTTCGCCGAAGGACCCAACACACAGCTCAACGCCCAGAACAACAACAACATCGCGTGGCGCAACGTCGACTCGGTGCGCGTGTTCCCGGGCCACCCGGTCCGCCTTCCGTACACCATCGGCAACCCCGATCGCACCGACGGCAGGCAGAGCCTGGTCCTCGAACAGCCCGAGCGGCCGTTCGCCGGCACGGTGACGGTCGACCTCGGGCCCGACCTGGCGCGGCGGTGGAAGGAAGCCGGGCAGAAGGGCGTCGGCGTGAAGCCGGTGGGTGAGACCGAGGTTCTGATCGTGGAACCGAAGTTCGCGCGCCTCGACGGGCTCGTGCTCAAGGCCGAGGAACGGGCCGAGATCGGACTGACCTTCGCGACCGACGTCGACGCGACTCCCGCCGAGCTGCTCGTGCACCAGATCGACGCCCAGGGGCTGGATCTCGGTGGCGCGCAGTACCTCGTGAACGAAAAGGACGAAAAGTAGCAGTATCAACTTCGGCGGGTCCGTCTCCGTTGGGCGGAGACGGACCTGCCGAAGGGGTGGTCAATGAAGACGATCATGGTGTTGTTGCTGCTGTTGCTGGGGATCGTGCCCGCACACGGAGCACCGGACTGCGACCCGCCGGACTGCCCCGTCGTCGTGGACGCGCTCGACGGCCCGGTGCACGAGAGGGCCGGTCAGTACTCGGCGGAGCTGAAGTCGCGCAACGGCGCGGTGAAGCAGGACGTCGCCGTGTCCTACAAGTTCGTCGACGGCACCGCGAAGCTGGGCGAGGACTACCAGGCCGAGCCGAGCGGAACCGTCACGATCAAGGCGGGGACGGACCACGCCGAGGTGCCGTACACCGTGCTGCGGGTGAGCGGGCAGCAGAAGCAGTTCACCCTGCGGATCACCGAGGTGAAGCCCGGTCAGGTCGGCAAGGCCGCGGCGGTGTTCACGATCGCCGGCAGGAAGTGAACAGCACGACGGCCTGAGCCAGGTGCCGGGCCGCCTCGGTCCACCGCCCGCACCGGCCCTCCAGGTCGGCGAACGTGCGGTGGACCGAGGCCTCCTCGAACTTCTCCGGTGCCTGAGCCCGTGCTGCCAGCGCGGTGGTGAGGTGCTCGCGGGCGGCGGCGAGGTCGTCGAGGGCCAGCTCGGCCTCCGCCAGGCGGTGCAGGGTCGACGACTCGCGGTGCCGGTCGCCGAGCTCGCGGCACACCGCGACGGCGGCGGTCAGGTGGTCACGGGCCACGGCGGGGTCGCCGAGCGCGAGCTGCGTGACCCCCAGGTGGCCCAGCGCGTCCGCCTCGAACCGGCGGTCGGCGAGCTCGCGGCTGATCCGCAGCGCGTCGCCGAAGCAGCGCAACGCGGGTCCGCGGTCGGCCAGCTGGTGGAAGGCGTTGCCCAGCGACATCAGCGTCGCGGCCTCCAGCCGTGAGTTCCCCTTGGCGCGCAACGTCTTCAGCGCCGCGAGCAGCGGTTCGACCGCGTCACCCGGCCGGCCCATGCGCACGCAGGTGTAGCCGAGGTTGCGCTGGGCCAGTGCCACGCCCACCTCGTCGCCCGCCGCCCGATGCACGCGCATCGCCGCCTGGTACGACTCCAGTGCCAGGTCGAACTCGCGCAGCTCCGAGTGCGCGTTGCCGATGTTGTTGTGCAGCCGCGCTTCCCCGCGCAGGTCGCCGGCCTCGCGCACCAGCGCGAGCGCTTGCCGTTGCACCACCATGGCTTCGGCGATGCGCGAGGTCATCTGCAACGCGATGCCCAGGCCGCGCAGCATCTCCGCTTCCGCGCGCTGGTCACCGAGCGCGCGGGCGGCGGCGACGGCGTGCTCGCACTGCTCGACGCGGGCCGCCCAGTTGCCGCGCGCCTCGAAGTAGCTCGTCAGCAGGTACGCCAGCTGCCAGGTCTCGCGGTGCAACCCGGCGCGTGCGGCCAGTCTGATCACGTGCAGCAGGTTGTCCCGTTCGGCGTCGAGGAAGGCGAGCACCTCGGCCCGGTTCGCCGCGAACGGGAGGTCGTCGCCGGGTGCGCGGGTCACGAGGTCGTGGCGCGGGTTGAGCACGGTGTTGGCCGCGTGGGCGACCGTGAGGTACCGGTCCAGCAGGCGTTCCACGCCGTCGCCGAGGTCGCCGCTCTGCCTGGCGAACAACCGGATCAGGTCGTGCAGCGCGTACCGGCCGTTGCCCACCTCGCTGACGAGGTGCGACGCGACGAGCTCGTCCAGCCCCGGTCCCAGGGCGTCGGCGAGGTCGGCGGGGAAGCTCGTGCCGGGATGTTCGCCGAGCACGCGGAACAGGCGCGCCGCCTGCGGGCTCAACGTGCGATGCGCGCTGGCGAACACGGTGCGCACCGAGCGGTCGTCGCCGTCGACCGCGAGCACGTCCAACGGGTCGTTGCGGGTCAGCTCGCGCACGAGGTCGGCGATCCGCCTGCCCGGCCGCACCGCGAGCCGCG
The DNA here is from genome assembly GCF_040609115.1 of Lentzea sp. NPDC004782. Classification (NCBI taxonomy): domain Bacteria; kingdom Bacillati; phylum Actinomycetota; class Actinomycetes; order Pseudonocardiales; family Pseudonocardiaceae; genus Lentzea; species Lentzea sp. NPDC004782. The sequence goes on from NZ_JBEXJN010000064.1 coordinate 36,419, forward strand.
CGGCCGCGATGCGCAGCGCGAGCGGTAGCCGTCCACAGTGGACGACGAGGTCCGCGGTGGCGCCGGATTCCGCGTGCACCCTCGGTGCGCCGAGGATGCGGGCCAGCAGTTCGTGCGCCTCCGGCTCGCTCAGCAGGTCGAGGCTGACGGTGTGCACGGCGTGGCGCGTGCCGAGCGCCGAGAGCGCGTCCCGGCTCGTGATCAGCAGCAGGTTCCCCGGATCACCGGGCACGAGTGGCAACACGTCCCGCGCGCGACGGACGTCGTCTAGCACGATGAGCAAACGCTTGCCGTGCAACAACGTCCGGTACAGCGGCGCCGGATCGGCGGGAACGCGGCCGGAGGGCACGCCGAGGCCGTGGAGCATCTCGATCAGCGCCTGGGCGGGGGTGAGCCGTCGCAGGTCGAGGAACACCTGCCCGTCGGGGAAACGATCGGCCACGCGGTGCGCCCACTCGACCGCGAACGTGGTCTTGCCGACCCCGGCGACACCGGAGACGACGACGATCGGCGGAAGCGCCGCCAGTGCGGCGAACTCGGCGGCACGGCCGGTGAAGTGCCCGGCGCGGGCGGGCAGCTGGGCGGGTTTCGCGCTGTGCAGCGCGGGATCGCGGCGGAGGATGGCGGTGTGCAGTGCGCTGAGCTCGGGACCGGGGTCGGCGCCGAGCTCCTCGGCCAGCGTGGATCTCAGGCGGCGGAACACCTCCAGCGCGTCGGCGTGCCGTCCGTCGAGGTGCAACGCCCGCATCAGCAGGCCGACGAGCCGTTCCCTGGTCGGATGGCCCGCCACCAGCCGTTCCAGCTCGCCGATCGCGTTCCGGTGGTCCAGCCGGTCGGCCCAGTACGCCTCCAGCACGGCGATCCGCTGTTCCCGCAACCGATCGATCTCCGCACGGCCCCACCCGAACAGCTCGGTGCCCGCGAGCGGTTCACCCCGCCACAGGCCGAGGTCCCTGGTCCGCTCGAACCGCTCGGCGTCGACCGCCGCGTCCAGCTGGTAGCCGCCGGGCTTGGTCAGCAGCGCGCCGGGCATGCCGCAGTCCGCCAGCGCCTGCCGCACGCGCGCCACGTAGCTGTGCAACGACCGCACGGCCGTGCGAGGCGGATCGTCGCCCCACAGCACGTCCACGAGGCGGTCGACCGGCACGGGGGTGCCCGCCCGCAGAGCGAGCACCGCCACGATGCCGCGTTGCCGGGCACCGGTCAGCTCGGCCCGTCCGTGCGGGCCGCACACCTCGACCGGCCCGAGAATCCGGACCTCACCACGGGGTCCCCCCACGACCCGTACGTTAGCCCGCAAAACGCCCGCGCGGCAGAGCTGGTCAGCGGCGATCGAATTCGATTCGAAATGCCTATCTCACCGGCGGATCTTCTAGATTTGCCCGCATGCACATGCGGAAAGCGTTGTCCGTGATCCTGGCTCTACCCCTCCTGCTGACCCTCACCCCGTCCGCTGACGCGCACGCCCGGTCGTGCGATCGCGCCGATCTGTTGTTCTGCGAGGACTTCCAGTCCGTCCCACTGGGCGGCGCGACCAGCCTCGACTGGGGCGTCGACACCAAGCACGGCACGCTCACCGTGGAGAAAGGCGCACGCGGCCAACGGGTGCTGCACGCGCACACCGAACGCAACGGCCGAGCATTCCTGCGAGTCGACGACTTCTCGGCGCCGGGCAACAGCTTCTACGGCCGCGTCCGGCTGAAGGTCAAGGCCTTCCCGAAACGGCCGGACTGGGCGCACTACACGCTGGTGGAGGCCACCGGCCGCGGGCCCGAGATCGTACGACCGCTCGGCGGCCAGTACGTGCCGACCTCCGGCCACGCGCTGTGGGGAGTCGGCGCCGACGGAGGCCCGACCGGCGACTGGACGAACTGGCGCGAGTCGGCACCTTCGCGCGAGGACGTGTGGCAGTGCGTGGAGTGGCGCATGGACGCCTCGGACAACCGCGTCGAGCTGTGGTTCGACGGCGTGCCGCAGCCCGATCTCACCGTCTCGACCCGTTCGCACGGCGGCAACCCGGTGGACTTCGTGTTCCCGGCCTTCGACACCGTCAAGATCGGGTGGCAGCTCTACCAGGCCAACGACGACACCCACGACCTCTGGCTCGACGACATCGCGCTCGGGTCGAAGCGGGTGGGCTGCTGACCGCGACGGTCTCCTGGTGCGCCTCCGGCCCTCGTCGTGGTCGATGAAGGGCTCCTTCCTCCACGTCAGGTGCAATGCCAGGAACTCAAGCGGCGACGCGTTGCGCCGACCTTCGCGGGCAGGCGACGTGGATGAAGGCGCCCTTGACCCACACCAGGTGGAGCAAGGAGCCCTTCATCCACAACGGGGGCGCGGGCGGTCACGCTGACGGCTGGAAGACCGGTGGTTCTCCTGCCGCCAGGTCGTCCGGCAAGCGCAACCCCTGGTGCCGCGGCACGAGTTCCGACTGCAGCACGATCGCCGCGGCACCGATCGCCGGAGCCGACGCCGCCGACGGCGACAACCGCACGGCGATCGGGTGCGCGGCGCGCGCGAAGAACGCCGCGTCCAGCTCGGCACGCAAGACCGGCAGGTAGATCGCTCCGGCCACGGCGAAGCCCGGTCCGGTGAGCACCAGCACCTCGAGGTCCATCACGTTCGCGAGCGTGCGGGCGGCGGCCGCGACGTACCTGGCCGACCGCTCCAGCAGGGCCAGTGCGCGAGGATTGCCCTGTCGCGCGATCCGGCTGAGTGCCGCGAAGTCCGCCGAAACCGGTGTGCGGGGCCGGGTCCGGCCGCCGAGCAGGCCGGCCGCGCGGGTCAGCGCGCGGTCGGAGCGGGCCTGCGCGACGACCGCGGCGGGGCCCGCCAGCGCCTCCAGGCAGCCGCGGGCGCCGCACCAGCAGCGCGGGCCGTCGACGTCCAGGCAGGTGTGGCCGATCTCGCCGGCGTTGCCGCTCGGGCCGCGGTAGGTGGTGCCGCCGAGCACCGTGCCCGCACCGATGCCGGTTCCCATGTACAGGGCGGCGAACGTCGACGTGGCACCGACGCCGCCGGCCCAGTGTTCGCCGATCGCGGCCGCGGCGGCGTCGTTGTCCAGCACCACGGGCAGGCCGGTGGCGCGTTCCAGTGCGGGGCCGAGGTCGTGCCCCTCCCAGCCGCGCAGGGACCGCGGGGACACCAGGCCCAGTCCGAGCACGCGGTCGCGGTCGACGCCGACGCTGTCGATCACCGCGTCGACCGTCCGCGCCGCCAGGCCGGAAGGCTCACCCGCGCACGCGCGGGAGATCCTGGCGACCACCGCGCCGCCGAGGTTGGTCAGCACGCACGTGATCCGCGCGTCGTCCAGGTGCACGCCGACGGCGTAGCGCGCGAAGTGGTTGAGCTGCAACATGACCCGGCGCTTGCCGCCGGTGGACTCGGCGTGCCCGGTCTCGACGACCAGGCCCTCGTCGATCAGGCCGCGCACCACCGTGGAGATCGTGCCGCCGGTGAGGCCGGTCGCGTTGACCAGGCCGACCCGGCTGATCGTGCCGGCCGCGCGGACCAGGTCCAGCACAGCCGCTCTGGTGCTGGAATGGGTCATCCGCGCCTCCGTCGTCGAACGACGAACCTCCTGATCGATAACAGAACACTAGCAAAGCGTCGACAACCGCACCGTTGACTTTCTTTGTTTAGCAACTGAAGAATCTCCCCCACGCAGGCGCCCCGTCCGGGCTCCACAGGCCGGGTGCGGACCACTCGGCCACGCGGAGGATCAACGATGTTCCTGCTGAAGCGGCTTTGCACACTCGGCCTGGCGGTGCTGCTCGCCGCGGGCTGCGCGAGCTCCGGCGGACGCGGTCAGTCCCGGGACACGCTCGTCGTCTACACCGGGCAGGCGGGCGACTTCCAGCTCAACTTCAACCCGTACTCCCCCACCTTCATCGAAGGCATGGGCACGATCAACGAGCCGTTGTTCTTCTTCAACATCGCCGCCGACCAGCCGCCGAAACCGCTCCTCGGCACCGCGTACTCGTGGAACGGCGACGGCACCGAGCTCTCGATCACCCTGCGGGACAACGTCTCCTGGTCCGACGGCCAGAAGTTCACCGCCAAGGACGTCGTGTTCACGCTCGGCATGGTCGCCAAGAATCCGGCCCTGAACAAGACCGCCTTCCAGGGCACGGCCACCGCGACCGACGACACGCACGTGGTGGTCAAGTTCCCCGAACCGTCCTACATGGACGGACCGCAGGTGCTCGGCCAGATGTGGATCATGCCGGAGCACGTCTGGAAGGACATCGCGAACCCCGCGACCGAGGTGAACCCCAAGCCGGTCGGCACCGGGCCGTTCGTGCTCGACGACTTCAAGCCGCAGTCGTTCACCCTCAAGGCGAACCCGAAGTACTGGGGCGGTGAGCCGGCGCTCAAGCGCATCCGCTACCTGTCCCTGTCCGGCAACCAGGCGGGCGTGGACGCGTTGAAGGCCGGGTCGATCGACTGGCAGACCGGTCCGATCCCCGACCTCAAGGACATCGAGAAGAACTACCCCGGGTACAAGGCGATCACGTTGCCGCTCAACCAGGTCGCGCTGTTCACCTGTTCCAACGCCCAGCTGGGCTGCCAGGGCGCGCAGACCGATCCGGCCGTGCGCAGGGCGATCTACTACGGCATGAACCGCACCCAGATCAACTCGCTGGCGTTCCAGAACGTCAACAGCGAGATGTCTCCCGGTTTCACGCTGTTGCCGCGCGACAACGCACTCGTGTCGAGCAAGCTCACCGACCGCCTCGCACCGATGAACCCGAACACCGCGAAGGCCAACGAGCTGCTCACCTCCGCCGGGTACGTCAAGGGCGCGGACGGCATCTACGCCAAGGACGGCAAGCCGCTGACGCTGAGCGTGAAGGTGGTCGCCGGCTGGACCGACTACATCACCGCGCTGGAGACCCTGGCCCAGCAGCTGCTCCAGATCGGCATCAAGATCACCCCGCAGCAGCTGTCGTGGAACGAGTGGGCCGACGCGCGCGGCCGCGGCCAGTACGAGCTGCTGATCGACTCGGTGGAGCAGGGCCCGGCGCCCGACCCGTACTACACCTACGCCTACTTCTTCTCCACCGCGGCCACGGCACCGGCCGGGCAGTCGGCCTACCCGAACTACTCCCGGTTCAGCAACGCGACCGTGGACCAGGCGCTGGCCGAGCTGAAGAAGACCGACCGCGGCAATCCCGCGCGCCGGCAGCACTACGACGCCATCCAGGTCGAGCTGGAGAAGTACATGCCGTACATCCCGGTGCTGACCGGTGGCGTCCCGAACGAGTACAACGCCAAGGCGTTCACCGGCTGGCCCAGCAAGGACGACCTCTACGCGTTCCCCGCGGTGTGGAAGCGCCCGGACGCCTCGCAGGTGTACGTGAAGCTCAAGCCGGCCGGGCAGTGAGCGGTGGGCTACCACCTGCGCAAGCTCGCCTTCTACCTGGTGGCGCTGTGGGCGGCGGTGACGCTGAACTTCGTGGTGCCGCGGATGATGCCGGGCAACCCGGTGGACATCCTGATGGCCAAGCTCCAGCAGCGCGGCGGGACGGTCGACCCCGGCGCCCGCAAGGCCTACGAGACGCTGCTCGGCACCGGCGGGCGCGACTCGGTGCTGCACGAGTACTTCGCCTACCTGGGCAACCTGGCGCGCGGTGACCTCGGCATCTCGGTCAGCGCGTTCCCGGCGAAGGTGTCGGACGTGATCGGCGACGCGCTGCCGTGGACGGTCGTGCTGGTCGGGCTCGCGACGCTGCTGTCGTTCCTGCTCGGCGTCGGGCTCGGCGCGGTCGTGGGCTGGAAGCGCGGCACGTGGCTCGACGCGCTGGTGCCCGCGACCACCGTGCTGTCGGCGGTGCCGTACTTCTGGCTGGCGCTCATCCTGGTCGCGGTGCTGTCGTCGGGGCTGGGCTGGTTCCCGCTCAACGGCGGTTACGACGTGGTGCTGGATCCGGGCTGGAGCGCGGAGTTCATCGGTTCCGCGCTCTACCACGGCGCCCTGCCCGCGCTGACGATCGTCATCTCGTCGATCGGCGGGTGGCTGCTGGGCATGCGCAACATGATGGTGTCGGCGATGTCGGAGGACTACGTGCTGACCGCCAGGGCGAAGGGCCTGACCGACAGCCGGATCATGGTCCGGTACGCGGCCCGCAACGCGGTGCTGCCGTCGGTCGCCGGGTTCGCGATCTCGCTCGGGTTCGTGGTGTCCGGGTCGATCGTCACCGAGCAGGTGTTCTCCTACCCCGGCATCGGCTCGAAGCTGCTGCAAGCCGTGCAGAACAACGACTACGCGCTCATGCAGGGCATCTTCCTGGTGATCACGATCGCCGTGCTCGGCGCGAACCTGGTCGTGGACCTGCTGTACGGGCTGATCGACGCCCGCACGAGGGATCGGAGCACGGTGTCATGACCTTCTCCGGCAAGCTCGGCGCGGGCCTCGGCCTCGCCGGGTTCATCGTCCTCTTCGGACTCCTCGGCCCGCTGCTCACCGGCGACCCGGCGACGATCAGGGACGTCGGCCTCACGGCGCCGGGCGGTGAGCACCTCCTCGGCACGACGCTGACCGGCCAGGACGTCCTCGCCCAGCTCGCGCACGCCACCCGCGGCTCGCTGTGGATCGGCGTGCTCGTCGGGGTCATGGCGACCGTGCTGTCCGGCATCTTCGGCATCGCCGGCGCGTACGCGGGCGGGGTGGTCGACGAGGCGTTCTCGTTGTTCTCCAACGTGATGCTGGTGATCCCGGGGCTGCCGCTGGTCATCGTGGTCGCCGGGTTCGTCCCGGCCGACCGGCGCGGCACGTGGACGATCGCGCTCGTGCTGGCGATCACCGGCTGGGCGGCGGCGGCCCGCGTGCTGCGCGCGCAAACGTTGTCGTTGCGCAATCGGGACTACGTGGCGGCGGCACGGGTGTCCGGCGAGCGGACCTGGCGGGTGATCTGCGTGGAGATCCTGCCGAACCTGCTGCCGGTCCTCGCCTCCCAGTTCGTGTTCGCCGTCGTGCTGGCGATCCTCAGCGAGGCCGGGCTGTCGTTCCTCGGGCTCGGCGCGGCCAACTCGTCGACGCTCGGCACGATGCTCTACTACGCGCAGAACGGTTTCGCGCTGCAACGGGAAGCGTGGTGGTGGTTCGTCCCGCCCGGACTGGTGATCGCCCTGTTCGGCGGCGCACTGGCGTTGATCAACTTCAGCATCGACGAGATCGTCAACCCGCGGCTGCGCGATCGTGCGCGGCGCGAGCGGGACGTGGTGGCCATCGACGCCGAGATCGCCCCTGCCGAGCCGGGCGCCGTGCTGACCGTCAGGAACCTCAACGTCGTGTACCAGGCCGCGACACCGGTGCACGCCGTGAAGGACGTGTCGCTGACGTTGCGGCGCGGCGAGATCCTGGGCCTGGCCGGCGAGTCCGGTTGCGGCAAGACCACGCTCGCGTACGCGATCAACCGCCTGCACCGGCCACCGGCGGAGGTGACGTCCGGTTCCGTCCGGTTCTCCGACGTCGACGTGCTGGCGCTGGGACCGGAGAAGCTCAGGGAGTTCCGCTGGGTCAAGCTCTCGATGGTGTTCCAGGGAGCCATGAACTCGCTGAACCCGGTCACGCCGATCCGGGCGCAGCTGCAGGACGTGCTGCGCACCCACCGGCCAGACATGTCCACTTTGGACCGCAACGCGCGCTGTGCGGAGGTGTTGCGGCTGGTCGGCGTCGACCCGGTCCGGCTGGGCGCCTACCCGCACGAGCTGTCCGGCGGCATGCGGCAGCGGGTCATGATCGCCATGGCACTGCTGCTCGACCCACAGGTCATGATCATGGACGAACCCACCACGGCGCTCGACGTCCTGGTGCAGCGCGAGATCCTGAACGAGATCAAGCGTTTGCGCGACGAGCTGGGGTTCGCCGTCATCTTCATCACCCACGACCTGCCGCTGCTGCTCGAACTGAGCGACCGGATCGCCGTGATGCGCGACGGCGAGGTCGTGGAGCACGCGACCGCCGAGGAGATCTACCTGCGGCCGCAGCACCCCTACACGCGTCAGCTGCTGGCCTCGTTCCCCAGCCTGACCGGCGAGGCGGGAGCGCTGACCAGGTGACCACCCTCGAAGTCCGCGACCTGACCAAGTCGTTCCGCAAGCTGCGCGCGGTGGACGGCGTCTCGTTCACGCTCACGGCCGGCCGGACGGTGGCGCTGGTCGGCGCCTCCGGTTCGGGCAAGTCGACGGTCGCCAGGATGATCGCCCACCTGGTCCGGCCCACCTCCGGGGAGATCCTGCTGGCCGGGCCGGACGGTGAGCCGGTGCCGCGCCGGGCCTACCGCGACCACGTGCAGATGATCTTCCAGGACCCGTTCGCCTCGCTCAACCCGTTCCACACCGTCGAACACCACCTCGCCCGGCCGTTGCGGCTGCACGGCCACTCGCGTGCGGACACGGCAGCAGAAGTCATCAGGCTGCTGGAACGGGTGAGCCTGACGCCGGACTTCGCGCGCAGGCGGCCGCACGAGCTGTCCGGCGGGCAACGGCAGCGGGTCGCGATCGCCCGCGCGCTCGCACCGGGCGCCAAGGTGATCGTCGCCGACGAGCCGGTGTCCATGCTGGACGTCTCGATCCGGCTCGGCGTGCTCAAGCTGCTCTCCCGCCTGCAGCAGGAGGAGAACCTCGCCGTCCTCTACATCACGCACGACCTCGCCACCGCACGGCACTTCTCCGACGAGGTCCTCGTGATGCACCAGGGCCGGATCGTCGAGCGCGGACCGGCCGACGAGGTGCTCGTGCGTCCGGCGGATCCCTACACCCGGCGGCTCGCCGCGGCCGCACCCCGTCCCGAGGCCCGTTTCGGTCCAGGAGGCCTGACCTGATGATCCGCCAGTACCTGCACGACGGCTGGCAGCTGACCGCGCCGACCACCGAGGTCCCCGACCACGTCAGGGGCCGGACGGTGGCCGCGACCGTGCCCGGCAGCACCCACCTCGACCTGCTGGCCGCCGGGCTGATCCCCGACCCGTTCCTGGACCGGGCCGAGACCGAGCTGGCCTGGATGCACCGCGCGGACTGGTGCTACCGCACGACTTTCCCCGCGTGGCGGGCGGAACCGGACGAACGGGTCGACCTCGTGTTCGACGGCCTGGACACGGTAGCGGCGGTCGAGCTCAACGGCACACTGCTCGGCAACACCGTCAACATGCACCGCAGCTACCGCTTCGACGTCCGCGAGCTGGTCACCAACGGGGACAACGACCTCACGGTCTCGTTCTCGTCTGCCCTCACGCACGCCGAGAAGGCCGAGGCCGCGCTCGGCCCGCGTGCGCACGTCAACGCCCACCCGTTCAACATGATCCGCAAGATGGCGTGCAGCTTCGGCTGGGACTGGGGACCCGACCTGCAGACCGCGGGCATCTGGCGGCCGGTCCGGTTGGAACGCTGGCACACCGCGCGGATCGCCGCGACCCGGCCGGTCGTGACCGTCGCCGAGGACGGCACCGGTCTGGTCGAGCTGCACGCGGACATCGAGTGGGCGAACGACCGTCCGCAGGACCTCGCACTGCAGGTCTCGGTCGGTGGACGCACGATCGTTCTTCCTGCGGCGCAACGGTCTCTCGTGGCGCGCGTCGCGGTTCCCGGTGCCCAGCTCTGGTGGCCCGCAGGGCACGGCGCGCAGCCGCTGTACGACCTGGAAGTCGTGCTGCTCTCGGCGTCGGGCACGGAGATCGACCGGGTCGCGAAGCGGATCGGGTTCCGCACGATCACCGTCGACACCACACCGGACGAGATCGGCACGCCGTTCACCGTGATGGTCAACCGGAAACCGGTGTTCATCAAGGGCGCCAACTGGATCCCCGACGACCACTTCCTCACCAGGATCACCCGCGACCGGCTCGCGCGCCGCGTCGACCAGGCGTTGGGCGCGCACGTGAACCTGCTGCGCGTGTGGGGCGGCGGGATCTACGAGTCCGACGACTTCTACGACCTCTGCGACGAACGGGGTGTGCTGGTGTGGCAGGACTTCCTGCTCGCCTGCGCCGCCTACCCGGAGGAGGAGCCGCTGCGGAGCGAGCTCGAAGCCGAGGCCCGCGAGAACGTCACCCGGCTGATGTCCCACCCGTCGCTCGCGCTGTGGAACGGCAGCAACGAGAACATCTGGGGGTTCGCCGACTGGGGCTGGCCGTGGCAGCTCGAAGGCAGGACGTGGGGCCTCGACTACTACACCGACCTGCTGCCGCGGATCGTGGCCGAGCTCGACCCGACCCGGTTCTACTGCCCCAGCAGCCCGTACAGCCCCGAGCCCGGGCTGCACCCCAACGACGAGAACCACGGCACCCGGCACGAGTGGGAGGTCTGGAACCGGGTCGACTACACCCACTACCGCGACCAGGTGCCCCGGTTCTGCTCGGAGTTCGGCTTCCAGGGACCGCCGACCTGGGCCACGCTCACCCGGTGGATCCACGACGAGCCGCTCACCCCGGCCTCGCCGAGCTTCCTGACGCACCAGAAGGCCGAGGACGGCAACGGCAAGCTCGACCGCGGCCTGGCGGCGCACCTGCCCGTCCCGGAACGGTTCTCCGACTGGCACTGGACGACGCAGCTCAACCAGGCGCGCGCGATCCGGTTCGGTATCGAGCACTTCCGCTCGTGGTGGCCGCGCACCGCCGGGGCGGTCGTCTGGCAGCTCAACGACTGCTGGCCGGTCACGTCGTGGGCCGCGATCGACGGCGACGAACGGCTGAAGCCGCTCTGGTACGGGCTGCGGCACGCGTTCGCGCCCCGGATCCTGACCTTCCAGCCGCGCGACGGCCGGTTCGTGCTCATCGCGGTGAACGACCACGACGAACCGTGGGACACGCACATCACGCTCGACCGGCAGTCGTTCCGCGGGGTCACGCTGCACCTGACTAGACTGCGGCGGACGGTGCCGCCCCGGTCGGTGCTGGAACTGCGGCTGGACGCACCGTTGCTCGAACCGGAGCACGAGGACGCGGAGGTGCTGGTGGCGACCACCGCCGAGGCACGCGCGGTGCTGCCGTTCCTGGCCGACCGCGAGCTGTCCTACCACCCCGCTCCCCTGGTGGCGCAGGCGGAAGCCGTGCCGGACGGGTACGTGGTGGAGGTGCGCGCCGAGTCGTTCGCGCAGGACGTGGCGATCCTGGCCGACCGGGTCGCGCCGGACGCGGTGGTCGACGACCTGCTGGTGCCGTTGCTCGCGGGTGAGTCGCGCCGGTTCCACGTCCGCACTCAGGCCACTGTGGACCCCGCCGCGTTCACCGATCCGCTGGTGTTGCGCTGTGCCAACGACCTGGGACGGCCGTGACCGTGGAGTCGACGGGCGCGATCGGGCTCGTGCTGGCGAGACCGGCACGGCTGCTCGGCGTGGAACCGTTCTTCATGGAGTTCATCGCGGGCATCGAGGAACGCCTCGCCGAACGCGACCTGTCGGTGCTGCTGCACGTCGTGGCCGACCACGACGCCGAGATAGCCGCGTACCGCCGCTGGGCGGCACGCGGGCTCGTCGACGCGATCGTCGTGGTCAACCCCACGGCCGACGACCCGCGTCCGGACGTGTTGCGGGAGCTGGGTTTTCCGGCGGTGGTGGTCGGCGAGGCGGGCGCACCGGACCTGCCCGAGGTCCGCACCGACCACGCCGGTCCGGTCGCCGCCGCCCTCGGTCACCTGCTCGACCTGGGCCACCGCCGCATCGCGCGGGTCACCGGCCCCAGCGCACTGCTGCACACCCGCGCCCGCACGGCCGCGCTGCTGTCCGGGTGCTCCACCGCCGGTGTCGAACCGACGATCGTCGAGGGCGACTACTCCGAGGAGGCGGGCGCGAAGCTGACCGCGGCACTGCTGCGCGCGCCCCAGCCGCCCACCGCGATCCTCTACGACAACGACGTCATGGCCGTCGCCGGCCTCGCCGCGGCGGCCGAGCTCGGCGTCGCCGTACCGGACCGGCTGAGCCTCGTGGCGTGGGACGACTCCACCCTGTGCCGGCTCGCCTCCCCCGCACTCACCACGATGAGCGTCGACGTGCACCAGTTCGGCGTGGTGGTGGCGGAGTCCGTGCTCGAACGCATCGACGGCGTGCCCGTCGCCCCGCGCTGGTCCCCGACCGCGCGTTACGTGCCGCGCGGAACCACGGCCCCCGCCACCATCTAAGGCGCCTGCTTCGTCGATGAAGGGAACCTTCCTCCACCTCACGTGGAGGAAGGTTCCCTTCATCGACAACGAGCGCGCGCAGGCTCGCCCGTTGTTACCGGCGAGTCAACGATTGACGTCATACGTAATACATCTTATGTTTCTGCGGCACGCCGTTACGCCTAATGCCCGGCCCACCTCCGACAGGCGTCCCAACCCCCGACCGCACCCGGCCGAAGCTCGGCCGGTACGTCGGCGCACCCGGAAAACCAACGACGTTCATCCGTTAGGAGCGCAACGTGTCGCACGTTCTCGCCCGATCCGCCGCAGCACTGCTGCTCGCGGCCGGCAGTGCCTCGGTGCTGTCGACACCGGCCACAGCCGCGGTGATGACCACCGTCTACGCCTCGCCGACCGGTTCCGGCACGGCCTGTTCGTCCGCCCAGCCGTGTTCGATCACCCAGGCCCAGACCGCGGTGCGCGCGATCGCGCCGAACATGACCGGCGACGTCGTCGTGCAGCTCGCGGCCGGCACGTACACGTTGAGCTCGCCGCTCACCTTCACCGCCGCCGACTCCGGCACCAACGGCAACACCGTGATCTGGCAGGGCTCACCGGGCGCGATCATCTCCGGCGGGCAGAAGGTGACCGGCTGGACGCAGGACAACGCCGCGCAGAACATCTGGAAGGCCGGCGTCGGCACCGGGTTCGACGCCCGGCAGCTCTACGTCGACGGCAAGATCGCGACCCGTGCCCGCACGGCGATCAACCGGTCCGACTTCACGTTGAGCTCCACCGGCATGACCTTCACCAGCAGCTCGTTGTCGTACCTGAACAACCTGGGCAACTCCAGCCGGGTCGAGCTGGAGTCGGCCAACTCGTTCACCGACCGGTTCACGCCGGTGCAGTCGATCTCCGGCAACACGATCACGATGCAGCAGCCCGCCTGGGACAACAACACCTGGGGCTGGGACACCGTGCAGAACCCGTTCAACCAGGCCGGGTTCTGGCTGGCGAACGCCAGGGAGTTCCTCGACGCCGAGGGCGAGTGGTACCTCGACACGGCCACCGGCACGCTGTACTACAAGCCGCTGGCCGGGCAGAGCATCGCCAACGCCGACGTGGAGCTGCCCAGGCTGCAGTCGTTGGTGAACGTCGGCGGGACCTACGACTCGCCGGCCCACAACATCTCGTTCTCCGGCCTGCAGTTCTCGTACACGAGCTGGCTGCAGCCGAGCACGAACGAGGGCTACGCGGACCAGCAGACCGGCGGCTACATCAAGGGCGGGTGGAGCACCAGGCCGTCCAACGCGTTCAGCAGCTGCGGCTCGGGCTGCAGCCAGTTCGAGTCGACCCGGCCCGGTTTCAGCCAGATGCCCGCGGCGGTCCAGGTGTCCGCGGCCAACTCGATCACCTTCAGCGGCAGCAAGTTCTCGAACCTCGGCCAGGTCGGCATCGGTATCGGCAACGACGCCAACGGGCACACCACCGGCGTCGGTCTCGGCGTGAACAACGTGACGGTCACCGGCAGCACGTTCGAGCAGATCTCGGCCGGTGGCATCGTGGTCGGCGGCATGCGGGCCGACGCGCACCACCCGGGCGACAGCCGGATGACGGTCCAGAACGTCACCCTCAGCAACAACAAGGTCCACGACGTCGCAGTCGAGTACCGCAGCCACGTCGCCGTCCTGGTCACCTACGTCACGAACGCGACCATCTCGCACAACGAGATCTACAACATGCCCTACTCGGGCCTGAACCTCGGCTACGGCTGGGGCATCAACGACCCCGGCGGCAGCCAGGAGTACCAGAACCGCGGCACCTACAACTACCAGCCGCTCTACACCACGCCGACGACCGCGAAGAACAACCTGGTCATCGGCAACTACATCCACGACACGATGACGACCATGTCCGACGGCGGCGGCTTCTACATGCTGTCCGCGAGCCCCGGCACGGTTCTCAAGCAGAACTACTTCAAGACCATGAACCGCGGCTTCGACATGTACTTCGACGAGGGCTCGCGCTACGTCTCGGTGACGAACAACGTCTACCAGGGCGGCTGGAACTGGGCGCACGCGAACGCCAACAGCAACAACCACACCGGCGACCTGACGCTGACCGACAACTGGTCCGACCACAACGGTGCCGACATCACCAACGGCACGTCGGGCAACACCGTCACGGGCACCGTCTTCGTCAGCAACGGCAACTGGCCGAGCGGTGCGCAGACCGTGATGGCGGCGGCCGGCGTGCAGAACGCCCAGAACGTCAAGGTGGTCGGTCAGCAGTCGAACCGGTGCATGGACATCAACGGCGCGTCCACGACCAACGGCACGCAAGCCCAGCTGTGGGACTGCAACGGCAACACCAACCAGCGCTGGACCTACAACGCCTCCAACAAGCAGCTGGTGGTGTACGGCAACAAGTGCCTGGACGCCTACGGTGCCGGAACGACCAACGGAACCGCGACCGTGATCTGGGACTGCAACGGCGGCACCAACCAGCAGTGGAACCTCAACGCCAACGGCACCATCACCGGCGTGCAGTCGGGGCTGTGCCTCGACGCCAGCGGTGCGGCCGTGGCGAACGGCACGAAGCTGCAGCTGTGGAGCTGCACGGGTGGCGGCAACCAGCAGTGGAGCCTGGTCCCGTGACCGCTCAGGCTCGCCCGGCGAGGTAGAGGTAGGCGCCTGCCGTCCACGTGTAAGCACGGTCGCGCAGGCCCTGCCCGGTGAGCGCGTCGAAGTTCTCGGCGAAACCGGACTTCTCACAGGTGGCCCGGAACCGCGCGCTCACCTCCCCCGCCAGCTCCACCGCGCCGCCGCGGCGCAGACCGTCCTCGATCAGCACGGTGGCGGGGGCCCACACCGGCCCCCGCCAGTAGCCGTCCGGCTCGTAGAACGGCGAGCTCGGCAGCTCGGTGGCCAGCCCGACCGAGGTGAGGTGCGCGGCGACGCCGTGGCACAGGTCGTCGAAGATCTCGCGCGGCAGGTGCTCGCCCAGCACGACGGGCATCAGGTCGAGCAGGCTCGCGCCACGTCGTTTCACCCCGCTCGTCACGCCCTGGCTGACGAAGCAGTTGCCCTGCCACAGCTCCTCGACCAGCGCGGCCAGCAGCGCGTCCGCCCGCTCACCCCAGCGGGCGGACGTGTCACCCGTCTCGGCGGCCAGCACGCCGAGCTCCTTCATCTGCAGCACCAGGAAAGCGGCGAGATCGGGTGAGCGCACGAGGCGTTCCTCGCGGAACACCGTGGAGTTGTCCCAGCCGCTGTCGTTGCCGTGCTCGTAGTGCGGCAGCCGGCTGCCCGGTGCCGTCCGGTGGTCCAGCCAGAACGAGGTCCACGCGCTGAGCTGCCGGTACGTCCGCTCGGGGTCCGGCAGGCGCGGAAGGCGCCGACGCAGCAGGGAAAGCGCCCACCCGTGGATCGGCGGCTTGACGAAGTTGCGGAGCACCTCCGAGTGGGTGATCGAGTCCGGCAGCGCGCCTTCGGGGTCCTGGTGGTCGAACACCACCTGGAACTGCTCCCAGGCGAGCTCGGGCGCGCCGGGGGCCAGTGCCAGCGCGGTGAAGCAGTGGTCCCAGCTCCACACCTTGTCCATCCAGTGCTTGGACATCAGCACCGCGGGCCGGCCGACGAACCCGGCGGGCCGCACGGTGGCCGACCAGAGGACGTAGGCGGCGAGCTCGGCGGCCGGGGTGCGGTCGTCCCGCCACGGTGCCACGGCGTCGGCGAAGCCCGCGAACTCCTCCCGCGCGGCTTTCAGGTCGTCGTCGAAACCCCTGCTGGGCGGGGAGAACCTCCGCGTGGTGCCGATCTCCTCCACCAGCAGCTCCCAGGGTTCGTCCTCGCTGAGGACGACCGCGCGTTCCGCGGTCCCGAGCTCCTGGTCACCGGCCTGGCTCGACTGTCCGGAAAGGACGGTCAGGCGGTAGCGGTGACCGGTCTCGTAGGAGGTGAGCACGACTCCCCCGGCCGGGTCGGCGAAGAAGTACGTGCCGGTGAACGGGGTCAGCGTCGGTTGGGCGGACCGCAGCCGCATCCCCAGTCCGGCGCCGGAGATCCGCAGCGTGTCGGGTGACGAGAACACCGCCGTGACGCGCCGGTCACCGGTCTGCCAGGTGAGCGCGGCCGGGGTGGCGGTCACCTCGACCGGTGTGCGGTCACCGTCCAGCTCGGGCACGAGCGACAGGACGGGGTGCATGCCGTTGCGGTGCGAGACGAGGTGCACGTCCTCGGCGTAGGAGGCGAGGCCGACCACCGGGGACAGGCCGAACCAGGCGCCGAACCGGCTGAAGGGGATCTCGCGCACGGAGAACTCGGTTGCCACGGGCGTTCCTCTCAGTCCTTCACGGCGCCGGAGGTCACTCCGGCGGCGACGTAGCGCTGGGCCACCACGAGCAGCACGGACGCGGGCACCGACGCGACCACCGCGGTGGCCATGATCGAGTTCCACTCCTGGTTGTTGTTGCCGATGTAGCGGTAGATGCCGAGGGTGAGCGGTTTCAGCGCGCCGCCGGAGTCGAGCGTCGCGGCGAAGACGAAGTCAGACCACGCCCACAGGAACGAGAACAGCGCCGCGGTGACCACGCCGTTGCGGCTCGCGGGCAGCACGATCGAGACGAACGTGCGCCACGGTCCCGCACCGTCGATCCGGGCGGCCTGCAGCAGCTCGTCGGGCACCGCGGCGATGAACGAGGTGAGGATCAGCACCGCGAACGGCACGGCGACCGTCGAGTCCGCGAAGATCAGGCCCCACACCGTGTTCGTGATGCCGAGGCTGACGTAGATGCCGTAGAAGCCGAGCGCCATGATGATCCCGGGGATCATCTGCGCGACCAGCAGCACGAACCCCAGTGCCGCGACCGGCAACCTTTGCCCCGTATTTCGACGGTCAGACGGGTGCATCGTGGTGCCGCCCCCACGTCCTCGTACTGGTTGTACGGG
>NZ_JBEXJN010000065.1:0-53198 GCF_040609115.1 Lentzea sp. NPDC004782
CCGGCGGGGAAGCTGCGGGTCTTGCGGCCGATGTCCATCGGCTGCGACCGCTCCCCCAGCACCAGCGGAATGATCCCCGCATCGCAGGCCAGGCGGCGCACCTCCTCGACCGGAACACGCTCGCCGTTGTCCAGCATGCCCTCGCCGAGCTGCCCGGCCAGGTCCTCGTAGCGCATCGTCACCGTCAGCGTGACCGGCTCACCGCCGTGCTCGGGCAACTGGTCCGCGCGCAGCATGAGGTCCACCAGCTCGGCCAGCGCATCGCCTTCACGTTCGGCGCGCGAGCGCGGATCGGGGCCTTCCTCGGCCGTGGTGGGGCGCGGCTTGGCCAGCGGGTCCAGCAGCGCCTCGTACTTGGCGCCAGTGACCTTGTCCAGCCTCGCCCGGATCTCCAGGCAATCGTCCTTCCAGCGCATCACGTGCTGGTTGACCTGCCGCGCGGGTTCGGCATCGCGTGGTTCCGGATCGTTCTGCAACAGCGCATATGTCAGCTTGCGGCCCATCGCCCGCAACGCCACCGGATCATGCTCGCGCGCGAGATCGACCACGGTCTGCTCGTACTCGGCAGGCAGATCCTTCATCACCTCGGCCACCACCGCCACATGCTCCATCGACAGCGCGCCCTCGGCCGCCGCCGACGCGGTCACGGGTAGTTCCGGGGCGATCTCACTGCCGGTCGGCGTGATCCCCGGCCCCAGCAGCCCGGCATTGGCCACCCACTGCTTGGCGGTATTCCGGCTCCAGCGGAGCGCGTGCTGCAACAGCTGCGGCAAATCCTTATAGCCGAGTTCGCTGGCGGCGCCACGTCGATTCAATTCGGCGACCTTGCGCATCACCGCATACTGACGAGCCTGAAGATCCGCCACCTCATCGGCGAGGTGGCTCAGCACCTCGCCGGTGGAAAGGAGTGGAAGGTTAGGTTCGATCACGTGTTCGACTCTACCGCAAGATCACGAGACAATAACGGCTAAATCCGTACACCAAAGAGTGAACCGTGTTCAGGGCGCGCGATTGGGGTTTGGCTTTGGCCGCCTCGTAAGGCATCCAAAGCCAAGCCCCAATCGCAATCGTCGCGAAGCGGCGATGACGCGACCAACGCACGTCGTCCGCCCGCGAAATCAGCTCACCACTCCAGCGAGCCGCCGTTCTGGTACTCGATCACCCGCGTCTCGAAGAAGTTCTTCTCCTTCTTGAGATCCATCATCTCCGACATCCACGGGAACGGGTTCTCCACCTGGTCCCAGACCGGCTCCAGGCCGAGCTGCGCGCACCGGCGGTTGGTGATGAACCGCATGTACTGCTCGCACAGGTCGGCGTTGAGGCCGAGGATGCCGCCGGGCATGGTGTCGCGGCCGTAGGCGATCTCCAGCTCGCAGCCCTCGGCGAGCATGGTGCGCACCTCCTTCTGGAACACGTCGTTCCACAGGTGCGGGTTCTCGATCTTGATCTGGTTGATGGCGTCGATGCCGAAGTTCAGGTGGATCGACTCGTCGCGCAGGATGTACTGGTACTGCTCGGCGATGCCGACCATCTTGTTGCGCCTGCCCAGCGACAGGATCTGCGCGAACCCGGTGTAGAACCACATGCCCTCGAAGACCACGTAGAACGCCACGAGGTCCTTGAGGAACGCCTGGTCGGAGTCGGGCGTGCCCGTCCTGAACTCGGGGTCCTCCAGGTGCTGCGTGTACTGCAGCGCCCACGCGGCCTTGTCGGTGATCGACGGGATCTCCCGGTACATGTTGAACAGTTCGCCCTCGTCCAGGCCGAGCGAGGTGCAGATGTACTGGAACGTGTGCGTGTGCACGGCCTCCTCGAAGGCCTGGCGCAGCAGGTACTGGCGGCACTCGGGGTTGGTGAGGTGCCGGTACACCGCGAGCACGATGTTGTTGGCCACCAACGACTCGGAGGTGGCGAAGAAGCCGAGGTTCCGCTTGATCATGCGGCGCTCCTCCTCGGTCAACCCGTCCGGCGACTTCCAGAGTGAGATGTCGGCCTGCATCGAGACCTCGGTCGGCATCCAGTGGTTGTTGCAGCCGTTGAGGTACTTCTCCCACGCCCAGTGGTACTTGAGCGGCAGCAGCTGGTTGACGTCCGCACGGCAGTTGATCATCGCTTTGTCGTCCACGGTGACGCGGGCGGCGCCTGCTTCGACGTTCACTGGCAAGCCTCACATTCGGGGTCGGTCACGGAGCAGGCGGTGGGGGAGACGGCGTTGAGCTTGCCGTCGGTGCCCTGCAGCGTGGACTTCTCCACGTGCGTGGCGCTCTGCGTGCGCAGGTAGTACGTGGTCTTGAGGCCGCGCACCCACGCCAGCTGGTACAGCTCGTCGAGCTTGCGGCCGCTGGGCCGGGCCAGGTAGAGGTTCAGCGACTGCGCCTGGTCGATCCACTTCTGCCGGCGCGCACCCGCCTCGATCAGCCACGAGCTGTCGACCTCGAACGCCGTGGCGTACAACGCCTTCAGGTGCGGTGGCACCCGGTCGATCGCGCCGAGGCTGCCGTCGTGCAGCTTCAGGTCCGAGATCATCTGCTCGTCCCAGAGCTTGCGCTGCTTCAGGGCGCGCACCAGGTCGGGGTTGATCACGGTGAAGTCGCCGGACATGTTCGACTTCACGTACAGGTTGCGGTACAGCGGCTCGATCGACTGGTTCACGCCGGTGATGTTCGCGATGGTCGCGGTCGGCGCGATGGCCATGACGTTCGAGTTCCGCATGCCCCTGCGGGCCTTCTCGCGCACGACGTCCCAGTCCATCGTGGACTCGCGGTCGACGCTCAGCTCACCCTCACCGCGGTGCCGCGCGAGGACCCCGACCGAGTCGATCGGCAGGATGCCCTGCGACCACAGCGACCCCTCGAACGACCGGTAGGCGCCGCGCTCCTCGGCCAGCTCGGCGGACGCGGTGATCGCGTAGTAGCTGAGCTCCTCCATGCTGCGGTCAGCGAACTCGACGGCTTCCTGCGACGCCATCGGCGTGCCGAGCGTGAACAGCGCGTCCTGGAAGCCCATCAGCCCCAGGCCGACCGGGCGGTGCTTCAGGTTGGAGTTCCGCGCCTCGGGGATCGTGTAGTAGTTCACGTCGATCACGTTGTCGAGCATGCGAACGGCCGTGCGCACGGTTTTTTCGAGGCGTGCGTGGTCGATGCCGCCGGCGGTGACGTGCTGTGCGAGGTTGACGCTGCCCAGGTTGCAGACCGCGACCTCGTCGGCCGAGGTGTTCAGGGTGATCTCGGTGCACAGGTTGGACGAGTGCACGACACCGCTGTGCTGCTGTGGCGACCGCAGGTTGCACGGGTCCTTGAACGTGATCCACGGGTGACCGGTCTCGAACAGCATGGTCAGCATGCGCCGCCACAGGTCGACGGCCTGCACCCGGCGGAAGACCTTGATCTCGCCGTTGTCGGCCTTCTGCTCGTACGCGCGGTACTTGACCGCGAAGTCGTCACCGAACGCGTCGTGCAGGTCCGGCACCTCGTCCGGCGAGAACAGCGTCCACTGACCGTTCGCGCGGACTCGCCGGATGAACTCGTCCGGCACCCAGTTCGCGGTGTTCATGTCGTGGGTGCGACGGCGTTCGTCGCCGGTGTTCTTGCGCAGGTCGAGGAACTCCTCGACGTCGATGTGCCAGGTCTCCAGGTACGCGCACACCGCGCCCTTGCGACGCCCGCCTTGGTTGACCGCGACCGCGGTGTCGTTGGCGACCTTGAGGAACGGCACCACCCCCTGCGACTTGCCGTTGGTGCCCTTGATGTGCGCGCCGATCCCGCGCACCGGCGTCCAGTCGTTGCCGAGCCCGCCGGCGAACTTGCTGAGCAGCGCGTTGTTGCTGATGCCGTGGAAGATCGCGGCGAGATCGTCGTCCACAGTGGTCAGGAAGCACGACGACAGCTGTGGCCGTGTGGTGCCCGAGTTGAACAACGTCGGTGTCGAGCACATGAAGTCGAACGACGACAGCAGCTCGTAGAACTCGATCGCGCGGGCGTCGCGGTCGTCCTCGTCGAGCGCCAGGCCCATGGCGACTCGCAGGAAGAACGCCTGTGGCAGCTCGTAGCGGCGGCCGTCGTGGTGCAGGAAGTAGCGGTCGTACAGCGTCTGCAGGCCCAGGAACTGGAAGTTCAGGTCGCGCTCCGGGCGCAGCGCCGCACCCAGGCGGGCCAGGTCGAAGTCCTCCAGGCGCGGGTCGAGCTGGCCGAGCTTGACGCCGTGACGGACGAACGACGTGAAGTACGACGGGTAGTGCTCGGTCATCTCGGCGTGCGACAGCGGCTCGCCACAGGCCTCGGCACGCAGCTTGTCGAGCAGCAACCGGGCGCTGACGTACGAGTAGTCCGGGTCCTGCTCGACCATCGTGCGGGCGGCCATGATCGGCGCCAGGGCGAGCTCGGCGTCGGTGATGCCGTCGTAGAGATTTCGCTTCGTCTCGGCCAGCACGGCCTCGGCCGACGCGTTGGGCAGGTCGGCACACGCTTCGTGAATGACCACTGAAAGGCGGTCGGGCACGCTCTCTCCTCGCGAGCTGAGCCGGAGGAAGTGCAGGCGCGCGCCACCGAGGGCACACAGCCGCCCTCCCTCGGGGCACCGTGTCGTGCGCGCAGGCTTGCGCGCACACCGGTGGCAGGTCTTCGGACTCGTGGGCGTGTTCCTCGCGCCTACCGGCCGTCGCTTCCCAGGCCTCGCGACCCAGTGCTTCGTTGACGGCTTTCGTTCCCACTCACCGCTGCGGGGCAGTCCCGGATTCCCACCGGGTTCCCTCTTGCCTCACCGGCCCGTTGCTCCGGGCCGGTGAACCACCAGCGCGGCAGATACTACATGTGGGGGTGGGGTCTGGATCACCACCCAACATGCGCGTGTCGTGGGTTATGGTCGGAAACGTGGATGATCATCGCCCGAAAGTTCTCGCGGGTGCTCTCGTCAGTGCGGTGCTCGCTTCGGCGTCCCTCGGAGCCGGTGCCGCGGCACCCGTGACGAGCGGTGTGCTGGCCGTGACGGCGGTGCTGGTGATGATCACCACCCGGCGATCAGGGTCACCCCGAGAGTGATCATCACGGCGGCGATCACGCCGTCCAGCACCCGCCACGAACGAGGCTTCGCGAACCACGGGCTCAGCAACCGGGCCCCGAACCCGAGTGCGACGAACCAGGTGACGCTCGCGGCCACCGCGCCGACCCCGAAGAGCCACCGTCCGGCCGCGATCGAGCCGAGCAGCAGCACCGTGTCGAGGTAGACGTGCGGGTTGAGCCACGTCAGTGCGATGGCGGTCAGCACGGGCCGGCCCTGCTGGGCTGAGCCGAGGTTCATCGCGGACGGCCGGAACGCCCGGCGCGCGGCCAGAACCCCGTACCCGGTCAGGAAAAGCCCGCCGACGACGGCCGCCGCGGTGATCACCTGCGGCCACCGGGCGACGATCACCCCGAACCCGGCGACACCGACCGCGACCAGAACGGCGTCGGAGAGCGCGCACACGGCGACGACCGGCAGCACGGCCTGACGCCGAAGTCCTTGGCGCAGCACGAAAGCGTTCTGCGCGCCGATCGCGACGATCAGGGTCATCATGGTGCCGAAGCCGAGCAGCAGGTCAGTCACGCGTCCGACGGTAAGCACGCGGCCTTGATGAGGAAAGCTAAAGATTCTTACGTATCATTAGCAGCTGTGATGGACCTCGACCTGGTGCGCACCTTGCTCGCGGTCGTCGACGCGGGCACGTTCGACGCCGCCGCCACCGTGTTGCACGTCACGCCTTCCGCTGTCTCGCAACGGATCAAGGCGCTGGAGCAGCGGACGGGCCGGGTGCTGCTGGTGCGGGTGCGCCCGGTGCGGCTGACGCCGTCGGGGGAGGTGCTGGTCCGCTACGGCCGGCAACTGCTCGCGCTCGACCAGGACCTGGAGGCGGCGCTCGGGCAGGACGCCGTCGTGCGGATGCCGATCGCGGTCAACGCCGACTCGCTCGCCACGTGGTTCCTGCCCGCCCTGCAACGGGTTTCGCCGGACCTGAGGATCTCGTTCGACCTGCACCGCGAGGACCAGGACCACACGACGGCGTTGCTGCGCCAGGGCCTGGTGATGGCCGCGGTGACGTCCTCGCGCGAGCCGGTCGCGGGCTGCTCGGTGCGGAAGCTGGGCAGCATCCGTTACGCGGCAATGGCAACACCGTCCTTTGTGGACCAGCACGCGGACGGTCCGCTGAGGTCGTGGCTGCCCGGCGCGCCGGTCGTGGTGTTCGACCGCAACGACGACCTGCAGGACCGGTTCGTGCGCACGCTGACCCGCGGGCGCGGTGCGTCCGGGCACCGCCACTGCATACCCTCGTCCGAGGTGTACGTGCGCGCGATCGTGGCGGGCCTCGGCTGGGGCATGGTGCCGCCGCAACAGCTCCAGGAAGGACTCGTCGACCTCGCGCCCGGCCGGACCGTCGACGTCCCGCTGTACTGGCAGCAGTGGAAGCTCGACTCCCCGGCCCTCACGGCGGTGGCCGGCGCGGTGGCGCGGGAAGCCGCTGTCGCACTGCGGTAGGGGACGACCTGTCGGCTTCCTGAAGCCGGGAACCGCGCGGCCGCACGTCGGCGTTGACCGTTGTGTGCTGATTCCTCGACTGGCCGCCACCGGCGGTTCGCTCGCCGTCGTCGTCACGGTGGCCATGGTCGGCCTGCTCGACCTGACCGTCGGCCCGCTGCGCCGCACGATCAGCGAGTACGCGCTGGGCGAGTACCGCCCGGTCTTCGACGTCGCCGTGCTGCTGCTGGCGTTCGGGTCGGTGGCGATCCTCTCCGCACTCGTCCACAAGGGGCTGGCGAGGTGGCGGTCCGGTGGCTCGGTCGCGTTGGTCCTGTGGTCGGCGGGCCTGCTGCTCGTGGTGGCGTTCCCCAAGACGAACTGGGCGATGGGCACCAACGCGGTCAGCGGCAGCATCCACCGGTTCGGCAGCACGGTCGCGTTCGTCAGCCTGCCGATCGCGGTGATCCTGCTGGCGCGGCCGTGGCTGACGGACCGCGTGTGGGGAAGGCACGCGAAGTTCACCCTGGCGTCCGGTGTGGTGAGCGTTGTCGCGTTCCTTCCGATCGTCTACGCCATTGCGATGGGGGCGACGTCCGGCGTTCGGTGGTGGGTGGTGTTCCCGCTGGGCTACATCGAGAGGATCTTGCTCGCCGCGGAGGTCGGCGCGGTGCTCGTCGTCGGGCTCTGGGCGATCGCGGCCAGTAGGGTTGCGCCATGGCGAGTTGGGGAGATCTCGCGGCATACGTCCGCGCCGAGTACGACGTCATCCACGACGACGGTGAGGAGCTGAGAGTCCTCTTCACCTTCGACGACGATGACGATGACGACGGCCGTACCCAGGTCGTGATCATCGTCCGGGAAGTGCTCGACAAGATGCACGAATGGGTGCAGATCGCCTCCCCGTGCGGCCTCGCGAAGGACGTGAACCTGCGCGAGGTGCTGGAGGAGGTCGGCAGGTCCACGGTCGCGTGCGGCCTCGCGATCATGGGGGAGCACGTCGTGGTCCGGCACTCGCTGCCGCTCGCGGACCTCGACATCCACGAGTTCACCGACCCGCTCCAGCTGCTCGCGGGCACGGCCGACATGCTGGAGGAGCAGTTCTGGGGAGGGGACGGCTACTGACCCCGACTGGGTTAGGCTCTCCTAACGTGAGAGCCATGACGGTGCAGGTTCGGGCCGGCCTGGGCGTGGAACGCCTGGCCGCAGCCGTGGATTCCCTCGTGGAACTGCATCCCGAACTGTGTCGTTCCCGCTTCGCGCACCACCGGGTCACCGACCCCGTCGCCGCCACGGACGCCGCACTGGCGCAGGCGGAGGCGGGGCTCGACCTCCAGGCGGGCGTGCTGGTGCAGGCCGTGTGGCTCGACGCCGGACCCGATCGTTCCGGCCGGATGGTGCTGGTGCTGCACGACGTCGTGGCCGACCGGATGCCGCGCGTCCTGCCGTGGCTGGTGCAGGCCTGGCGGCAGCCCGCGCTCGTCAGCTGACGCGCCGCCCGACGAACACCAGCTCGCGTCCCGGCCGGTCCGGTGCGTCCCGCACGTCCACCACCTCGAATCCGCACGACACCAGGCTTTCCCCGACCTCGGCCCGCGACCGGAACCGCAGCGTCGAGTCCGAGGCGAGCACCGTGCCGTCCGGCAACGTGTACGTGTGGCGGAACGACACGAGCGGCAGGCTCACCTCGAGCAGCTCCCGCCGCTCCTCCACACCGTCGAGCACCCGGCGCGTGGGTTGCGCCCAGCCCTCCCACGCCCGCGCCTCCGGTCGCCGCGTCTCGAACACCAGGTGGCCGCCGGGCCGCAGCGCCTCGCGGATCCCGCGCAACGTCCGTTCCCAGTCGCCGCCGAGGAACACCTGCGCCACGTTGCCGGTCATGGTCGCGAGATCGACCTGCAGCGGCGGCAACGCGGTCGCGTCGCCGTGGATCCACCTGACCCGGTCGTCCTTGGCCCGCGCGATCTCCAGCGAGGCCAGGGCCGGGTCCACGCCGACGACCGTGCGGCCGGTGCCGGCGAGCAGCACCGCCAGGCAACCCGTGCCGCAGCCGACGTCGAGCACCGACCGCGCCCCGACCTCGTCCGCGATGCCCAGGTACAGCTCCAGGTCGTCACGCGGCCCGTCGAACACGTCGTAGAGCCGCGCGAGCCGCGGGTCGCTGAAGATCAGGTCAGGCACGCCACATCCCAGGTCCGACGACAAAGGGCATCAGCAACTCGATCACCTCGCGATCACCTCGCCCGTTCAGCTCTTCCTCCGCGACGCGCCGGGCGATGCCGGCCAGGAAGTCGGCCACCTGCACCCGTGCGTCGTGCTGCGAGTCCACCAGCGTCAGGCTCTCCAGCCGTGGCGCGAGCTTCTTGAGCTGCCGGATCCGGCCGTCGGTCAGCGACAGCTGCTGGTCGTGCACGATCGACACCGGTCCACCACCCCACTGGGCGACGGTCCTGAGGATCGCCGGGAACAGCGGATCGAGCGCACCGCGCGGCCCGAGGGCGCGCAGCAGGTCGTTGTAGTGCTCCAGTGGCCCGGAAACCGCCCCGAACTCCTCGCGCACCCGTGAGGCCAGGAATCGCCGCTTGTCCACGAGCTGCACGCGGGCGCGGCCGGCCAGCGGACCGGTGGGCCCGAGGAACCACAGCAGCACCCACCGGTTCTTCGCGCGCAGCAGGTGGTTGGCCTTGTACTCCACCGCCGGCGACTTGATCATCTCCCGCAACGACTCGACGCACGACGAAGCCTCCTCGTGCGACAGCCGCACCCCGGCGTGCGCGAAGACCGCCGTGACGCCGCCGACGAGCTTCTCGCCCTCGGAACCGGACTCGTCGCACGCGATCTCCATCAGGACATCCGGAACACGGGTCCACGCGCCCGGAACGGCAGATGCGCGCCCGCGGGGATCAGGAACGCGTGCTCGCGCTTGATCCGCAGCACGTCGCACCACCCGTCGGTGATGACCAGGACCGGGCCGGACGAGGGGAAGTCGGTCGCGCGGTCGAGCAGGTCGATGCCGGGCTGCAGCACCGTGCCGCCGCGCCCGCGCACCGTCACCCGGCCCGCGATGTCCTCGACGGGCACATATCCGGCGTCATATGCCATCGCATCACAGAAAACCACGCGTGCGGCGGGCACGTCACGTGCCGCGGCATAGGACGCGATCGCTCCCAGGGCCTTGCCGAGCAGCTTGGGATCCATCGAGCCGGACGTGTCGAGCACGACCCCGAACGTCGGCCGCGACTCCAGCGTCTCGGGCCGCACCCAGCCGGGCCGGGGGATGTCCGGAGTGGACGCCTGCCGCCGGGACGCGCGGGCGTAGGTCCGCCGTTTCTCCACGGACGGAACGAACTCCTCGAACCACCGGGCCAGCTGGGCGTCCCACGACAGCGGCGGGTGCTCCAGCGCGCGGATCTCCTCGACCAGCCCGGCGGGCAGCAGCCCACGCGACACCGTGTGGTAGCTCAGGCCTGTCAGCAACGCACGCCGGTAGAACTCGTCCAGGTCCGTGACGTCCGACGGCCCGCGCAACGGCTCGCCGAGCAGGTCGCCCTGCTTGCCCCGCAACGTGAGCAGCTTCCGGTGGCGCCGCAGGTCGGTCGTGATCCGGTCGTAGACGGACTCGACCGACAACCCGCGCAGCTCCTGGTCGTGCAGCACACCTTCGGGCGCCGACCCGACGCCCATCTCGACCAGCCAGCCGTTGACCACGAAGTCCGCGGCGACGTTCCACAGGTGCGGGTCGCGGCCGCCGACCCGGTCGCAGTGGCGCAACGCGGCGTGCAACATCTCGTGCGCCAGCACGAAACGCCACTCCTGGCGGGACAGCCCGGCCAGCGGGTTCACGTAGATCTCGGCCGAGGCCGTGGACACCGCCGCGATCGAGATGTCCCAGCCCCGCGCCAGCTCCGCGTCCGCCACCACGGTCATCGCCGACGCCAGCGCGCCCAGCAGCGGGTAGTTCGACACGAACCAGCCCAGCGCGAGGTCCCACTCGGTCTTCTGCGGCCGTGCGTCGGACAACGAAGACCGTGCGCCGCCCGCCACGTCGACCGCGGCCGAGGCGGCGTTCGAGAGCCCGGCGGCGAACCGTTGCGCCCACTTCTCCGGCTCCTTCGACGCACCGCCGCGCACGCACCTGCCCGGCTCCCACGAGTGCGGCCGGGTGCCCAGCCGGACGGCGGGCTGGAAGTCGAGCACCTGCTCGCAGTCGTGCGTGCCGAACCCGAGGTGCAGGAGGCAGTGCGCGAACACCCACACCCACTCGGCCTCGTCGGCCCGTCGCTTCGGGTGCACCAGCATGGTGCCGTCGAGAGAGATGTCCGCCCAAGGGTGCTCGGAGTGCCGCGAGAAGTAGACGCTCAACGGCGCGAACAGCGGGTGGTTCACGACCGAGCGGTGTGCCGAGAGGTAGGCCTCCCACGCGGGATCGGCCTTGTTGCGCGAACGGGAGCTCATGCGCGCGCCGCGACCAGGCGCGGCAGATCGCGAGTGACCTCGACGAGGAACCACGTGGGCAGCACGGCGTTGCCGTCGTCGTCAGCCGCGATCACCATCTGCGCGATCTCCAGCGACAGTTCGGCCAGCTCCAGCAGCAGCGCCTTGCCGCGGTGCGCGAGCTGCTTGCCCGCCGCCGACGCGTGCGTCTTGTCGTGCGGCAGCTCCTTCACCAGCCGGGCGCGGAACGCCTCGGCCAGGAAGTAGAGCAGGTCGCGGTCCTGCGGCGCGGACGGCCAGCGGGCGTCGCCGCGCAGCACGGCCTCCAGCCCGTACGCGTGCCGCACGGTCTTCACGAACGCCTTGAACATCGAGGCGTGGTTCGCGGTGACCGTGCCGAACGCCAGCACGCCGAGGATCTCGTCGGAGATGTCGTCGCCGAACGAGTGCAGCGCGTCGGAGAGCATGTGCCAGCCGCGCGGCGTGGAGAACGTCTCCTCGACCTTCGGCGCCGCGCTCCACAGGTGGTCGGGGCGCTGGGTGAGGTACTCGAGCACCCACGGGTGGATGTCGTTCTCCCGCGCCCACTGCAGCCAGTCCTTCGCCGACGCGGTGAGGTGCACGTGGACCATGCGGTTCACGAGCGCGGACGCCATCGGGCGCGCCAGCGCGTTGTCGACGGCCCGGTTGCCGGCGCCGATCACGATCGAGCCCTTCGGCAGCTCGTAGGAGCCGATGCGGCGGTCGAGGATCAGCGAGTAGAACGCCTTCTGCACCTCGGGGCTGCTGGCGTTGAGCTCGTCGAGGAACAGGCAGTACGGGTCGTGGCGGGCGATGGTCTCGGGCGGCGCGAACCGGGACCGGCCACCGACCAGTTCCGGCACCCCGATCAGGTCCTCCGGCGCGAGCTGCGTGCCGAGCAGCGTCACGCACTCGAGGCCCAGCTCGGCGGCGAACTCGCGGACGAGGGAGGACTTGCCGATCCCCGGTGCTCCCCAGAGGAAGACCGGTCGGACGACGGCGACGTGCAGCAGCACCTCCGGAAGCTGTGCTGGTGTCACGGTGACTGTGGATCGCATCAGGCGTGCAGGATGCCTCACCCGACTTGTTCCGGTCGCCCGAATTTGTTGACAGCCGCAGTGGTCTGGTGCTGTGATGCAACCCACAACAGATAGGAAACCTTCTTAACTAAAGTGCCGCCGCACCCTGCTGTCCCCACACACAGGAGGCACCCTGTGGCCAGATCCCTGTTCCTGGTCCTACCAGCCGCGTTGGCGCTCACGGTCCCAGCCGTCGCGATCGCCGCCCCCACCCAGTACCAGGCGGAGAACGCGACCATCTCGAACGGCGTCGTCGAGTCCAACCACACCGGCTTCACCGGCACGGGCTTCGTCAACTACGACAACGAGGTCGGCAGCTCGGTCGAGTTCACCGTGACCTCGCCCAGCGCGGGCCAGGCGACACTCGCGTTCCGGTTCGCCAACGGCACCACGGCCAACCGCCCCATGGACATCTCGGTGAACGGCTCGCCGGCGGCGGACGAGCTCTCGTTCCCCGGCACGGGCGCGTGGACCACGTGGCAGACCCGCACCACCACCGTGACATTGAGTGCGGGCACCAACAAGATCAAAGCGGTCGCGACGACGGCCAACGGCGGCCCGAACCTCGACCGCCTCGACGTGGAACCCCCTTCTGGGGCACCGGACACGGTCGCACCCACCGTGCCGGGCAACCTGCGCTCCACCGGCTCCACGTCGTCGTCGGTCTCCTTGGCGTGGGACGCGTCCACGGACAACGTGGGCGTGACCGGGTACGTGCTGTCCAACGGCGCCACCGCGACGGGCACCGCGCACACCGTCACGGGCCTGACCCCGGACACCTCGTACACGTTCACCGTGCAGGCGCGTGACGCGGCAGGCAACCTGTCCGGCACGTCCAACTCCGTGACGGTCCGGACCCGGCCGGGCACCCCCGGCGGCACGCGGCCACACGACATCAACGGCCTGCTCCGCGTGTGCGGTGTGCAGCTGTGCAACCAATACGGGAAGCCGATCCAGTTGCGCGGCATGAGCACGCACGGCCTGCAGTGGTACGCGCAGTGCATCAAACCGGCCTCGTGGGACGCGCTGGTGGACGACTGGGGCGGCGACTTCATCCGCACCGCGCTCTACGTCCAGGAAGGCGGGTACGAGACCAACCCGCGCAAGTTCACCGACCTGGTCCACGGCCTCATCGAGGAAGCGACCCGCCGCGGCATCTACGTCCTGGTCGACTGGCACCAGCTCTCGCCGGGCGACCCGAACTACAACCTGTCGCGCGCGAAGACCTTCTTCACCGAGATCGCCACGCGGCACAAGGACAAGACCAACATCATCTACGACATCGCGAACGAGCCGAACGAGGTCTCGTGGGCGAAGGTCAAGTCCTATGCGGAGCAGATGGTCCCGGTCATCCGCGACATCGACCCCGACAGCCTGATCGTCTCGGGCACGCACGGCTGGTCGACCTTCGGCCACTCCGACGGCGAGGACCCGTCGGTCGTGCTGAACAACAAGGTCAACGCGACCAACTTCATGTACTCGTTCCACTTCTACGCCAACTCGCACAAGCAGGACTACATCGACGTCCTGGACCGCGTGTCGTCGGCGGTTCCGGTGTTCGTGACCGAGTTCGGCACGCAGACCGCCTCCGGTGACGGCGCGAACGACTTCACGACGTCGCAGAAGTACATCGACCTGATGGCCCGCAAGAAGATCTCCTGGGCCAACTGGAACTTCTCCGACGACGAGCGGTCGGGCGCGGTGTTCAAGACCGGCACGTGCTCCGGCAACAACTTCAGCGGCACCGGCGTGCTGAAGCCGGCCGGGGTGTGGGTGCGGGAGCGGATGCGCACGCCGGACGACTTCCCCACCAGCTGATCCGAGGGCGCACGAGGAGCGGTCCCGCTGCCGCGGCGGCGGGACCGCTCCTTCGTCAGTTTTCTGTCGGTGCCGGCCGCTATCCTGTTCTTGCCGGTGGTGATGGGCTCTCGCCTCGTCCGGGAGGCAGGCCGCTCACCGCCCCTGATTCTTCTTGCGACCGGCTCTCTCCTGGTTCGAGTGCGCGTACCACCCGAACCAGGCGTCGCCGGTCACGCTCCGGTGGCCGGCCAGGTGTGCACGGGCTCGTTGGCGTGCATCAGTTCCACATAGGACTTGAGCATCGTGCGCAGTGCGTCCGCGCGGTCCAGGTGCGTGTGGTCGTAGTGCCGGTGGAACTCGCGCGCCTGCCAGGTCGCGCCGTTCACGCCGGTCAGGCAGCGCTGCTCGACGACACCCAGCAACCGGTCCCGTTCCGCCGAGTCCACACCCCAGCGGATCAGACCCTCGTGCGCCAGCGGAAGGAGGCGGCGAAGCACCAACTCCACCACCGGCACGGTGCCGACACCGGGCCAGTACATCTGCGCGTCCATGCCGTTGCGGGAGGCGGCGTTGAAGTTCTCCTCGGCGGCCTGGAAGCTCATCTGCGACCACAGTGGACGCTCGTCCTCGGCCAGCGCGCGAACCAGGCCGAAGTAGAGCGCGGCGTTCGCCAGCGTGTCGACGACGGTGGGGCCCGCGGGCAGCACCCGGTTCTCGACGCGCAGGTGAGGCCTGTCCCGCACCACGTCGTACACGGGGCGGTTCCAGCGGTAGATGGTGCCGTTGTGCAGCTTCAGCTCGCTGAGAGCCGGCGTGTCGCCGTGGTCGAGCACGGCGAGCGGGTCCTCCTCGTCGCAGATGGGCAGCAACGCGGGGAAGTACCGGACGTTCTCCTCGAACAGGTCGAAGATCGAGTTGATCCACCGCTCGCCGAACCACACCCGCGGCCGCACGCCCTGTGCCTTGAGCTCGTCGCCACGGGTGTCGGTGGCCTGCTGGAACAACGCGATGCGGGTCTCGCGCCACAGCTCCTTGCCGAGGAAGAACGGCGAGTTCGCGCCCACCGCGACCTGCACGCCCGCGATGGCCTGGGCGGCGTTCCAGTACGCGGGGAACTGTTCCGGCGAGACCTGCAGGTGCAGCTGCGTGCTGGTGCAGGCGGCCTCGGGCACGATCGAGCTCGCGGTGAGGTGCAGCCGTTCCACGCCGTCGATGGAGATCTGCAGGTCCTCGCCCCGCGCGGCCAGCACCTGCTCGTTGAGCAGCGCGTACCGCGGGTTGCTCGACAGCTGGTCCGGCGTCACGTGCTTGCTGCGCAACGTCGGCAGGATGCCGTTGATGACCATGTGCGCGCCGATCTCGCGCGCCTTCTGCTCGGCGGAGTTCAGCGACCGGCGGACCGTCTCCTCGAACGAGGTGATGCCGCCGCCCGCGAGCCGCCGCGGTGCCACGTTGATCTCGATGTTCCACTGGCCGAGCTCGGTCACGAAGTCCGGGTCGTCGATGACCTGCAGCGCCTCGTGGTTCTTCATCGCCGGGTCGCCGTGCTCGTCGATGAGGTTGATCTCGATCTCGAGACCGGTCATCGGCCTCTCGAAGTCGAACCGCGCCTCACGCAGCATCCTGGCGAACACGTCGAGGCACCGGCGCACCTTGGTGCGGTACCGGGTGCGGTCCTCGCGCGTGAACTCGTGCTTCGCGACGTCCTCGCCCATGGTGGCCTCCCGGCGGTCGAGGGTTCACCCCATCACTGTGCACCATGGTTGATCAATCCGACACCCGTGTGTCGCCCGCGTTTCAGGAAGCGGGAACGGCGATGGCGGTGATCACGATGTCACCCTGCACCAGCCAGCGGCCGTGGAACCCGGCGATCGGGGTGCCGGGCAGCAGGATCCGCGAGTGGAAGGTGCCGTCGGCGTTCAGCGTGATGTCGGCGTCCTCGAAGCCCAGCCACCGCTGCGTGACCGGGTACCAGGCCTTGTAGGTCGACTCCTTCGCGCTGAACAGCAGCCGGTCCCAGCAGATCTTCGGGTCGTCGACCTTCAGCCCGGGCATGCGCCGGATCTCCGCCGGGAGCGCGATGGCCTCCAGCACCCCCTTCGGCGCCGGGCCGTGCGGCTCGGCGTCGATGCCGATGGTCTGGTAGCCGCTCTTCAACGCCAGTGCCGCGGCCCGGTAGCCGGAGCAGTGGGTGAGGCTGCCGACGACCTCCGGCGGCCACTGCGGCTCCCGCTTCGGGCCCGGCAGGATCGCCACCGGCTCGACACCGAGGCGCTTCATGGCCTCGCGGGCGCACCACCGCGCCGTGCCGAACTCGAACTTCCGCTTCGGGACGGCGCCTGCCAGCAGCGCCTCCTCCTCGGGGAAGAGCTCGACCGGCAGTTCGTCGTCGTAGCGCTCCACCGCCGCGATGGGCGGGGGGAGGAGTTGTTCCAGCACCTATGACTCCCGCAGCACGTCGTGCAGCTTCACCTGGGTGGTGCCGCGTGGTTTCCACTCGCGCGGGTAGCCGAGCGAGACCTCGTCGAAGCGCACGCCGTCGTAGTGCGTCGTGCGAGGGATGTGCAGGTGGCCGTAGACCATCTCGACCGCGTTGAACCGCCGGTGCCAGTCGGCGGTCAGGGTGGTGCCGCACCACAGCGCGAACTCGGGGTAGCGCAGCACGAACGTGGGGTCGCGGACGAGCGGGTAGTGGTTGATCAGCACGGTCGGCCCGGTGATCTTGGCGAGCCGTTCCTCGGTCTCCCGCACGCGTGCCTGGCACCACGCCTCGCGGGACGGGTAGGGGTCGGGGTGCAGGAAGTACTCGTCCGTGCACACCACGCCCGCCTCGTGCGCGATGGCGAGGGCCGACTTCACGTCCGTGGCACCGTGCGGCCGAAAGGAGTAGTCGTACCCGAGGAACAGTGGACAGACAGTGACCGGACCTCCGGAGCCCTCGAACACGACGTACGGGTCTTCCGGCGTGATCACGTCCAGGCCCCGGCACAGCTCGACGAGCTGCTTGTAGCGCATCTCCCCGCGGGACTGGTTCTCGTCGTCCCCGGTGGTCCAGAGCTCGTGGTTGCCGGGCGCCCAGATGACCTTCCCGAACCGGGGCCGCAGGGTCCTCAGCGTCCACTCGACGTCGGCGAACTTCTCACCGATGTCGCCCGCGACGATCAGCCAGTCGTCGGAGTCCGGTGACGTGATCGCCTCCACCACCTGACGGTTGTCCTGGTAGGAGACGTGCAGGTCGCTGGTGGCCAAAAGCTTCACAACTCGAACGGTATCCCGAACGTCAACGACCGGATCATTACCGCCCAGTGGGCGGCACACGGTGAGCGGTCCGCGTCACCCGGTAGTGGGACGGATGCCACGACCGGTTATCCGTTCGTCGCAGACAGTGCGCCACTCGTCTCAACAGGGGGAGCCGCGCATCGCCGCCGTACGTCCGCTCATCGCCTTTTATGGCCTACGTACTTACCGGTTTTCTGGCCGCCTTCCTACTGTGAGCGCTGTCACCTGACGGAAAAGTCCTGGCGGAGGACCACACCATGACCGACTCACAGTTCGCACGCACCCCGGACCCGCGCCTCGCGCGGCAGGTCCCGCCCCGTCAAGTGGCCCAGCGGCCCGTCCCCCCGCGTCAGGCCCCGGCCGGCCAGGTGCCGACCCGCTACGGCCAGCCCGTGGACCCGCGTCTCGCGGCCAACCCCTCGTTCCGCCGCACGGTCGGCGCCGAGATCGCCCGTCACGCCCAGCAGCACGCGGCCTACGCCGTCCCGCAGCGCCGCACCACGGCCGAGGACACCGCCCTGGCCACCCTGCTCCGCTCCCGTCAGCGCGCCGAGTCCGCCCGCCAGGACACACGGCCCGCCGACTCCGCGTCGCGCCAGGACGGCTGGATGCGCGCCTCGGCCTGGCCGGAGCACACGTGCGAGACCGGCCGCGGTGACGTCATCGACCAGCTCTCGTCCCGCCTGGTCAGCCCGAACCTCTGGGCCGTGGTCGAGCCGCTGATCCCACCGGCCAAGGTACGCCGCCAGGGCGGTGGCCGCGGCCGCGTCTGCAACCGCGCGGTCTTCACCGCCATCGTCTTCGTGCTCTCCTCGGGCTGCGCGTGGCGGCACCTGCCCGCGTCGTTCGGCGTGACCGTGCCGACCGTGCACCGCCGCTTCCAGGAGTGGACCGACCTGGGCCTGTGGGTGCGCCTGCGCCGTGCCGCGGCCGAGGGCGCCTGCGGCACCGAGGAGATCGACTGGATCCGCGCGGTGCTCGACGCGGCCGACCGCCGTGCCGCGAAGGCCGCCAGCTGATCCGCGGAACGTGAGCCGGGGTCACCCTGAGGAAGGGTGGCCCCGGTTTTTCGTGCGCGTCGCCGACGATCTACCGCTCATCGCGCGAAAGACCGCTCATCGCACGACGAGCGGTCCGGCGGAACGGCTCACATCCCGTTGATGCCCGCGTGGTACTTCGGCACCCGCACGGTGATCTTCGTGCCCAGCCCGCACGCCGTCTCCACCACGAGCCCGTACTCGTCGCCGTACACCCGCCGCAGCCGCTCGTCGATGTTGCCGAGCCCGATGCCTGCGGACTCGTCCACCTGCCCGGCGAGCGTGCGGCGCAGCTTCTCCGGGTCCATGCCGATGCCGTCGTCCTCGATGGTGATCTGGGCCTCGGCGCCGCCGTCGTTGGCGTAGATCTGGATGTGGCCCGGCTCGACCTTGCCCTCCATGCCGTGCCGGACGGCGTTCTCCACCAGCGGCTGCAGGCACAGGAACGGCACCGTCACCGGCAGCACCTCCGGTGCCACCTGCAGGGTCACCTTCAGCCGCTCACCGAACCGCGCGCGTTCCAGAGCCAGGTACTGGTCGATGGACCGCAGCTCCTCGGCCAGCGTCGTGAAGTCGCCGTGGCGGCGGAACGAGTAGCGGGTGAAGTCCGCGAAGTCGAGCAGCAGCGTCCGGGCGCGCTCGGGGTTGGTCCGCACGTAGGAAGCGATGGCGGACAACGAGTTGTAGATGAAGTGCGGCGAGATCTGCGCGCGCAGGGCACGCACCTCCGCCTCCACCAGCCGGGTCCGCGACCGGTCCAGCTCGGCCAGCTCGAGCTGGCCGGCGGCCCACCGCGCCACCTGGTTCGTCGCGCGCACCAGCCCGGCCGACGCCTCACGCGAGTAGGCCGCGAGCGTGCCGACCACGCGTCCTTCCACCGTCAGCGGTGCGACGACCGCGCAGTTGATCGGGCAGTTGGGTTCGGTGCAGCCGATGTCGAACGCCTGGGTGCGGCCGGTGAGGAACACGTCCTCGGCCTGGGTCATCGCCTCGGCCGCGTGGTGCTCGGACACCCCTTCCCACGCAACGACTTCCGTCTCGTCGGTCAACGCCAGCGCCGGGGTGTCCAGCAGGGTGCGCAGGTGCCGTGCGGACTTCTTGGCCGCGTCCGGCACCAGGCCCGCGCGCAGGGGAGGGGCCGCGGACCACGCGGTGTGCAGTGTTTCGTAGGTGACGCGCTGGGCCTCGGTGGAGAGCGACTGCCTGTTGCGCGTGCCGCGCCACAGCACGAGCACGGCGGCTCCGCCCACGATCAGGATCGCGGCGGCGGTGAGGAAGTCCTGCATCTCGCGTCACCCACTAACTTCGCTCGTCGGCCGAGGAGGGGCCGGAGCCGTCCAGCCCGAGGTTCTCGGGCGCGTGCAGCTTGACCATCGCCCGCTGCACGCCGGGAGGCACGTGCCGCGGGGTGAGCAGGGAGACGACGTACATGACCGCGAAGCCCAGCGGCACCGTCCACGCGGCAGGACGCGAGAGCAGCACCTCGTACCAGGAGTCGTCGGCGTCGCTGAACATCGTGACGAGGCCGGCGGTGAGCGCGGGGACGCCGCCCGCGAGCATGCCCGCGATGGCGCCGACGGTCGTTATCCGCGTCGACCAGATTCCCAGCATCAGCAACGGGCACAGCGACGACGCCGCCACCGCGAACGCCAGGCCCACCATGTCCGCGACGGGCATGCCGGTCGACACGAACGTCATCGCGAGCGGCACGACGCCCGCGAGCACCGTGGAGATCCGGAAGCCGCGCACGCCGCCCAGCCGCAGCACGTCCTGCGACAGCACGCCCGCCAGCGACACGACCAGGCCCGACGACGTCGACAGGAACGCCGCGAACGCGCCACCGGCCACCAGCGCGCCGAGCAGCTGGCCGCCGATGCCGTCGATCATCCGCGTCGGCAGCACCAGCACCACGGCGTCGGTCTGCCCGGTCATCAGCAGCTCGGGCGTGTAGAGGCGGCCCAGCGCGCCGTACAGCGGTGGCATCAGGTAGAACACCGACAGCAGGCCGAGCACGATCAACGTGGTGCGGCGCGCGGCGGTGCCGTTCGGGTTGGTGTAGAAGCGCACGATCACGTGCGGCAGGCCCATCGTGCCCAGGAACGTCGCGATGATGAGCGAGTAGACGCCGTACAACGGGAACTTCTGGCCGCTGGACTCCGGCAGCGCCCACGTGGCGTTGGTGTTGTGGTCCATTGTGGACACGTGCGGCACGGCGCCGCCCTGCGGGAACGTGAACTCCGAGCCCTGCCCGATGCGGTGGTAGCCGTTGGTCAGCACCAGGCCCGCGTCCTCGATGCGCAGGCCGTCGATCTCACCGCTGCCCTTGACGAAGATGGACTGCTCGGCGTGGATCGTGGTCTGGTGGCCGAAGGTGACCTTCGTGTCCTGCCGGAACGCCGGGAACTCCGGCTTGGTCATCGACTCCGCGCCGTGCACCTGCCAGACGACGATCAGGAACACGATCGGCACGGTGATCGCGGTGAGCTTGAGCCAGTACTGGAACGCCTGCACGAACGTGATCGACCGCATGCCGCCGGACATCACGTTGACCGTCACCACGAGCGTGACGATCAGCGCGCCCACCCAGTCCGGCGCGCCCGTCACGGTGTTCAGCGTCAGGCCCGCGCCTTCCAGCTGCGGCAACAGGTACAGCCAGCCGATCGCGAGCGCCAGGATCGACGCGACCGCGCGCACCACCCGTGAGCGGAAGCGGGCCTCGGCGAAGTCCGGCAGCGTGTAGGCGCCCGACCGCCGCAGGGGAGCCGCGACCATCGTCAGCAGCACCAGGTACCCGGCCGTGTAGCCGACCGGGAACCACAGCATGTCCGGCCCGTAGGCGAAGATCAGCCCGGCGATGCCGACGAACGACGCCGCCGACAGGTACTCGCCGCCGATCGCGGAAGCGTTCCACCACGGGGACACCGTGCGCGAGGCGACGTAGAAGTCGGACGTGGTGCGGGAGACCCGCAGTCCGTAGGTGCCGACCAGAATGGTGCCCAGTGCGACGACCAGCACCGCCACGATGGCGTAACCACTCGTCATGGACGTTCGACCAGCTCCGCGAACTCGCGTTCACTGCGCTCGGCCTGCCGCACGTAGAACCAGCCGGCCAGCAGGAGCATCGGGAACGTCGCCACGCACAGCAGGAACCACGGCAGCCCGAGCCCGAGCACCCGCGCCTTGCCCAGGTCGGGCTCGATCGAGAACAGCAGCGGCAGCACGCCGAGACTGCCGCACACCGCCAGGCACACCGACAGGCCCAGCCGCCGTTGCGCGCGGATCAGCGTGCGCATGTAGACCGCGCCGAGCTCGCTCTGCTCGTTGATCTCCCTGGTGCCCGAGTACGGGCGGCGGGCACGCGGCGCCCTCGTACGGGGGCTCGTCACCACCACACGCTGGGTCGGCTTCGGCGCCGGTCCGTTCTGGGGTGGCGGTGTCGTCACGACCCGAGCCCGTTCCTCGGTTGCGCGACACCGGCGGTCGTCGTCTGACCGGACACCGGGGTCGGCCGGGCCCGCCGCACGAGCAGCTGCCGCAGGTGCCTCGCGTGCCGGCGGCTGACCGGCAGCACCGCGCCGCCGATCGTGACGCTGAGGTGGCCGTCCTCCAGCCGCAGCTCGTCGATGTGGCCGAGCGACACCAGGTGGCTGCGGTGGATGCGCACGAATCCCGCGCTGCGCCAGCGTTCTTCGAGACCGTTCAGCGCCGCGCGCACGAGACCGCTGCCGGTCGCGGTGTGCAGACGGGCGTAGTCGCCGTGCGCCTCCACGTACCGGATGTCGGCGAGGCGGATGAACCGCGTGACGCCACCGAGCTCGACGGGGATGACCTCGTCACCCATCTCCGGCGGCGTGGCGTTCGACGGCTGCGCGGGCGCGGGGGCGGTGGGTTCGGCGGGGGTCTTGGAGTCCCAGACCTCGTGCACGATGCGGTGCACGGACTCGGCGAGCCGTTCCTGGCGCACCGGCTTGAGCAGGTAGTCGAGGGCCTTGAGCTCGAACGCCTCCACCGCCGGCTGCTGGTGCGCCGTCACGAACA
The DNA here is from genome assembly GCF_040609115.1 of Lentzea sp. NPDC004782. Classification (NCBI taxonomy): domain Bacteria; kingdom Bacillati; phylum Actinomycetota; class Actinomycetes; order Pseudonocardiales; family Pseudonocardiaceae; genus Lentzea; species Lentzea sp. NPDC004782. The sequence continues at coordinate 22,175 of NZ_JBEXJN010000065.1, forward strand.
CGACGGGCGGAGGCTGCGCGAACCGGGAGAGCACGCGGGCGAGGTCGAGACCGTCGAGGCCCGGCATGCGGATGTCGAGGAACACCGCGTCCAGCGGCTGCCCGGCGTCCATCGCGCGGTGCAGCACCCGAAGCGCCTTCGTGGCGTCGGTGACCGCTTCCACGTGGGCGATGCGGGGATCGGAGCGCAACAGGTACACGAGGTCTTCCAGCGCGGGTGCCTCGTCGTCGACGGCGAGCACCCGCAGGGAGCGCTCGAGGCTGCCACGTCGATCCGGCCCCTCGCAGAGGGGGCAGGGCAGACCTGAGGTCATTCGAGATCGAGTCCAAACTGTGTACGGCCGATCCTCACGTGGCGGCGATTAGACCACGCTCGGTCATCGCGCGCCTGGTGAGCCGAGGGCGTCGGATACGCGATCATGCACCCTCACGGAGGGTGACCCGCCGTGGGGGTCCGGTTGCCCGAAGCGCGCATGCCGCCACCCCCTCCGCCCCCCAGCGAACCCCGGTCGGGCGCATCATCCGCCAGGCGGAGGAGGTGCGGGAACCCTCCGATCGGGTGTGTCTCGGGAGGCAGACGGAAACCGCTACTACACAGCGTGCACGCGTCTGGTCAGGCTTGCGGCACGGTGCGGCCGGCCGGGGCCGGCTCAGGGATGGCGCACGGCCCGCGGCTGGGCCGCCAGGGCGTCACCGAGCGTGATCTCCAGTTCGATGAACGACTCCTCGGCGCGGCGGGCGGCGACGCTCACCGACGCGGCCGCGGCCGGTCCGATGAGCCTGCGGGTGGGCGCGCGCAACGCCTGGATCGCCTCGGACCACTGGTTCGAGAGCTTGGCGAGACCGCTCAGCGTGTCGACGAGGTCGTCGGTGTTGTCCGGCGGTGACGCGATGATCTCCGCCAGCCGGTCGCGCAAAGCGTCCAGTGCCGGGTCCACGATTCCTCCCGTCGGGGAGACAATTACCCCCACTGAGCAACACCATATCTCGACCGCAGTGGTCCAGCGCAATGATGTTGCCCCAGCGGGAGCACCCGGTCAATCGCGCCTCCATTCCGTCTCAACAGGCGCTGTCTCAACTGGTGCGCTCTTATGGCGAGAGACTGAAATGAACTGGTTTCGGCGTTTGGCCGGTGGCGGTCGGCGCGGTGTCGGTTCTACGTGCCTGGTAGGCCAGGTGGCGCTCCGGGTGTTGGTCCGAATCGGTGTGTCCTGGGTCGCATCAATCACGGCATTGCGTTCCCCGGTCGAGCTACTTCTCGTCGGATGTATTAACTCTTTTGCTGCAGTGCGGTGCCGCCGGTGTGGGTGTTCGTGTCCGAAGTTCAGTCGTTCGGGTTCATACAGGGTTTTCGAATCAGCGCGGGTGGCGCAGCAGCCGCACGCCGAGCAGCTCCAGTCGCGCCGTGCCGTCGGCGTCGGTCAGCAGAACGTCGCACTCGGCGTGCCCGTCGTGCACTCGTCCGGCGGACAACGCTGCCGTCGCGGTCCCGGAAAGGAGTCCCGTGCGGTGCACGCGGACCTCGCGCACGCTTTTCGCGACCGCCGTGCCGCCGAACTCCCCGCCCGCCCATTTCGCCGCGAGCCGCAGGCATTCGTCCGTCGCCGCCGGGTCGGTGCGGCCGTCGGGCAACGGCCAGCCGAGAGCCCGGGCGCCACGGACGGTGATGGACGGGTTCGCCTGAGGACGCGTCGGTGGGTGGGGCGCGGCGACGAAAGCCCAGCCGTGCGTGAGATTCGAGACGAGTGCGAGCCGCTTTCCGCGACCGCGCACGGTGATCGGACCGGTTCCGGTACCGGGATCGCGCAGCAGGGACACCTCGCGCAGGCCGGTCGCGCCGGACGCGGCGACGAACCACTCGATCAGCCACGAGAGCGGGCTGTGCGACTCGTCGGTGAGCGGGCTCGGGCGGACCTCGGCGCGGAAGTCGTGCCGCTCGGGCTCCGGGACGAGCTGGATCGCGCTCTGGGCGGTGAACGCGCTGACGAGTGCCTCGTCGTCCGCGATGACCGTCGACCAGCCGCGCGTGGCCGCGCGGCACGTCAGCGTCTCGTTGGTCATCGCGAGCGCGCGGTCGTCCGGTTGGCCCAGGACGACGCACACCTCGGCGACGGGACCTGTCGCGGCGAGAGCGGTTTCGAGGGCGGACCACGGAGTCGTGGTGGCGTTGTGGACGATTCCGGTGATCGGGCCCCACTCGGCGCGCACGGCGCCGAGGTGTTCCGGGCGCGTGACGCGCAGATCGTCGGTGTGGTTGAGGATCGCGCGTTTGACGGCGGCCCCGTCGCGAACGCTCAGCAGCACGATCTTCGGTTTGAGCTCGCGGGCGAGCGTGACGAGCCCGGGGAAGGCCGCGGTCGCGACGATCACGCCGTGACCGGTGCCGTCCGGGGCCGGCAGCTGCGCCCGCACGGTGATCAACTCGTGGCGGACGTCGTCGAGGTAACCCACGGCTTCGTCGGCGCCGCCGCGCAGCAGCTCTGCGGTGATGTGCTCGGCCGTGCGCGGGCCTCTCGGGACGTCGAGCGCGCGGATCGTGCTGCCGGGCCATTCGGTTCTGAGGCGGCGGGCCAGTCCGGCCAGGCCGGCCGCCTGTTCCCTGGTCGTGCCGCTCCGGCCGAAGTCGCCGCCGGTGTCCTGCACGGTGATGAAGAGCCGTCGCTCCTCGCGGGCGGCGTGCAGGGCTTCGGCGTGCACGCCGGTCACGTCGTCGCGCAGGCCGCCGAGGAAGATCACCCCCGTCGCGCCGTGCGGGACCTCGCCGACCACCGTCGCCGGCAACCCTTGTGCGGCAAGGATCGCACGGACCTCGTGTGCGGTGCCACGACCGTCGTCGGTGATCACGAGCGTGCCGTCCAGGTCCGCGGTGCGCAGTCCGGGTGCGGTGCGTTCCACCGCCGTTCGCACGTGCCGGGTCCGGTGCGGGCGGCCCTCGACCGCGGCGTGCAGCTCGCCGAGCGTGCGGAAGCCGAGGACGTCCGCGACGGCGATCTCCGGCAGGCCGGGCGTGCGGGCGCGCAGTGCGGCGAGCAATTCGACCCTCGCGAGTGAGCCGAGGCGCAGATCCGCGGTGAGGTCGAGTTCCGCCGTGAGAAGTGCGACCGGCCATCCTGTTCTTGCGGACACGAGTTCCAGCAGCACGGTACTCAACCCCATTCTCCGGCTTTGTGTCCAGAACGGTACCGCAACGGCAGTGTGCATTGCAGTCTCATTTGGTGACCATCTGGACAGGTTGTTTTCGCAGCTCAGTGGCGTGAGATGGGGTTTATGTCGAATGTTCACGTTCACTTCTGTCAAGGAAGTTGTCTTGTTGTGACAACGATTGCTCTCTTCGGGTACTGCGGGGTTCCGTTGCCGAGCCGAGCGTTGCTACCTTTCCGCCGCCGAAAGTTCCCGCGGTCAGATCGGGTATCAGGATGAAAACCAGCGCGTCGCTCGACCACGCCGCCGGCGCCGGCGAGGCCGCGTCCGCCATCGCCGGTGCGCTGCGAGACTGGGCTTCCGTCCCGGCGGCCGCGCGCTGCTGGTCTGCCCGCCCGGACCGGACTTCGTGCGCGCCCTCCTCGGCTGCCTCGCCGCGGGCGTCGTCCCGGGGCCGGTGTACCCGCCGAACCCCGTGCGCCTCGGTCCGGACCTGGTCGCTTTCCGGTCCATAGTGGACAATTGCGACCCGCGTGCCGTGCTCACCACCGGCGCCTACGACCGCGCCCGCGCCGTCGGCGCCGTGACGGGTCCCCGGCATCCGCCTGGACCCCGAGGCCGGTCAGCCCGAGTTCCGGCCCGAGCCCGCGCTGCGCGGTCTCAAGTCACTGCACCTGCGCGTCGACTGGTCCGGCACGGGTTCCGGGTACGGTAGCTGGAACCTTCGAGGCCGAACGAGCACGGCAGGGGGTCGGGCATGACCTCAGAGTTCGTGGGCGACGCCACCAACGTGGTGCAGGTTGGCGAGATTCACGGCGACATGCACGTCACCGTCGGGGCGGGCAGAGCCGCCCCGACGGAGGTCGGCTCGCTGATGCGGGCGCAGATCCTGATGGCCGAACAGCTGCCGTACCGGTTGCGCGGGGCGCGAACGCCGTCGCTGTCCACCGTCTACGTGCGGCAGGACCTCGGCAGCGGCGGCGACGAGCTCGCGTCCGACGAGGCACGGCCGCGGCCGATGGTCGACGGGCACGGTCAGCTCGTCGACGTGTCCACGACCCCGCGGGTGCGGACGTCCGTGCGCCCGCCGTCGCGGACCGTGCGCGAGGCGCTCGAGACCGACGACCACCTGGTCATCACCGGCGGGCCGGGGCAGGGCAAGTCCACGCTCACGTTGCGGCTGGCCGCGGACCTCGCGCTGAGCTGGTCTGGCGGAGGGGCCGCGCCGGTGACCGAACGCGTGGTGCCGTTGCGGCTGCCCGCTCGGGAGCTCGCCGCGCGCCTCGACGTGCCGTTCGCCGAGGCGCTGGCCGCGAGTGCGCGGGCCGAGTACAACGTGCGGCTGAAGTGCGCGATCGACCCGGCGCACTTCGAGGACCGCGTGTCCGGCTGTCGCTGGCTCCTGCTCGTCGACGGCCTCGACGAGGTCACCTCGCCCGCCGACCGCGAGGACCTCGTGCACGCGCTGGCCGGGTGGGCGGCGTCGGGCGAGGTCTACCGGATCGTGCTCACCACCCGCCCGGTCGAAGGCGGTGTGCTGGCGCCACTGCAACGCATCGGCGCTGTGCGCTACGAGCTGCAGCCGTTCGACGAGGCGGCGCTGCGGACGTTCGCGGCGAGCTGGTTCTCCGACGACGGCGACGCCGCCACGAGCTTCCTGCGCCAGATCCGCAAGGCCTACCTCGACGAACTGGTGCGGGTGCCCCTCCTCGCGACCATCGCGGCGATCATCTTCGAGCAGCGCCGCGAACACCCGTTGCCCGACAACCAGTTCGAGCTCTACGAGGCCTATCTGCGGTACCTGCGCACCGGTCACCCGCACCGCCCGAGCCCGCTCGACGCCCACCGCGACGCCCTGCTCGAACACCTCGGCCTGGTCCGCGTGGACGCCGACACGTCCCTGCTGAACGCCGCACGCCAGTGGGCCACCGAACACGTGCCGGGCGAATGGGAGGACGACCTCGTCCGCTTCCTGACCGCGGTCGGCCCGTTCACGCTGCGCGCCGACGACGTGCAGTTCCTGCACCACAGCTTCGCCGACCACCTCGCCGCCACCGCCAAAGCCCGCCGCCTGCCCGACCGCTTCACCGCGGACCACCTGGACTTCGCCCACCTCCTGCACGCCGCCCGCCCACGCGAACACGGCCGTCACGCCCGCCGCGTCCTGCTGCACTACGGCCGCCTGCACCCCGACCAGGCCGACGAGCTCCTCCGCACCCTGAACGCGGGCGACTCCGAACAACACCTCCTGGCCGCCCGTCTGCTCGCCGGCCACCTGCCCGCCCGCCCCGACGTCATCGACACCTTCCTCGCCACCGTGCGCGGCTGGGCGATGACCACCCACTACAACGCCTACGACATCCTGGCCGGGGCGAGCCGCGCCACCCACCACCCCGGCCTCGCCGACTGGCTGGCCGGCCTGATGGACGACTCCCGCGCACCCTGGATCAGCCGGGTCGAGGCCGCTGCGGCTCTGGCCACCCGTCTGCGAGGCGCTCACGAGCAAGCTGCCCTTGACCTTCTGCACTCCGTCGTGAGTGACGTGAGCGGCCAGGTCGAACACCGGCTCGTCGCCGCCGAAGCGTTGTCGGAGTGCGGCAAGGCCCACCAGGCGGTGGCCGAGCAGGCCCTGTGCGCGATTCTCGCCGACCCGCTCGCGACGCCTCGCGAACACCACGACGCCGCCCTGGTGCTGTCGACGTTCGGTGGCGCTGCCCGTGCGCACGCCACCTCCGCGCTCCTGGCCGCACTGGACGATCCCGAGGCCCCGCCGCAGCGGTTGGTCGAGGCGGCACGAGGCCTCATCGAGATCGCGGTGGAGCACGCGGACCGCTGTGCCGAGGTCCTCGTCGGTGTGTTGCGAACCAGTTCGACGTTGTTCGTGCCGGCTGCCGAGGCGCTCGGCGCCCTGGGATCCCGCCATGTCGCGATGGGGGTGGAGGCGCTCATCAGCCGTGCACGCGATGTGTGGTTGGAGCCATGGGAGCGAGCCGACGCGGCGGGCGCGCTGGCAAGCCTCGGGCCGACCCACCGGGCTCTGGCGGCGAAGCACCTCCTCGACCTGGTGGAAGCACCGGGAGAGCCGTCTCACTACCTTTGGCGGTACGGCTTGATGCTCAAGCAATGCGGGTGGGAACACCGAGAGCGGGCGGCGGCGCTCATGCGCCGCGTGATCGGTCTGGTCGCGGCCGACGTGAACGCGGTCTTCTGGGCGGCCAAGGAACTGGGCGAGATCAGTCCGGACTACCGAGCGGAAGCGTTCGGCCACCTGATGCGGCTCGGCGAGGCGACAGCTCACCATTACGCGATGTACTGGGAGCATGAGGGTGCACTCGGTGTGGTGGCCTCCAGCGACCAGTCACTCCGCCCGCGAGCGGTGGCTGGGCTGCGGGCGAGCCTCACCGACGAGCGGATCGAGCTGGATCGGCGAAACCAGGCCGCCAACCTGCTCATCGATCTCGGCCCCGAGTTCCACGAGGAGGTCGCCGGTCATCTCCGCGCGCTGGCCCGGCAACGGTTCAGCCCCGAGGTGAAGGTGTCGGCGTGGCGAAACCTCGCCAGGCTCGACACCGGGTTTCGCGCGGAGGCGGCCGCGGCCCTGATCCGGATGGTCGCCACCGCCGATGAGGACGACCGAACACCACCGTTCGGGGCGATGTTCGTGAAAGCCGACTTCGACGACTTCCAGGCCACGGCGGACGTGTTGCTCAGGGTCCTCGAGGACGACACCAGGGACGAGCAGTGGCGCAGGTTCGTCGCGCGCAGTCTCATCGTGTTCGGACAACCTTTTCACCGCACTGTGATGCGCGGAGTGATCGATCTGATCCGGTCGGAAGCACTCCCCGCGAAGTACCTGGACGATTGGCTGGGAGCGTTCGCGGATGTCGCGGAGGTGTTGCGGGCGGAGATCGCGCGGGTTCTGTCTGAACGCGCGCTGTCCGGCGACAGCACTTCCGCCGTGGTGGTGGAGACCGCGGCGGCGATGCAGAGGATGCCCTGCGGGAGCACAGCCGAGCTTCTCACAGCTGTCCGATCCATCCTGTTCGATGACGACGCTGAACCAGAGCACCGCATCAGATCCGCCGTTCTGGTCGCGGCGATGCGGCCGGAGCTCGCGGATGCTGCGGCGGACGTGGTGCTCCGCGATCACCGTGCCCGGCGGTATCACTGGGATCAAGACCTGTGCGTGTTGACGATGCTTGGCGTCGATCTGGTGCCACGGCTGCGCGCGATCACCGCTGACGTGGACGTTCCTGTGGCGTATCGGATGCGAGCCCTCAGCGCCTTGGTCACGTTGGGTCGGTGTGAGGCGACGGACCTCCTCCATCGACACGCGGACGACGAGTACCTGGAACGCGAGCTCCGCGCGGACGCGCTGGAGACACTGGCGAAGCACCGCGACGACCAGCTGCCGCTGGTGATCGAGTATCACCGGCGCGTCAGGACCGATGCGACAGAGGCGATCGTCACCAGGTGCGGTTCGGCGTACCGCGCGCAAGTGCTCGACATGGCGGCGATGTCCGTTGCTGTGGATCAGCTGCGTCAAGTCACGTCCAACCCTGATCTGACGGTGTCCGAACGGGTGTCGGCGATTCCCCGACTGCACCGCATGACCTACCACGTGAGCATCGCCACCGACTTCCTGGCGGGCGCTCTCGCTCAGGATCCGGCGTGCGGAGCCGCTGAGCGGAAGGTCGCGGTCGGTTGTATGGAAAGGAAACACCGGTTGGCGGAGCAGCGGAGGATGCTCGCCGACAGGTCGATCGCGCTGGAGCACCGGGTACCGGACTTGGACCGATGGGGATACCGACCCCTGCGGCGTGAGACCGAGGCTGCGGTCCGCGACGTGCTCGCCGCTCCGGAAAGCACTCACGCCGAACGGGTCGCCGCGGCAGCAACGCTGGCCCACCTGTCGTCGCGGTTCGTCGCCGAGGCCACCGCGACGCTGGGTGACCTGGGTGTGCGTGGTCAGGAGGAACTGGCCAAGCTCGGTCCGCGCTGGAGCAGCCGGGTGCGTGCCGGCGCACGAGCCACCATCGCGGACAACACGAGGCCGTGGCGGGAGAGGTGGCGGGCGTTCCGTCTGGTGTGGACGGTCGAGGACGGGATCGAGCCGCGGTCCGACGAGCAGCGGATGGAGCTGGCGCAGGCGCGGGGCGAGATCGGTGTGGTGCGCGCGATGCTGAGCAACCGGCGACCGGCGACGCGGTGGCGGGCGGCGAAGCTGTTGCGCGAGTACGACATCGCTGATCGGGCCGCCGGTGCGGACGTGCTGGAGGCGATCGGTGGTGATTCCGCGATGAGCCCGGCGTTGAGGTGGCGGGCCGGTGAGACGTTGACCGAGTTCGGGGCCAAGGGACGGGAACGCGGGGTCGGGGTGCTCCGGAACCTCATGGCAGACGAGAGTCTTCCGGTGATGGCGCGGGTGGAGGCCGCGAGCGTGGTCGGGAAGATCAGGCCGGACCTGCGCGCGGAGGTCATGCGGTTTCTGCGGGCCGCGAAGGTCGATAAGCCGTTGCAGCGCATAAGGCTGCATCAGACGATTGGTGTGTTCGAGCCCGAAGAGGGCGCACGGGCGTTGCAGGCCATGACGAACGACGAGCAGCCGGTCGTGCGGATCAGGGCCGCCGAGGCGATGGTCGCGTTGCGGCGGGACTACCGGGAACGGGCGGCGGTCACGGCGCTGGGCGTGATGCGCGACACCAAGGCACCGGGGCACGTGCGGCGGCGGGCGGCCGGTGATCTCGCGCGGTGGAGCGACCTCTGCCTCGAAGAGGCACGAGCCTTCGCCAAATTGAGGTGTGCGTAGCGGAACGGGGTGGTAGACACCCGCCGTGCACAACACTCTCGGGTTCTCCGATCTGCTGCGGCTGATCGACGAACGCTCCACCGCCTTCCGGTCCGCCGTCTCCTCCGCTCCCAGTCTCGACGTGCAGGTGCCGACCTGCCCGGAGTGGACGCTCCACGACCTGGTCAACCACATCGGCGGGGGACGGCGTGCCTGGGCCGCCACCATCGCCGCGGGACCCGAGGCCACGGCCAAGGCGGTGTACGACGGCCCCGCCGCACCGGAGGACCGCGAGGCGCTGGACGCCTGGCTCGCCGAGTCGGCGCGACAGCTGCTGGACGCGCTGAAGGAGGCGGGACCGGACCGCCGGAGCTGGGTGGGCTGGGGCGACTCGCAGTCGCCGGCCACCTGTGCCGCCGTCGCCCGGCGCCAGGTGCAGGAGCTCGCGATCCACACCTACGACGCCCAGGTCACCGTCGGCGACCCGCGGCCGCTGCCGGACGAGGTGGCGCTCGACGGTGTGGACGAGTTCCTCCACACCTGCGTGTCCACGACGAGCGCGTGGCCGCACGAGCCGGCCACGCTGCACTACCACGTCACCGAGGGCCGCTCCTGGAGCGTCCGGTTCGACGCGGACGGCGCCCGGATCGGGCCCGCCGACGGCACCGCCGACGTGTCCGGCACCGGTCCGGCCGGCGACCTGCTTCTCTGGTTCTACGGCCGCATCAAGCCGGACACGGTGAAGCTCGAAGGCGACGTGCGGGTGATCGACCAGCTCATCGAGTGGGAACCGGAGTAGAGCGTCAGAGGCGGCCGACGTCGGTGACGACCACGACCGCCTCGCCCAGCTCGTCCGACGCCGCCAGGTCGACCTCGGCGTTGAAGCCCCAGTCCTTGTCGCCCGCCGGGTCCTCGAAGATCTGGCGGCACACCCAGCGCTCGCGCTCGACGTTGATGATCAGGAACGCCGGGCCGCGCGCGTTGGGGCCCGTGCCGATGTCCGAGTGCTCCTCGAAGTACGGCTCCAGGGCGTCCATCCACTCCTTGGCCGTCCAGCCCGACTCGTGGTCGAGCTCGCCCAGCGAGTACCAGTCGCGTTTCGCGGCCAGCTCGACGCGGCGGAACAGCGCGTTGCGGACCAGCACGCGGAACGCGCGGACGTTGCTCGTGACCGCGGGCGGCAGGTCTGCGCGCACCTCCTCGACCGGTGCGTCCGGGTTCGTGAGCTTCTCCCACTCGTCGATCAGCGACGAGTCGACCTGGCGCACCAGCTCGCCCAGCCACGAGATCAGGTCCTGCAGCTCCTCGGTCTTCGCCTCCTCCGGCACCGTCTGCGACAGCGCCTTGTAGGCGTCGGCGAGGTACCGCAGAACGAGGCCCTCGGAGCGTGCGAGACCGTAGAACGACACGTACTCGGTGAACGTCATCGCGCGCTCGTACATGTCGCGCACGACGGCCTTGGGGGACAACGAGTAGTCGCCGACCCACGGGTGGCCGCGCCGGTAGGTCAGGAACGCCGCGTCCAGCAGCTCGGCGAGCGGCTTCGGGTACGTGACCTCCTCCAGCAGCTCCATCCGCTGGTCGTACTCGATGCCGTCGGCCTTCATCGCGCCGATCGCCTCGCCGCGCGCCTTGTGCTCCTGCGCGCCCAGGATCTGCCGCGGGTCGTCCAAAGTGGACTCGATCACGGACAGCACGTCGAGCGCGTAGCCCGGCGCCTCGCGGTCGAGCAGCTCGATCGCGGCCAGCGCGAACGGCGACAGCGGCTGGTTCAGCGCGAAGTTGAACTGCAGGTCGACGGTGAGCCGGAAGTCGTCGCCGACGCGCTCGACCACGCCCGCCGCGACCAGCGCCCTGTACATCGCCAGCGCGCGCTTGATGTGCTTGAGCTGCTTCGGGCGGTCCTCGTGGTTGTCCTCCAGCAGGTGCCGCATGGCCGCGAACGCACCGCCGCCGGGACGGCCGATCACGTTCAGCAGCATCGCGTGCGAGACCTGGAACGACGACGTCAGCGGCTCCGGTTCGGCGCCGACGAGCCGTTCGAACGTCGTCTCGCTCCACGACACGAACCCGTCGGGGGCCTTCTTGCGGACGACCTTGCGGCGCTTCTTCGGGTCGTCACCCGCCTTCGCCAGCGCCTTGAGGTTCTCCACCTCGTGCTCGGGCGCCTGCACGACGACCGTGCCGACGGTGTCGTAGCCCGCGCGGCCCGCCCGTCCGGCGATCTGGTGGAACTCGCGGGCCTTCAGGATCCGGGTGCGCGTGCCGTCGTACTTCGACAGCGCCGTGAACACGACCGTGCGGATCGGCACGTTGATGCCGACGCCGAGGGTGTCCGTGCCGCAGATGACCTTCAGCAGACCGGCCTGCGCGAGCTGTTCGACCAGACGGCGGTACTTGGGCAGCATGCCCGCGTGGTGCACGCCGATGCCGTGCCTCACCAGCCGCGACAGCGTCTTGCCGAACCCGGCGGAGAACCGGAAGTTGCCGATCGCCGACGCGATCTCTTCCTTCTCCTGCTTCGAGCAGACGTTGATGCTCATCAGCGACTGCGCGCGCTCCAAAGCGGCGGCCTGGGTGAAGTGCACGACGTAGATCGGCGCCTCACGGCCGTGCAGCAGGTCCTCGATCGTCTCGTGCAACGGCGTGGAGACGTACTGGAAGTTGAGCGGCACCGGGCGCTGCGCCGAGCGGACCACCGCGGTCGGGCGGCCGGTGCGCCGGGTCAGGTCCTTCTCGAAGAACGTGACGTCGCCGAGCGTCGCCGACATCAGCAGGAACTGGGCCTGCGGCAGCTCGATCAGCGGCACCTGCCACGCCCAGCCGCGGTCGGGCTCGCTGTAGAAGTGGAACTCGTCCATCACGACCTGGCCGACGTCGGCCTGCGCGCCGTCGCGCAACGCGATGTTCGCGAGGATCTCCGCGGTGCAGCAGATGATGGGCGCCTGGTCGTTGACGCTGGCGTCGCCGGTCATCATGCCGACGTTCTCCGGCCCGAACACCTCGCACAGCGCGAAGAACTTCTCCGAGACCAGCGCCTTGATCGGCGCGGTGTAGAAGCTGCGCTGGTTGCCCGCCATGGCGACGAGGTGGGCACCGATGGCCACCAGCGACTTGCCCGACCCGGTCGGCGTGCTGAGGATGACGTTCGCGCCGGAGACGAGCTCGATGACCGCCTCCTCCTGCGCCGGGTACAGCGCGAGGCCGCGTTCGGCCGCCCAGTGGGAGAAGGTGTCGAACAGTTCGTCTTCGTCGGCGATCGTGGTGAGCCGGTCGGTGAGTGCAGTCATCGCAGGTGAACTATAGGTGGTACGCGTACTCGGTGAACTCCCAGTCGGTCACGAACCGCTGGAAGCGGGCCACCTCCTCCCACTTGAAGTCCACATAGGACCGCACGAAGTCCTTGCCCAGCACCTCGACCATCGCCGTGTCCTCCTCCAGGTAGGCCAGGGCGTCGGGCAGCGTGGCGGGCAGCGTCGGGGCCTTCGACGGGTCGTAGCCGTACCCCGCGGACGGCCGCGGCGGCTCGATCCGGTCGCGAATGCCCAGGTAGGTCGCCGTGATGAGACCGGCGATGCCGAGGTAGGGGTTGGCGCTCGCGTCACCGAGCCGCAGCTCCAGCCGGGTGGTCTCGCCGCGCTCGGCCGGGACGCGCAGCATCGCGCTGCGGTTGTCGAGGCCCCAGTCGATCAGCCACGGGGCGAGCGAGTCCGGTCCGAACCGCTTGTAGGAGTTGACCGTCGGGTTGAGCAGCGCGGCGAGGGCGGGGGCGTGCTTGAGGATGCCGCCGATGGCCCAGCGGGCTTCGTCCGAGAGGCCGTGCGAGGTGCCCGCGGCCTGGAACGCGTTGCGGCCGTCCTTCTCGTGGCACGACAGGTGCAGGTGGAACCCGGAGCCGCCGCCGTCGTTGAACGGTTTGGCCATGAACGTGGCGAGCCGGCCTTCCCGGCGGGCGAGTTCCTTCACCGAGGTCTTGAACCGGAACGCGCGATCGGCCGCGTCCATGGCGGGCGAATGGACGAGGTTGATTTCGAACTGACCGCCCGCGTACTCGTGGTTGCCGCCGGTGGTCTGCAGACCCGCCGAGCTGAGCGTGCGAAGAGTTCTCAACAGATGACCGTCCGAATCGCCTCGGCGTCCGGTCGCATACACGTTGCCCGGCTCGTCGCAGTAGGGGCGCCACCCGTTCGGGCGATCTTCGTCGGGTTCGCAGAGAAAATATTCCAACTCGGGACCGATCACCGGGGTCAGTCCGGTGGCCTCGAATATTTCCAGGGCCCTGCGCAGCACCTGGCGCGGTGATTCGTCGACGGGTCTCTCGTCGGCGGGGCTCACGGCGTCGCCGATGCACCACGCCACGCCCGGCTCCCACGGGATCGGGAGCAGCGTGTCCAGGTCGGGCACCACGATCACGTCCGGCAGCCCGGCGTCGAGCACGCCCCCGTTCTCGGTGGTCTTGCCGCCGGGAGTGGTGCTGTAGACGGCCCGGCAGAACGACAGTCCGCGCTGCGTAACCGCAGGTAGATGCTCCACGAGGACGTCACGGCCCCGGTCGGTGCCGAGCAGGTCCGGAAAGACCACGCGCACCACGTCGATCCCGTCCTCGCCGAGTCTCGCCGCGAGTTCCCGTGTCACCTGTTCACCGACCACGTCGAACTACCTTTCCGGCACAGTGTGTCGCTGGCGCGGAGGGGATAACGTTGAGGCGCAAACGCTATCGACCCGTCCGTGGAGCAAAGACCACCATTGGTCTCAGTCGGAGTGCTCCACACTCATCGTCCACCACGGGGCAACAGTCCGTAACTGGACGGGTGACGACCGTCACGAGATCATGCACGATGTGGGATCGTGATCAAAGTGGTTGCGGACGGAGTCGCACCACATCACAGACATAGTTCGGAACCGCAAGTATTGTGCCGGGAACACCCTGAGCTCGAGCACGGGAGACTTTGAGTTGTCTGGTCACCACACGATTGCCGAGACCGAGAAAGCCGTCCAGGCGAAGCTCGGTGCGGTGCCGCTGCATCGCGAGCAGATGGCGGCGGTGTCGAACATCCACCGCGCCGCGACCGCGATCCGTCAGCACCTCGAGAACTCGGTGCTGCGCACCAGTGATCTGACCTGGACCGGCTTCGTCGTGCTCTGGGTCGTGTGGATCTGGGGCGAGATGGAGACGCGCTACGTGGCGGAGGAGGCGGGCATCTCCAAGGGCACCCTGACCGGCGTCGCCAAGACGCTGCAGTCACGGGGCCTGCTGGAGCGGCTCGGCCACCCCACGGACGGGCGCCTCGCGGTCCTGCGTCTCACCCCTGAGGGTGAAGAGCTGATGGCGGACCTCTTCCCGAAGTTCAACGAGGAAGAGGTCTTCGTCTCCGACCCGCTGGAGTCCTCCGAGGCCCAGTCGCTGGCCGAGATGCTGCGCCGCATGGTGACGCACCTCGAGGCCAACGGCGAGCAGCGGCGGCTCGACCTGCGCGGGGACACGCCGCTGCCGCCGCGCCGGTCCGGCCGGCGGGCCAAGCACGGCTGACAGGCGCGCCTGAACGGGCGACTCACCGGGGGTGAGTCGCCCTTTAGGCGTTCCCGACCGCTCCCTGCTTTCGCCGCACGCGGGGCCCTCTCGTGTGCTCCTGGTACACGAAAGCTCCCCGCGTGCACTCAGAGCAGGCTGAGGACGCGGGCGTGGAGGGTGTCCACGTAGTCCTCGGACTCGGGCTTCATCAGCACGCTGCGCAGCACCCGCGCACCGTCCACATCGGCCGCCACCTGCGGGTGCCGTGCCGCGAACGCCGCCTTCGACGCCCGTGCCACGCTCAGGAAGACCGGGTCGACGGCGGCGTTCATGCCGGTCTGCATGACCCGGTGCGACGCGGCGTCCACCGCCGACAGCGTCAACGGGTCGGTCCGCGGGAAGTACGTGACGATGTCCAGCTCGGGCTCCTGGTAGAGCTCCAGCTCCTCGGACTCCCGGATCATCGACGCCCACCGCACGGCCGCCCGCCGCCCGGCCGCCAGCACCTCGCCCAGCCCGTCGCGGGTCAACGGCAGCAGCCGCAGCGTCAGCCACAACCCCGCGGCGGCCGCGCCGGCGCGTGAGCACTCCAGGCTGATCTCGCCCAGGTGCAGCTCGTCGGACGTGAAGTAGGTGTAGGGGGAGTCGTGCAGGTAGAAGCGGCCCACGGACGGGTCGCGGAACAGCACGGCGCCGCAACCGTAAGGCTGCAGGCCGTGCTTGTGCGGGTCCACCACCACGGAGTCGCACCGCGCGATGGCGTTCCACGGCTCGGGATCCAGATCTGTGCCCGCGAGCAACGTGAAGAAGCCGCCGTACGCACCGTCCACATGCACCCGTGCGTCGTAGCGGCGTGCGATGTCCAGTACGAGATGCACCGGTTCGATGGCGCCCAATGCGGTAGTTCCCGGCGTCACCACCACCGTGCCGACCTTGCCGCCACGCAGAAGCTCTTCCAACGCGTCGAGATCCATGTGCCCACGGCCGTCCACGGGCACGGAGTGGCCCTCGACGCCAAGCACGCCGCACATCCGTGAGTGCGTGTAGTGCGCCTCGGAGGAGTAGGCGATGCCAAGACCCGGATGCAGCGAACGGGCGACGAACAACGCCTCCAGGTTGGCGATCGTGCCGCTGGAGGTCAGGTGACCCAGGTGCTGGTCCGAATACCCGAACATCGACGCCAGCGAAGAGACGACCTCGCGTTCCATCGCGGCGGTCGCGGGACCGCCGTCCAGGGCGTGGTTGTTCGGGTTGATCAGCATCGCGGACAGGTAGCCCACGACCGCCGCGGGGTGCGGGGGCTTGAGCATCTGGCCGGCGTAGCGCGGGTGGAAGAACGGGTAGTTGTCGCGCAGGCGGTCCTGCAGCTCGGCCAGCGCCGAGCCGAACAGGGCCGGGTCCACCTGCAGCGACGAGTGGGGTGTGAAGGCGCCGTACTCCGCCGTCCACTTCTCGTGGTTGGCCAGCGCCTCGTTGAGCCAGTGCTGAAGGTCCACCGCACACCCCACCCGTCATTCGCCGAATGTTCGAATTTGTACGTTACGGCAGACCCCAGCGCGAAGACGAGCCGTTCGCGGCCACGTCGCGTACTGAGACGTCAGGCCGTGTGCCGCGACGAGAGACGATGGCCGTCTGACCTCGGCGAAGCGGGATCTCGATCGCCGAACCACGTGTCTTGTAGTCGAGCCGGCGACCCCAGCCGTCCCGCACGTCGATGTCGCCGGTGATGCCGTGCTCCAGCACCAGCGGCGCGCCGGCCTCCGAGTGGACCTGCACCCAGTCGGTCCGTCCACCCGAGCGGGAGGCGTCCACGAGGAACGCGCCCTGCGTGCGCAACGAGCCCACCGACGCATCGGCCCAAGTGGACGACACCGACGGGAACACCCGCACGACACCGTTGTGCGACTGGACCATCATCTCCAGCACCGCCTGACCGGACATCAGCGGCGCCTCGATCGCGAGGTTGCCGCCCTCCCGGTAGAAGGTGTTCTCGGTCAGCACGGCGTTCGTGCCGACCTGTTTGCGGTCCAGGAAGTAGCGCAGGAACGACAGCGCGTCCTCCGGCCGTCCCATCGCCGACGCCATCGCGGACGCCGCGCCGTAGCTGTAACCGGCCCACGCGCTCTGCCGCGAGGTCCAGTGGTCGAAGGTCCTGGCGATCAGGTCCCGTTGCTCCGGCATGTCCCACGTCAGCTCGCGCAGCGGGTAGAACCACAGCATGTGCGAGAAGTGGCGGTGCGAGTCGTTCAGCGACACGTCCTTGCCGATCATCACGCCGTTCGGGCCCTGCGCGTAGGGCACCAGGCGGTTGAGGATGTCGCGCCAGCGCGCGTTCTCCTCGATGGACAGCAACGTGCGCACGCCCCACCGGATCAGTGACAGGTCGTAGGTCGTGTCCGTGGCGTTGGCGTACTCCGGCGAGCGCGTCTCCGGCAGGTGCAGCTTGCCGTCGGTGCCCTCGACGAGGAACCGCGCGTAGTAGTTCACCGCCTTGGTCAGGATCGGCACCAGGACGTCGGACAGGATCCGCTGGTCCATCGTGTGCCGGTAGCCCAGCCACACGTTGTGGCAGGCCCACAGAAGATTGCCCGTGTGGTCGTTCGGCGCCACTCCGGGGACACCGCAGTAGCGCGGCCCGGGCCGCAGCGTGCGGTCGCCGGGGTGGCAGATCGCGTAGGAGTCGCCGTCGCGGTAGTTCGGGTTCACGTTCAGCTCGAGGTTGTGCTCGAACCGCTTCAGCGTGGTCGTCACCGCGTCGAGCTCGTGGTGGTTCGAGCCGTTGACCAGCGGATACGAGATCTGGACGTTGAGGTTCCACCACACGGCGGTCCAGCTGTTGCCCTGCTCGGGGAACCACGGTCCCCACTCGGAGATCACCGGCGCGTCGGCCCTGGTCGCGGCCGCCATCTTGTAGAGCTGCGCCCAGTAGAAGCGCTGCACCAGCTTGTCCGGAACGGACACCAGCGATTTCGTGAAGTAGGCGTTCCACCAGCGACGATGCTGCGACGTCAGCACCTCGAACGGGATCGACAACGCCTGGCGCACCTCATGGATCGCGTCAGACGTGTGCGTGTCCGCGGGGTGCGTGTACGCCACGTGGGCCGCGAAACGGCTGTCACGGGCCTGCCAGGCCGTTGTGTAGCCACCGCCCGCGAGCAGCGGCTGGGCGGCGTATGCGACGCCGTTGGCCGTGCCGAGGGTCGGCGCCGGGTTGGCCGTGTAGTCGGCAGGCCTGCGGACCTGGCGGGTCGTCGCCGACTCCAGCGGCTGGAAACCCCAGGTCACGGCGCCCTTCACGGAGGCGAGGAACGTGCTGCGCGCGTTGTGCACGAGCATCGTGAAGGTGGCGCCGCCCTGGGTGGTGGTCACCGAGCCGGTGAGCTCGGCGTTCCAGAGGTCGAGCGTCCAGTCGACGGCCGTGATCGCGCCGGCGAACTGGAGCGTCAGGTACCCGATCGGCAGCCGGGACAGGCCGATCGCGGCCTCCCAGTGTTCCCGCTGGTCCTGCACCTCGGAGTGGCTGAGCATGAGCTTCAGCTCGTCCGGGGTGCGTCCCGCGTAGACCTGGACGCCCAGGAAGCCGTTGGCCAGGAACGGGCTGTCGCCCCAGTTCTTGGGCAGGCGCTTCCACTCCATGCGCGCGTCGCGCACGACGTCCCGGTGCACTGCCGAGCTTCCGGCGTGACCCGATGTTTCGGGGATGGTCGGCGCGGCGACCGCGGTGCTCGTGCCCAGCGCGGAGGCACCCACGGCCGCGCCTGTTCCGTACAGAAAGGTTCTCCGCGACAGCTCTGTCACTGTTCGTCCCTCCGTGCCGTGGCGGCGGCGGAACGGATCTTACGCAGAATTCATCGGATGACTAGGGCGCACGGACCGGACGGCCTTGCGGTTCGAAGGCTTCGTTGTGACCATCAACGCGTACTTACCTCAAGATAGTTGTTGCAAAGTCCTGGCCATAGCCGAGCATCGGCAATTAGCGTGATCAGTCATGTCACCTGTTGCCATGCACATGAGCGACGGTCTGCTGAACGCGCCGGTCTCGGTCGCCTTCCTCGTCATCGCGGCGGTGGGCGTCGGTTTCGCGCTGGTCAAGGCACGCGCGGACCTCGATGACCGCACGGCGCCGATGGCGGGCCTGGTGGCCACGTTCATCTTCGCCGTCCAGATGATCAACTTCCCGATCCTGCCCGGCGCGTCGGGGCACCTCCTGGGCGGCGCGCTCGCGGCGATCCTCGTCGGGCCGTACGTCGGCGCGCTGTGCGTGACGATCGTGCTGGTGGTGCAGTGCCTGCTGTTCGCCGACGGCGGGCTCACCGCGCTCGGCGCCAACATCACCAACATGGCGCTGATCGGCACCGCGACCGGGTTCGTCGTCGCCGTCGCCCTGCGCAAACTGGCCGAACGCGGCAAGGGCGGCCTCGCGGCCGTCGCGTTCGTCTCCGCGTTCGTCAACACCCTGCTCGCTGCGACCGGGTTCGTCGTCGAGTACGCGATCGGCGGCGCCGGGGGAGTCGAGATCGGCAAGGTCGCGCTGCTGATGTGGGGCATGCACGCGCTGATCGGCGTCGGCGAGGGCCTGATCACCGCCGTCACCGTCACGTCGGTCGCCTCGATCCGGCCCGACCTCGTGTTCCTGCTGCGCGGCAGCTGCAAGCCGCTGGAGGTGCGGTCGTGAAGAAGTTCTTCCTCGGGTTCGCCGTCGTGTCCCTGCTGATCGCGGGCGTCCTGTCGTACTTCGCGTCCAGCGACCCCGACGGCCTGGACAAGACGGCCGAGGACACCGGGATCGCCGCCCACGCGCAGGCGCACCCGCTGGCGGGCAGCACGTTCGCCGACTACTCGCTCGGCGGCGACAGCAGGTTCACCGGACTCGCGGGCGCGCTCGGCGTGATCGTCGTCCTGAGCCTGTCGTTCGGCCTGTTCTGGTTGCTGCGCAAGAAGACTCCCTCAACTGATTCGGCGGACTGATGAGCGGCAGCCACGACGTCCTGCACCACGCCGGCGACTCGCCGGTGCACCGGCTCGCGCCCCACGTGAAGATCCTCGCGGCGTTCGCGGCCGTGCTGGGTGTCGTGGCGACCCCGCGCACGTCGTTCCCGCTCTTCGGCCTGTACCTGCTGCTGATCGTCGCGGTGTGGACGGTCGCGCGGGTGCCCGTGCTGTGGTTCGTGAAGCGCGCGGTGATCGAAGTGCCGTTCGTGCTGCTGGCGTTCCTGCTGCCGATCTTCGGCAGCGGCCCGCGCGCCGATTTCCTGGGCTTCCCGGTGTCGGTCGAAGGCGCGCTGGCGGGCTGGAACATCCTCGCCAAGGGCACGCTGGGCGTGTTGATCAGCCTCACGCTGGCCGCCACGACGGCGCCGGGGGAGTTGCTGCGCGGCCTGCAGGCGTTGCGCGTGCCCGCGCCGTTGATCATGATCGCCACGCTGATGCTCCGCTACGGCGAAGTCGTTGTGGGAGAAGCGAAACGCATGCGGGTCGCGCGCATCTCCCGCGGCGACGACCCCCGCTTCCTGTGGCAGGCGGGCGCCACCGCACGCGCGGTCGGCACGTTGTTCATCCGGTCCTACGAACGCGGAGAGAGGGTGCACCTCGCGATGGTGTCGCGCGGCTGGACGGGCAGGCCTTCGGGCTCGGCGACGATCGTGGCGGAGACTCCGGCGGCACCCGCGCTGGAGGTCTCGAAGCTCGCCTTCGCCTATCCCGACGGGCACCAGGCGTTGTTCGGCATCGACCTGAGGGTCGAGCGCGGCGAACGGGTGGCCGTGCTGGGACCGAACGGTGCCGGCAAGACCACGTTCGCGTTGCACCTCAACGGTGTGCTGTCCGGCGGCTCCGGGACGATCTCGGTGGCCGGGCTGGAGGTCACGAGGAAGAACCTGCGCGAGATCCGCCGCCGGGTCGGGCTCGTCTTCCAGGATCCGGACGACCAGCTGTTCTGCCCGACCGTCGCCGAGGACGTCGCGTTCGGGCCGCGCAACTTCGGCATGTCCGATGTGGACGACCGGGTCCGCAAGGCGTTGAACGCCGTTGGGATGGAACCGGTCGCGGACCGCTCGCCGTTGCACCTGTCCGGCGGCCAGCGGCGCCGGGTCGCACTGGCATCGGTGCTGGCGTGCGACCCGGAGATCCTCGTGCTGGACGAGCCGTCCGCGAACCTCGAACCCGTGGCCCGCCGCGAGCTCGCCGAGCTGCTGCTGACGTTGGACCGCACGATGCTGATGGTCACGCACGACCTGCCGTTCGCGCTGCAGCTCTGCCCGCGCAGCGTGCTGATCGACGACGGCGTGGTCGTCGCGGACGGCCCGACCCGCGACATCCTCGCCGACGCCGACCTGCTGGCCCGGCACCGCCTGGAGCTGCCCTACGGCTTCCGGCTCGACTGAAGCCCGTTCAGCACGATCTCCAGCAGCACCGCGGGGTTCCCGCCCTCGTGCAGGCTCTGCAGCATCCCCTTCATCAGGATCACGAGGTCGGTGGCGGTGACGTCGGTCCGCACCGAGCCCGCCTCCTGCGCTCGGTGCAGCAGCGTGCCCAGCGCCGCGTGCAGGTTCTTGCGCAGCTCGGGCGAGACGGTGATCGCGTCGGACATGTCCCGCTTCGCCGACGCCTCGTCCGCCATCCGCCCGAGGAACGCGAACAGCGCCTCCTTCGGGTCCGTCCAGGGCTGCTCGGCCGAGGCGATCATCGCCGCCACCCGCGCCTCCGTGACGGCCTGGAACAGCGCCTGCTTCGTCGGGAAGTGGCGGTAGACCGTGCCGGGCCCGACCCCGGCGCGGCTCGCGATCTCGTCCAGCGGCACGTCGTAGCCCTTCGAGGCGAACAGCTCCCGTGCCGCTTCCAGCACCTTCTCGCGGTTTCGCGCGGCGTCGGCCCTCATCGTTGCCAACCGGGGCGTGCGTTCCGTATCGTCATAACCGGGGTCACCGTTCCGATTCTAGAGATGGGGGCACGACAAGATGACACGCACGCCCGAACAGATCGTCGAGCACGTCCGCAAGATGGTCGCGGGAGAGGAGACCCACGGCCAGTTCGCCGACCTCTTCGCCGAGGACGGCGTCATGGCCTACCGGTTCGCGACGCACTGGCAGCCCGACGAGATCAAGGGGCGCGAGGAGATCCGCGCCTACTTCAGCAAGGTGCGCGGCGCGAACGTCCGCGAGAAGATCGAGATCCAGGACGTCCAGGCCAACTGCTGGCTCACCAACGATCCCGCCGTGGTCGTCTCCGAGATCACGCACCGCGGCTGGTCGAAGCTGAAGCAGGACTACTACACCTTCACCGCCGTCGCGATCATCCACCTGCGCGACGGCGAGATCGTCCGCTACGACGACTACATGAACCCGTTGCTGATGCAGGAACTCCTCGGCGTCCCGGCCTAGACCCTCGCGCGGCGCGCCGGGTGCTCGATGAAGGGCGCCTTACTCCACCTGAGGTGCAATAAGGCGCCCTTCATCGACGTCGGGGCGCACTCAGGCGTTCGCGCGGCGGAGACGTTCGGTGGCCTGTGTGCGGACGCCGTCGCCGGACACCGGCGGGGCACCGTGCAGGGCTTCCCAGCGGGCGTTGTGCGCGGCGGTCCACAGACCGGCAGCCCACGCCGCCTCCCTCTCCCGCACGGTGAACTCGCGCCCGCGAAGTTCCTGATAGGCCTGGAGAAACGCCTCCGAACTCTCCACCGGGGGAAGGTGCGGCGGCGGCACGTTGGCGAACGTCGCGGCCGCCGTGCCTGCCAATGCCGCCTCCGGTTGCCATGCCAGGCTGTCCCAGTCGTGCACCGCCCACACCTCGCCGTCGCGCCAGCGCAGGTTCTGCGCCTCGAAGTCGGCGTGGCCGAGCACGCACGGCAGTTCGGCCGCCAGCAACCGCTTCCGCACCCGTTCTGCGGTGTCGAGGATGAACGCGGGCACGGCGCTCTGGTCGCGTTCGTCCAGGAACCCGATCGCCGGCCACAGCCCGGGGTCGCTGTGGTCCCAGCGCGCCCACCTCGGGTTCGGCAGCGGCGGTCGCACGGTCACGGTGGCGAGTTCGGCCATCAACCGGGCGAACACGGCCGCGTAGCGCACGGCGACGTCCGGGGTGTCACCGCGCAGCAGATCGCCGCCGGGCAGGGACTCCTCGGCGTGCACGGCCATTTCTCCCACCCTCGCCACGGGCGTGATCGGGCGGGGGCACGGAAAACCGCGCCCGGCCAGCTGGGCCTGTGCCGCAACGCAGGACTCCGCGCGGCCGTCGTCCTCGCGCAGCTTCACGACGACCTCCCGGCCGTCGGCCAGCCGGAGGCCGAACACCTGCGAGATCGAGCGGTGCTCGAACAGCACGTCGACGGGCGGCGAGCCCAGGTGCTCAGCGCACCAGCTAGCCAGCCGCACGGCGTCGTCGTTCCGCCAGCACCGCCGCCAGATACGGGTGCGGGTGCGTGTACTCCAGGCGCGGCGACCGGATCGCGGCACCCACGTCGTTCGCCAGCCGCGTCCCCAGCTCCAGCCGTGCCTGCTCACCCAGCTCGTGGTACCGCGACAGGTACTGCCGGGCCGCCAGCACCAGCTCCTCCGGCAGCTGCGACAGGTCCAGCCCGCGCGCCCACTCGGCGAGCTGCGGCGGCATGTCGACCAGCTCGACGCTCCGGCTGGGCACCCGCGTGTGGATCACCAGCGTGCCCGCCAGGTAGTCGCCCACCCGCTTGCCCTGCGGCGAGAACAGCGACACGAACAACGCCACCGCACCACCCAGCCCGAGCGCCCAGAAGTCCACGAAGAACCCGCCGAGCGCGCGCACCAGCGCGTGCCGGAACCGGATCGCCCCTCCGTCGTCGCGCACCACCCGCAGGCCCATGATCAGCTTGCCCAGCGACCTCCCGCGCGACAGCGACTCGACCGCCGTCGGGTACCCGATCAGCACGAACACCGTCAGCGTCAGCGCGATGGCGGTCTGCAGCGCGCTGTCGAACCCGATCGGCGCGATCAGGAACACCGCCAGGAACAACAGGAACTGCACGAGCACGTCGAACGCGAACGCCACCGCCCTGCTCGCGAGCTGAGCGACGCGCAGGTCCAGAACTACCGCTTCACCGGTGACGAGGTCCCCCACGCGGATAGTGTGACCCATCGTGGATCTGGACGTGTTCATCGATCGCCACCGCGCGTCGTGGCAGCGGCTCGACCAGCTGGTCAAGCGGTCCCGCAAGCTCAGCGGACCCGAGGCCGACGAACTGATCGAGCTGTACCAGCGCGTGACGACGCACCTGTCGGTCGTGCGCAGCCAGACCCCCGACCCCGCCACGGTCGAACGCCTGTCGTCCCTGGTCGCACAGGCACGATCGGTGCTGACCGGCACCCACACCCCGGCGTGGCGCGTGTTCACCCGCTTCTTCACCCACCGCCTGCCCGCCGCCCTCTACCTGGGCTGGCGCTGGTGGGTACCGGCAGGCGTGGCGTTCTACCTCATCAGCGGCATCATGGCGGCCTGGATCGCCGCGAACCCGGACGTGCGGGCCACCATCGCCGCACCGGACGAGCTGCGCGAGATGACCAGGGTCGGCGGCGGCTACGAGTCCTACTACTCCAGCGACCCCGCCGGTTCGTTCGCCGCGAAGGTGTGGACGAACAACGCCTGGGTCGCCGCCACCTGCCTGCTGCTCGGCGTGCTGTTCGCACTGCCGCCGATCTACCTGCTCCTCACCAACGCCGTGAACCTCGCCGTCGGCATCGGCCTGATGACGAGCGCGGGCCGCGGCGCGGAGTTCCTCGGCCTGCTCGCCCCGCACGGACTCCTGGAGCTGACCGCCGTCTTCGTCGCCGCCGGCATCGGCATGCGACTGGGCTGGCAGGTCATCGACCCCGGCCCGCGCACCCGCACCGCCGCACTCGCCGCCGAGGGACGGTCGGTGGTGGCGGTGGCGCTCGGGCTCGTCGTGGTGCTGCTGGTGTCCGGCGTGCTGGAGGGGTTCGTGACGCCGTCCGGGTTGCCGACGTGGGTCCGGGTCGGCATCGGGGTGGTGGCCGAGGTGCTGTTCCTGCTGTACGTGTTCGTGATCGGGCGGCGGGCCGCTGCTGAGGGGGAGACCGGGGACGTGGACGCGAGCGAGCGGGACGACGTCGCGCCGGTCGCGGTCTAAGCCTTCACGCTGCGCAGGAACGCCGACCACGCCGCCGAGGACACCGGCAGGTGGGCGGACGGCGCCTTGCTGTCCCGGATGCCGATGCGACGGCCAACCTCAACGCAGTCGTTCGAGTTCGCGCTGTAGCTGCTCTTGCGCCAGACCGGCATGCGGAACATCTCCTCAGATCAGGATGCTGTTGATCAGCTCCACCGATTTTTCCACACTGAGCGCTTGGCGGTCGAGGAGCTTCAACACCTCGGCGTAAGTGGCCAGTGATGCCTTGTCTTCAAGGAAGAGACTGGAGTTCTCGCCTTCGAGGTAGACCACGGGTTCGAACTTCTCGTACTCAAGTCGCATGAACGAGCCGCCAAGTCCGGCGTGTGCGCCGAAAGCGATCGGCACGATCCGAAAGGCGATGTACGAACGCTGTGCCATGACGAGAAGGTGCAGGAGCTGGTCCTTCATCACCTCCGGTCCTCCCACCGGAAGCATCAGGGCCTGTTGATGGATGTAGAAGACGAACTTGCGGCTCCAGTGGAACAGCTCGCGGCGGGCGAGCTTCGCCGCGATGACCTCCCGGTAGTCGACTGATTTCGACTGGACCATTCCGTTGACCACCGCGCTCATGTAGTCGGCTGTCTGAAGCCGGCTCGGAATGAGGTTCATCGACCAGACGGTGATCACGTTGGCCAGGCGTTCCTGCTCGACCAGGCTGCGCACCAGGTCTGGAACACCGTTCTCGGGAATCTTGAGGTAGCCGGTCTCCCGTGTCTCGCGGTACAGGGCGAGCAGGTGGCGGACCTCGGCGGGTGGGATGCGGCAGAAGGCGAGCAGCTGCAGCAACTCCGTCTCACTGACACCGCCCTTGCCCCGGACGAGGTCGGACAGCTTGGACTCGTCCCAGTCGAGGTTCTCGGCGATCTGGCGGTGGGTCATCTGGGTCTGCTTGATGGCGTCTCGGACGCCGTTGCCGAACTCCCGGCCCACCACGCTGGAGCTTCGTCGTGGCATGGCAAGAAACTAGAAGCAGCAACACCTTCCGCTCCATTGTTTCCGGCCGAACATCCCCGAAGGAAGTACTTTTTGGAGTCGGTACAAGTTCAGAGTTTGCCTGCGGCCTTCAACGACAGGTAGCGGTCCGCAACCGCGCGTGGCAGATCATCGGGCAGTGCGTCGACAACGTCAACTCCGTGCCGTGCAAGCAATGCGGTGAGACGGCGTCGTTCGGCCAATGTGCTTTCCGCAGCAGCAGCGGCATAAACGGACTCCAGGTCCCCACGTCCCGAAGCCATCGCGTGCACGGCGGGGTCCGACACCGAGGCGATCAGCAGCCGGTGCCGGGCGGCCAACGACGGCAACAGCGGCAGCAACCCGTGCTCGATCGACGGTTCGAGCGACGTCAGCAGCACGACAAGGGACCGGCGTCCGGCGCGTCGCAACACCTCGGCGACCACGCCGCGCGCGTCGAACTCGACCAGTTCGGCTTCCAGCGGCGCCATCGCCTGCACCAGCACCGGCAGCGTGGCGCGCGGCACCGACGCCCGCACCTTGTGGCTGAACGCGAGGAAGTCGACCTGGTCGCGCGCGTGCAAGGCCAAGGCGGACAACAACAACGCGGCGTCCATCGAGGTGTCCAGCCGGGGCAGGCCGCCCAGGGCGCCCTCGACGCGGCCGGCCGAGGTGCGGGCGGTGTCGAGCACGATCGTCACCTGGCGGTCGCGTTCGGGGCGCCACG
Source organism: Lentzea sp. NPDC004782 (assembly GCF_040609115.1). NCBI lineage: Bacteria > Bacillati > Actinomycetota > Actinomycetes > Pseudonocardiales > Pseudonocardiaceae > Lentzea > Lentzea sp. NPDC004782. Next base: position 48,449 of record NZ_JBEXJN010000065.1, read on the forward strand.
TGCGCACCACGACGTCCGAGGAACGAGCCGAGGCGCGCCAGTCGATCGAGCGCACGTCGTCGCCGATCACGTAGGTGCGCAACGAGTCGAACTCCGTGCCGGCGCCGCGGATCAGCGAGGCGCGGCGGCCGTCGAGCTCGCGCAGGCGTTCCAGCAACGGCGGCAGGTGGCGGCGGCTGTGGAAGGGCGGCAACGCGCGCACGGTCCACGGCACGGCGTGCGAGCCCTGGCGTGCCGCGATGCCCAACGGCCCGATAGACCGCACGGTCACGCGGTCGGCGACGCGGTCACCTCGTCGCACGGGCCGTAGGTCGAAGGAGAACGTCCGTGTACCACCAGCAGGTACGTCGACAACGACCCGATCAGCCACCACACCGGCAGAAGGTGCCCATGCGTCACGAAGAACGCCACGCACCCGACGCCCAGGGTTCTGCACGGTCAGCTGCACGGCACAAAGCTCACCTGTCCGCACAGAGTTCGCCCCACCGCGCGAGAACGTCAACCGCCGGACGGAACCGGCCAACAACAAGTCGACGCACACACACGCGAGCAACACGCACAGCATGAGCAGGATCCCTTGCCACGAAGGCAAGAGCAGCCCGACGACGAGGACACCGATGAGCGCGAGCAGACCCGCGCGGCCCGTGAGCGCCACGTCAGCGCGGCACCGGGACCGCGCCGAGCACGCCGTCCAGCACGCCGTCCGCCGTCACGCCCTCCAGCTCGGCCTCCGGGCGCAGCTCCAGCCGGTGCCGCAACGCCGGGCGGGCCAGCGCCTTCACGTCGTCCGGCGTCACGTAGTCGCGTCCGGACAACCAAGCCCATGCTCGTGCCACGGCCAGCAGAGCCGTGGCACCACGCGGAGAAACGCCGAGCCGCACCGCCGGTGACTCGCGCGTGGCACGGCAGACGTCGACCACGTACGCGATGACCTCGGGTGCCACGGTCAACGCGCGCACGGCAGCCGCACCGGCGTCCAGGTGCGCCGCGCCGGCCACCGGCGACAGACCCGACAGATCACGGGGATCGAACCCGGCGGCGTGCCGCGCCAGCACGTCGATCTCCTGCTCGCGCGGCGGAATCGGCATGGTGACCTTGAGCAGGAACCGGTCCAGCTGCGCCTCGGGCAACGGGTAGGTGCCCTCGTACTCGACCGGGTTCTGCGTCGCGACGACGATGAACGGCGACGGCAGCGGACGCGTCCTTCCGTCCGCGGACACCTGCCGTTCCTCCATCGCCTCCAGCAACGCCGACTGCGTCTTCGGCGGCGTCCGGTTGATCTCGTCGGCCAGCAGCAGGTTCGTGAACACCGGGCCCTCGCGGAACGAGAAGGCCGCGTTGTGCGAGTCGTAGACCAGCGAACCGGTCAGGTCGCCCGGCATCAGGTCCGGCGTGAACTGCACGCGCGTCGTCGAGAGGTCCAGCGCACGGGCCATCGCGCGCACCAGCAGCGTCTTCGCGACGCCCGGCACGCCCTCCAGCAGCACGTGTCCCTTGCACAGCAGCGCGAGGATCAACGAGGTCACGGCGGAGTCGTTGCCCACCACGGCCTTGCCGATCTCCGTGCGCAACGCGACCAGCGCCGCGCGTGCTTCTTCCGTGGTGACAGTGGTCATCCTTCGCGAACCTCGTTCTCCAGAGCGTCCAGCTCGTCAGCCAGCGCGACCAGCCCCCGGTCGTCCACCGGCACTTCGTCGTAGAGCAGCGTCCGCACCGAAGCGGCGGAACGCGTCGTCCTGCGGGCGATCTCCTCGGTCGGGTCCCCGCCCGGCGGCAGTCCCAGCAGCGGGGTCAGCCGGTCGCGGCACGCCTGCCGCAGCACGGACGCCGCGTGCGAGGCGGCGTGCGAGCCCCGGTACAGCCGCGCCCTGCCCTCCACGGTCTCGGCGGCCCGCACCACCACCGGCAGCGGTTCCGGCACCACCCGGCCGAGCCTGCGCGCCCGCCACAGCGCGACCACCACGGCCGCGACGCCGAGCTGCCACGCGCCGAACTTCCAGCCGTCCGGGATCAGCTGCGTGAACGACTTCTGCTGCGAGCGGTCCGCGGCCGACGGCAGGTACCAGACCAGCCGTTCGTGCTGGCCCAGCAACGACAACGCCAGCGCCGCGTTGCCCTCCTCGTCGAGGTCGCGGTTGGTGAAGATCGCGCCGAACCCGAGCGTCGTCACGGTGCCGGTGCGCACCAAAGTCGAGTCGTAGCAACGCTGTTCGCCCTCGTAGACGAAGCCGCCCATCTTGGCCGCCCCCGCCTTGGCCGCCAGCGGGCACCCCGGCTGCCGGGTCGCGGGCTCCACCCGGCGCTTCGTCGACGCGGGCGCGAGCAGCACCGTGGCCGCCGCGCGCTTGCTCAGGTCGGCGAGCCGGGCCGGGTCGATCAGGTTCGGCTGCGTCACGAACAGCGTCGCACCCTCCACAGAGGACGGGTTGTCGGTCAGCTCGACCCGGACCCCGTTGTGCTCCAGCAGAGCGGCGACCGCGTGACTGCCCTCCGGCCGGTACGAACGCGGGTCCAGGGAACCGCCCTCGCCGCTGCCGCGCAGCAACGTGATCACGACGGCGGCGAACAGGATGATCACACCGATGACCAGCGGACCGCGTGCGGCAGCCCAGATCCGCCCGGCGCCGGGGGAGACCGCCGTCATCCGCGCACCCTGTCGTCCACCTCGACCAGCCGCCGGTATCCGTCCAGAGTCGCCGTGCGGCCGCCGTACCAGACGTCGTCGAACTGCACGGCCGCCCCGCGCAGCTCGTCGGCCAGCACCGGAAGCGCCCGCCCCGCCTCCACGGCGACCTCGTCGACGGTGCGCCCGGCCCGCGGGTCGAGCACCCCGCGTTGCTCCAGCTCCCGCACCACCGCGCGGAAACGTTCGCGCACGGCCTCGGCCAGATCACCGGCCGCCGCGGCACGTTCGGCGGCGGCACGGTGCTCGGCCGCGGTCAGGACGGCGTCGAACAGCCCACCGCCACCGGACCGCGCGGCCCGCACGACCCGGCCGGTGCGCAGCCTGATGACGACCACGACGATCACCGCGAGCGCGACCAGGACCGTGATCGCGGTGATGCCGCTCAGACCGCCCGCGCCCGCGAACAGCTCGCCCAGCCGGTCGAGCACCCACCGGAAGGCGCGCTCGATCGGGTTCGGGTCGTCGGAGACGTACGCCGGGTTGCCGAGCTCCCGCGCGGCCGCCTCCCTCGCGTCGTCGCGGCCGAGATCTACCGGTACGTCAGAGACCACCATGTCCCGCGGCCCGCTGGAGTTCGATGTCCATGCCCTCGGCGCGCATCCGGCGGTCGACGTAGATCAGCACGTTCACCGCGGAGCTGAACGGCAGCGTGATCGTCGACGCGATGATCGCGCCGATCGTCGACAGCACCAGCGAACCCACGCTCAGCGCCGCCGTCGGTTCCGCGCTGAAGCCGTTCGAGGCCGCGCCCAGCAGGCCGAACGGGAGGCTGATGATCCAGCTGATCACCCAGCTGATCACCGCGGCCAGCACCAGGATGCCGAACGTCCGCCACCACGCGCCGTTCACCAGCACCCGCGAACGGGTGAACGCGGTGCCGACGCCGCAGCGCTCCAGCACCAGCGCGGGGCCGATGAGGGAGAACAGCACCCCGACGTAGATGCCGGGCAGGATGCACAGGATCACGCCGATGGTGACCACGAGACCGGACAGCAGCGTCGCGCCGAGCAACGGCAGCAGCCGCGGCTTGAACTCCTCCCACGCCTGGGAGAACGTGACCGGCCTGCCGAGCACCGCGTGGCCCACGACCACGGTGATGAACCCGGACAGGAACACCGTGCCGACCAGCAGCAACAGCAGGCTCAGCGCGGTGCCGGTGAAGAACCCGGTGACGCCCCTGGCGAGCTGGTCCATCGCCTCCTGCTGGGTCATCGTGTTCGGGTCGAGCTTCGCCACGGAGGTGAGGTCGTCGAGGAACGGCAGCTGCACGAGCAGCCCGGCGATCTGCGTGATCGCGGCGACGACCGCGGCCGCGCCGAGGAGCAGCACCGGGTACTTGCGCATCGTCGTGACGGCGCCGTCGACGATCTCACCGACGCCCAGCGGGCGCAGCGGGATCACCCCGGGCTTGATCGTCGGCTGCGGGCCGGGCGGAGGCGGCGCGTAGTAGCCGGGAGGCGGCTGCGGCGGCTGTTGCGGCTGGTTGGGCTGCTGGTCGGGGGACGACCAGCCGGGCGTTTCGGACATCGCGGCTACTCCCGGTCGTGAGTGTGATCGGCATCCTGCCAGACGAGGGCCTCACCCATCGGAAAACGCGCGACCGTCCTACCCTGGAGGGGCAGGGAGGTGGGACGCGTGACCGAACCGCAACCACTGGAGCTGAACGTCGAGCACTCGGGCGCCGCTCTCGTGGTGCGCGTGGCAGGGGAGATCGACCTCGCCACGGCACCGGAGTTCGGGACCTTCCTGCGTGCGCAGCTGGCGCGCACGCGGTCAGTGCTGATGATCGAACTGGCCGACGTCGCCTACCTGGGTCGGCAGGCCTGGCCGTGCTGATCGCGGTGCGGGCCGAGTGCGAACGCCGCGGCGTAGACCTGATCTTCGGAGAGTGCTCGTTCATCGTGCTGCGGGCGTTCGAGCTGAGCGGCCTCACCGGGGTGTTCCTGCGCGGGGAGGCCGCGACCGGTTAGCCCAGCTGTTGTGGGGGGGAGTGGGGGGGGGAGGAGAGCGCGGGTGTTTTATGGGGGGGCAACGTGAAACAGCGGCGCGGGGCGCGCCCAGAGC
>NZ_JBEXJN010000066.1:0-16299 GCF_040609115.1 Lentzea sp. NPDC004782
TTGTTCAGTTCGAGTTCTTGGCGGAACCCGAAGATGATCAAGCGGTGGCCGTGCCCATGTCAAAGCCCAGGCGCCTCCTGGTTAAAACACCAGGTTCACCTCAGGTGGGCAAAAGAGCCGTTCATGGTTCAGGGAGCTTGTTGCTCAACGGCTCGTCAACGTCCACTTTGGACACACCGGTGATGAGGTACGCGTCTTCCACCTTGTCCACCGGCATCTCGGCCCGCAGGTAGCCGATCCTGGGATCCCGCGACTCGACGGTCGCGCCCAGCTTCGTCAGTGCCTGCTCGACCTCCTCGTCACGTCCCGGCTGCACGGAGATCATCAGTGGCACGGTGAGGTGGCCGTCGCGTTTCGCCTGCTCGATCCGGAGCTTGTCCGGTTTTGCTGAAGCCACGGCCGGGACCTCCGCGTACGGCACGGTTGGGGTCCCGTTCGTACCACAGCTGCCGAGAGCCAGCGCGCAGAACGCGACGGCGAGCGGTCTTCTCATGCGCCTAGGACGGAACGGCCTCGGCGAGCGGTTGCATCTTCGTCTCCGGCACGGTGAGCATCATCATGACCACCCCGCCGACCACCACGACACCGATGACCGCGAACGTCACCGGCAGCCCCAGTCGCGGCCACAGGATCGCGCCGAACAGCACCGGCACGAACCCGGCCCCGATCCGGCTGATCGTCGAGGCCCAGCCGAACCCGCTGGCCCGCAGCCGCGTCGGGTAGAGCTCGGGCGCGAACGCGTACAGGGCGGGGATCGCGATCTGGATCAGCATCCCGTAGAGCGTGATCCACGCCTTCGCGGCCGTGCCGACGTTGATCTGCACCGCGAACATGACCAGGGCGACCGACGCGAGCGGCGCGGTCACCGCGATGACCCACTTGCGGCCGAACACGTCCACGAGCCAGGCGCTGATCAGCGCGGCCACGACGCCCACCGCCACGGTCCCCGTCGTGACCATGAACGCCGCGTACGTCCCGTACCCCTGCGCCTTGAGAATGCTCGGCAGCCACGTGACGGCGCCGTAGTACAGCAGGAACACGGCGAGGAACATCAGCCACATCGCGCCCGTGCGCCGCGGGTCGAACCGCCAGATGTCCTTGAGCTGCGTGAACATGGCTTTGGGGGAGAGGCGTTGCACCTGCTGCGGGTCGGGGAGCCGCCACTGCTGCGGCGGCTCCCCGGTCTTCGCGACCAGGTCGTCGACGACCTTCTTGGCCTCGTCCGGACGGCCTTTCGCGACGAGGAACATCGGCGATTCCGGGATGCCGCGCCGGACCCAGAACAGCAGCAACGCGGGCAGCACCATCGTGAGCATGAGGAACCGCCAGCTGCCCAGGCCGGCGAGGTAGGTCGCGGTGAGCCCGCACAGCGTGGCCCCCAGCGGCCAGAACCCGTCCATCGCCGCCAGCACCCGGCCGCGCACCCTGGCCGGTGTGAACTCGCCGACCAGCGCGAAGTCCACCGGAATGCACCCGCCCAGGCCCACTCCGGCGAGGAACCGGAACGCGCAGAACGTCACGAAGTCCTGCGACGCGGCGCCGGCCACGGTGAAGATCGAGAACATCAGGATCGTGAGGCTGAACGCCTTCTTGCGCCCGATGGTGTCCGCGATCGCACCCCACGCGAACGCCCCCACGGCCATGCCGATCAGGTTCGCCGTGCCGACCCACCCGCGTTCGCCGAGGCTCACCCCCCATTCGGCGCTGACCAGCGGAATCAGGAACGCGTTGAGCGTGACGTCCCACGCGTCGAACAGGAACCCGAGCCCGCCGATGACGAAGATGGTGCCCTGCGCGCGCCACCGCCACGGCAGGCTCTGGACGACCTGATCCCCGGTTCTCATGCAGCTAGTGTCGTGGATGCCTCACGGATCGTCGCGGCCAGAAGTTCGGGGTTCGCGCGATGTGCCACGTGCCCTTCGCCCTTGAGCGTGACGAACGTGCCGCCGGTGTCCCGCACGAGCTCCCGCGCGGCGGGCCCGAAGATGTGGTCGGTGCGCTCGCCCACGATGACCGTGACCGGGACCTGCAGCTTCGGCGGCTGGTAGCGGTAGGCGTCGATCTCCTTCAGCTCCTCGAACGTCGTGTCGAGCAGGTCCTGCGCCTCGAGCCACCGCTGCGGGTTGGTGTCGCGGAACGGGTGCTCGCCCGCGATCTCGGAGACCATGATCTCCAGCGCTCGATCTCGGTCCCCCGCGCGCAGGGCCTGCCCGAACCTCTCGATCGCGGCGCTGTCCAGGCGCAACGGCGGGTCGTACAGCACGAGCGCCTTGAGGTCGTCCCGTTCCTGGGCGGTCAGCAGGGCGATGAGCCCGCCGTAGCTGTGCCCGATGAGCGTCGGGCTGGTGTGCCGGTCCAGGACCTCGTGCAGGTCCTCGACCTCGGTGCGCAGGCTGTAGTCGCCGGGCAGCGGGACCCCGCCGCGCCCGCGCCGTTGCGGTACTTCGGCGGGTTCCAGCAGCGCCTTGACCTGGTCCCAGTCCGCCGCGACGTTCTGTCCACCGTGCACGATCACGTTCATGTCATCGACGGTACGGATCGACGCAAGCGTCGAGGCGTGGACCGTTTCTACCTGGGCCCCGCAAACGCTTGCTCCCGCTGCGCCCCGTCCACGCTCTCGCCGAACACCCGCGCGTCCGTGTGCTGGTCGCTGGTGGGTTGCAGCCTCTTGGTCCCCGTGACGGCCCGCGTCCTGACCTGCGGCAACGCGCTGTTGTGGTGCCGCTGCACCCAGTCGACGAGGTGCTCGCGGACCAGGCACCGCAGGTCCCACAGCTTTCCGGCGTCGGCGGCGCTGACCAGCGCCCTGACCCGCACGAAACCCTGCGTGGCCGTCGTCACCTGCAACACGGACACCCTCCCGTCCCACAGGTCGTTGCCCTCCAACATGGACCGCATCTCCTGCCGCATGGCCTCCACCGGCACGGTCCAGTCCAGATCGAGCTCCACGGTCCCCAGCAACGCCGACTGCGTGCGCGTCCAGTTCTCGAAGGGGGTCTTGAGGAAGTACGAGGTGGGCAGGACGAGCCGCCGGTCGTCCCACAGGTGCAGCACCACGTACGTCAGCGTGATGTCCTCAACACGCCCCCACTCGCCTTCGACCACCACAACGTCATCGAGCCGCACCGCGTCGCTGAACGCGATCTGCAGCCCTGAGATCAGGTTGCCCAGCAACGACTGCGCGGAGAACGCCGCCACCGCACCGATGACCGCCGCGGACGCCAGCACGGTCGACCCGACCGCCCGCGCACCGGGGAAGGTCATCAGGATCGCGCCGACCGCCAGCACCCCGATGACCACCAGCACCAGCCGCCGGACCAGCGTGATCTGCGTGTGGACGCGCCGCGCGTGCCGGTTGTCCGTGACGTCGGTCCTGATGCGCGACAGCGAGATGTCCACCAGGGTGCTGATGAACGCCGAAAGCAACCACGCCCCGGCCAGGATCAGCGCGATGCCGAGGACGTGCAGGGTGATCGGGGCGTGCATCGGGTAGACGCTGAGACTTATCTGCGTGGCCAGCAACGCCCCGAACAGCTGACCGGGCCGGTACATCTTGCCGCTGTGGGTGAAGCGGCGGACCAGGCGGTGAATCACTTCCACGGCCAGGAGTGCGAAGGCGATCGAACAGCCGAGCACCACGAACAGCACGTTGTTCCTCCTCCCGTAACAGGTTCGGATACCCGGCGTTCGGGGAGGGGAACACCATGAGCCCGCTCACGAAACGGGCAGGCGCGGACGTCTGTCCAGGTGAGAGGATCGCGGCATGAGAGCGGCTGTGCGGGCCTTCATCAGCCCGGACGTGGACCTGGAGGACTTCCGTCCAGACGATCCGGACGACTTCTCCTTCCTGCTCCAGGCACTCGTAGGGCCTGCGGACGGCGAGGGGGAGGAGTCGGTGCAGTTCAACGTGTGCACTCTCGCGAGCCTGGCTTCGACGATGTCGTCGCAGCGGGTCCTCTTCGGCCGGTCGCTCGTGATCGTCAGCACGTCCAGGATCGGTGAGATCCTCGATTCGGTTCGAACGGCGATCGAGCGGACGGAGGGTGCGTCGTGGGCCGACGTGGCCGAGCGCCTGAGCCGTCTCGGGTACTACGAGTTCGAGGACTACGGCCGGCAGAAGTGAGGTGTCAGCAGACGCTGACGTCTGTCCAGGTGAGAGGATCGCGAGATCCATGCCCTGAGGAGCGAGATGCGCATCGATGTCCTGGAAGTCCTGGATCCCTCGCGAGGATGGGTCTTCTTCAGCTCCGACTTCGGCTCGGCGTCCGGACGCTGGACGAACCCGGATGTCCGGACGGGACAGTTCGACGTCGAGTTCAGTCTTCCCCAGGTCGAGGAATGGAAGGCGGAGGGCTCAGGAGAGGCAGCTCTGTCCGGGGCTGCCGAACCCGGCGCTGCAGTGTGGATCAGGTGTCAGGTCGAGCAGGTCCACGACGGTGACGACACGGTCGTGATCGTGCGGATGGGGCCGCACATCATGTACGTGGAAATCCTGAACCGGAGGGCCGATCTTCCCGAGGGAAACCTGATCTCCTTCCGGGTTCCCGAAATCCGTCTCTACCCGTATCAAACCTGAACGCTCACTCACGTGCGAACCCGTGCGGTAGGTCAGGACGCGGGCAGCGCGGGCTCGAACAGCCACCGCGTGAGCAGATCGCGGTGCCCCGCCAGCGACAGGAAGTCCTCGGTGGTCACCACACCGTGCCGGTTCCGCGTGCACCACTCCCGCAGCAGCGCGAAGAAGGAGTCGTCCCCCATCGCGCGCCGCAACGTGTGCAACGTTAAAGCTCCGCGCTTGTAGACCCGGTCGTCGAACCAGTCGGCCCGGCCAGGCCGCCCGATCACCAGGTCCTGCGGCAACCGCGTCAGCAGATCCCGCGCCGCGGCAGCACAGGCGTCCGCGGAACGGCCGCCGGAGGCCTCCGACCACAACCATTCCGAGTAGCACGCGAAGCCCTCGTTGAGCCAGATGTGCTCCCACGCCGCGATGCCGACGGAGTTGCCGAACCACTGGTGGGCCAGTTCGTGCGCCACCAGCCGTTCGGAACCCCGGCGGCCGTCGACGTGGTTGGCTCCGAACGTCGACAGCCCCTGGGCCTCGACCGGGACGTCCAGCTCGTCGTCGGTCACCACGACCGAGTAGCGGGCGAACGGGTAGGGGCCGAAGAGCGACGAGAACAGCGAGATCATCTGGTTCTGCCGGGCGAAGTCGTGCGCCACGAGCTTGCGCAGCCGTTCAGGCGCCCAGACACCTGGCAGCGCCTCGACGTACTGGCCGATCTGGACGGTCGCCAGGTAGGTGGCCATCGGGGCGGCCATCGAGTACACCCAGCGCGTCGTGCTGCCCGACACCTTGCCGTCGACCAGCACGCCGTTGCACACGACCACATAGGACGAAGGCGCGGTCACGTCGAGCAGGTAGGACGCCTTCGACGCGGGCTCGTCCAGGCACGGGAACCACGACGGCGCGCCGATCGGTTGCGAGGCGACGATCGAACCGTCGGTGAGCTCGTCCCAGCCGAGGTCGCCCCACTCCGGCGTGGACACCGGCACCGGCGTGCCGGAGTAGCGGACCTCGACCGAGAACGAGCCGCGTACCGCGGCGCGGATGCGCAGCTTGCCGCCCGCGTGCACATAGCGGGCGGGCTTGCCGTTCACGAGAAGTTTCGAGATCCGCAACGAACCGAAGGACAGCTCGAACGACGACAGCGAAACGCACGAAGCCTGCAGCACCGCACGTCCCGAGAGACGTGCGGAGTGCGGCTTGTAGTCAAGCTCCAGTGCGTAGTGGTGTACCGAGAAGCTCATGTCCACGCGGAGATCGGGTTGCCCAGCCAACGGGTTCCCGACGGTACATCCTCTCCGCGCATCACCAGCGAGGCGGGTCCGATCGTGGTGTCGGAACCGACGGACGCGCCCGGCAGGACGATGCCGTGCGGGCCCAGCGTGGCGCCGGAGCCGAGAACAACGCGGTCCATGCGCAGGATGCGGTCGTGGAACAGGTGCGTCTGCACGACGCAGCCGCGGTTGACCGACGCGCCGGCACCCAGCGTCACCAGGTCGGCCTCGGGCAGCCAGTACGACTCGCACCACACGCCGCGGCCGACCGAAGCGCCCAGCGCGCGCAGCCACAGGTTCATGATCGGCGTGCCGCCGGAGAACCCGACCAGCCACGGCACCGCGAGCACCTCGACGAACGTGTCCGCCAGTTCGTTGCGCCACACGAACGCCGACCACAGCGGGTACTCACGCACCTTGAAGCGGCCCACGAGCACCCACTTGGCCACCACGGCGACCAGACAGGCCGTGACACCGGCGCCCAGCAGCACGACACCGGACCACCAGAGCCCGAACTCCTTCAAGGCGAACAGCACGAGCACGACCAGCGCGACGTTCAGCATCACCGGGACGAACCGGCAGAGCTCCACCAGCGCCCGCGCCCACATCAGGTGCCGCGGCGGGTCGAACGTGCGCGACTGGTCGGACACCTCGGCCGCCCGCGGCAGCTTCATCGGCGGCATGCCCAGGTAGGACGACCCGGCCTTGGCGCGCTTCGGGGCGGCGGACAGCACGCCGACGAGGCCGCCCTTGGGCACGGCGCGGCCGGGTGCGGTCATGCCCGAGTTGCCCAGGAACGCGCGCTTGCCCACGCGGGCCGTGGCGATGCGCAGCCAGCCGCCGCCGAGCTCGTAGGACGCGACCATCGTGTCGTCGGCCAGGAAAGCGCCGTCGCCCACGCGGGTCATCTTCGGCAGAGCGACCACGGTGGACGCCTCGACGCGGCGGCCGACCTTCATGCCGAGCAGGCGCAGCCACACCGGCGTGAACAGCGAGGCGTACAGCGGGAACAGCGCCGAACGCGCGTTGTTCATCAGGCGTTCGGTCGTCCACGCCTGCCACGCGACGCGGCTGTGCACGGGGTAGTGGCCCTCGCGCATGCCGATGCCCAGCAACCGCACGGAAACCAGCACCAGCAGTGCGTACGAGCCGAACCAGATCGCGGACGCGACCGGCACGTCCCACAGCGCGGAAACGAGCGTCACGGGCCGCCGCAGCACGTACAGCACGGCGGGGGCGGCCGCGAGCAACGGCAGCGCGCCCAGCAGGCCGGACGAGAAGCCGTACATGAGGTTCCAGAAGTACGACCGGGACGGGCGGCGCGACGGGAACGAACGCTCGGCCTTGCTCTCGCGGATCGCGGGCACACCGGCCCAGCGCTGACCCGTCGGCACCGAACCGGAGACGCCCGAACCGGGTGCCACCTCGGCTCGCTTGCCGATGCGGGCACCGGGGAACAGCGTGCTGCGCGCACCGACGGTCGCGCCCGCGCCGATCCGGATGCGGCCCAGGATCAGGCGGTCGCCGTCGAGCCACCAGCCGGACAGGTCCACCTCGGGTTCGACCGCGGCACCGCGGCCCACCTTCAGCATGCCGGTGACGGGTGGCAGCGAGTGCAGGTCGACACCGGAGCCGATCTTCGCGCCCAGCGCCCGCGCGTAGTGCGTGACCCACGAGCCGGAAAGCTCGGTGGCGCGCGACAGCTGCGCCAGCATCTCGGCGGCCCACAGTCGCATGTGGACAGAGCCGCCGCGCGGGTAGGTGCCCGGCCTCACGCCACGCAGCAGCAGACGGGCGCCACCGGCCGAGATCGCGAGACGTCCGGCCGGTGAGATGAACACCGCCCACCCGGCGACGACCCACCACCAGGACACGGAAGTCCAGCCCAGCACGTTCGACAACGCCGTCAGCGCGACGACCCACCGCGCACCGGAGACGGTCAGCAGCGGGATCATCAGCAACGTCTGCAGCACACCGGTCCACCGCGGCGTCGGCGCGACCTCGCGCACCTCGGCCGTGGCGCCGTACGACTCCAGGCGGCGCGCCAGCTCGTGCAGCGTCGTGTTCTGGTAGATGTCCGACACGGACGTGCTCGGGTAGCGCGTGCGCACCAGCGAGACGAGCTGCGCCGCGGACAGCGAGCTGCCGCCGGACGCGAAGAAGTCCGCGTCCTCGGACGCCGGTCCGGAACCCAGCACGGCGGCCCACTGCTCGGCCAGCCAGCCCTCCAGGCCGGAGAACACCGCGCCCGCGGTGTCCATCGACGCCAGCGGCCACGGCAGCGCGGCCCGGTCGACCTTGCCGGACGTGCGCGTCGGCAACGTGTCGACGACCGCGATCAACGGCACCAGGGCCGCGGGCAGCTCGCCCCGCAACCGCTCGACCGCGGCGGCCTGGTCGAACTCGCCGTCGATCACGACGTAACCGACGAGGATCTGGTTGCCACCGCGCGTCGTGCGCACGGCGGCAGCGGCACCGGCCACACCGTCGAGCGCGAGCAGGGCCGCGTCGACCTCGCCCAGCTCGATGCGGCGGCCGCCGAGCTTGATCTGCTCGTCCGCGCGGCCCAGGAACACCAGGCCTTCCGGTTCGGCGCGGACCACGTCACCGCTGCGGTACGCGCGGTCCCAGCCCATCGACGGCAGCGGCGCGTACTTCTCGGCGTCCTTCGCGGGGTCCAGGTAGCGCGCCAGCCCGACGCCACCGATCACCAGTTCGCCGGGCTCGCCCATCGGCACGACCTCGCCCGCCGCGTCCACCACGACGAGCTCCCAGCCGTCCAACGGCAGACCGATGCGCACGGGACCTTCACCGGTCATCCGCGCGGCGCAGGCCACGACGGTCGCTTCCGTTGGGCCGTAGGTGTTCCAGACCTCGCGGCCCTCCACGGCGAGACGCTCGGCCAGCTCGGGCGGGCAGGCCTCGCCACCGAAGATCAGCAGCCGCACGTCGTCCAGCGCCTCGACCGGCCACAGCGCGGCCAGCGTCGGAACCGTGGAGACGACGGTGATCTCCTGCTCGACCAGCCACGGGCCGAGGTCCATTCCGGTGCGCACCAACGAACGCGGCGCGGGCACCAGACACGCGCCGTGGCGCCACGCGAGCCACATCTCCTCGCAGGAGGCGTCGAACGCGACGGAAAGTCCGGCCAGCACGCGGTCGTCCGGGCCGATCGGCTCGTCCCGCAGGAAGAGCCGTGCCTCGGCGTCCACGAACGCGGCGGCGTTGCGGTGCGTCACGGCGACGCCCTTGGGCTTGCCGGTGGAGCCGGACGTGAAGATGACCCACGCGTCGTCGTCGAGACCGGGCTCGCCCGGCTGCCCCAGCGGAGTGCCGTGCAGCACAAGGGATCGGCCTTCGCCGAGCACGGCACTCACTTGTGCTTCACCGAAAACGAGCTCCGCGCGCTCGTCCGGGTCCTCGAAGTCGACGGGCACGTACGCCGCGCCCGCCGCGAGGGTGGCCAGGATCGAGACGTAGAGGTCGACCGTTCCGGACGGCACGCGGACGCCGACGCGGTCGCCGACCCCGATGCCCTCGGCGGCCAGTTTTTCCGACAGTTCCAGCACTTCGGTGATCAGCGCGCGGTAGGTGAGCGCGGTGGTGCCGTCGTCGACGGCCGGCGCGTTCGGGTGCTGTTCGGCACTCGCGCGCAAGATGTCCAGCAGTGTGCGCGGGGTGGGCGCATTCCCTGCCGTGAACATCGATCGAAGAACAACGGGTTCGGCCGCAACGGTCACGACAGCGTCACTTCTCACCCTCTCGGCAACTTGTGGACCAGCCACTTTACCTTGAGTTAACGGACTACCTGTCTCCCGGGTAAGCCGACTCACAGGTGGTGTCAGTCACCGCAACACCTTCGAGTGACTTCTTCGCGTTGTGCCGCGCCAGGTTGAAGTCGCGCCAGTCCTGCTCGACGTCGCGGTTCTTCAACCACCGCAAGGCACACGTGCGTTCGTGGTCGGGCAGCCGAACGAGCGCGGGCACCGCGTCCTCCGACAGTGTCGCGAGGTACCCCGTGTCGATCTTCTGCGTGGTTTCGAACCGCGACACGTTGTAGTCGGCGACCACTCGTTCGGGGTTCATCACCATCACCGCGAGCAGGAACGCCGACCCGGTGCCGACGATCGCCTTCGGCAACCAGTTGGCGCGCAACGAGATCCCGCCCGCGATCACCATCAGGTAGACGACGGCGAGCCACACCTCGCACGACGCGACGAGCAGCCGCAGCACCGTCCACCCGTACGCCTGCTGGTAGAACCACATGCGGCTCAACGCACTCGCCACGATCACCAGCGTCAGCACCGCGAGCGACCCGAGCAGGACCCGCAGCCACAACTGTTCCCGCGCCGTCTTCTTCGCCGCGAAGTGCGCCACCCCGGCGATGACGCCGAGCGCCAGGATCGAGACCCACAGCAGCTGCCAGAACCCGGACCGCGCGTACTCGGCGAACGTCACGCCCGCCGTCTCCATCACGTACTCCTCGCCACCGAACAGAACCGCGAGCTGCGTGCCCACGAACCCGGCGAACAGCACCACGAGAACACCCACCGGCAGCGCGTAGTCCTTGACCCGCAACGAACCCGGCTTGCCCTGCGCGTCCTCGTCGATGTGCGCGGGCGCCGCCACGAGGTAGCACGCCCCCAACGCGCCGAACGCCGCCACACCACCGAAGAACGCCATCCGCACGTACACGCCGACTTCGAGGTCCGGCACCAGACCTTCGAGGAAGTGGCTGAACCCCTGGTCCGCCCCGGCGAGCAGCGACCCGAAGATCAGCAGCAACACCAGCGCGACCCCGGCGGAGATGAGCGGGCGGATGCCGATCGGCCCGCGCCTGCTGAGTCCCTTGGCCACCCAGGGGATCGACCTCAGCCCACCGAGCGCGACACCGAGCGCGCCGAAGACGAGCCCGCGCACGGTCCTGCCGCCCGCCATGGCGATCGAGCCGCACAGGAACGAGGCGAGGACGCACAGCGGGAAGATCCACTCGGCCGCGCGCAGGAAACCCATCGCGAGGAACGCGAGCGCGCCGGCCAGCCAGAGGGCCCGCTCGACCGACGGCTTGCCCGCGTGGAAGAGGACCGCGCCGACGCCGAACAGCCCCGCCAGGAACCAGCCGATGCCGTTGTTCGCCGGGACGAGCAACGCGCCGGCGAGGCCCGCGACGAGGCCGGCGACGAGCACCTTCGCCGGGGCCGGGTCCGCGGGCGGGGTCCACCATGGCAGCAGCGGGACGCCGGGCGCGGGGACGACGACCGGGCCGGCGGCGGGGTAGCGGGGCGGGCCCTGCCAGGGTGAGGGCGGGGGCAGGGTGGCGGTGGCGACCTGGGCGGGCGGTGGCGCCTGAGCAGGGCCTCCGCTCGCGGGCTGATCTTGTCGGACCCCACCGCTAGGTTGAGTTGCAGGGGTTCCCGGCTCGGGGGTACCCCTGCGCGAGCCTGCCTCGGGCTCCGCCGCGGCCTCTGGGCCCTCAGCGGTTTCGGCCTCGCCGGCGTCCTCTGCGGCTTCGGCGCCCGCAGCGCCGACAGGCTCCTCCACCTCTTCGGGCTCCACCGAGCCGGCCGCCACCGGCCGGTACCCGACCCTCCGGAAGTTCCGGTACCGCCGCCGAGCAGAATTCGAGTCAGAGTCAGACATTTCCCTCTCCCAAGCCCGAAAACGGGCGCGCTTCACCGTCACACCGCCGTGCGGTGCGAACAAGAACCAAGAAGTCAGCGAGGCAAGGTCACCCGGATGCACGATCCGGGGTCCACCACGGCGATCGTCCCGCCGTGCAGGTCCACCACCCACCGGGCGATGGCGAGACCGAGTCCGGTCCCACCACCGCCCGCCCTCTCCCCTCGGGTGAACCTCTCGAAGATCCGCGACCGGTCGGCGGGGGCGATCCCCGGCCCCTCGTCCCGGACCTCCAGCACCACCCCTGAACCGGCCGCGTACCCCGACACGGACACCAACCCCCCGGTGGGGCCGTGCCGGGCAGCGTTGTCCACCAGGTTCACGAGCACCTGGTGCAGCCGTTCCCCGTCGGCCAGCACCAGCAGGTCGCCGGGCACGTCGATCGAGAACGACGCCGCCGGAGCCGCCACCGCCGCCTCGGCCACCACGTCGGCGACCAGGGACGACACCGACAGCGTCTCGCGGTTGAGCGACAGCACCCCGGCGTCGATCTTCGACAGGTCCAGCAGCTCGGTGACCAGCCGCCCCAGCCGTTCGGTCTGGGCCAGCGCGGTCTTCATGGTGGCCGCGTCGGCGACGGCCACCCCGTCGACCACGTTCTCCAGCACGGCCTGCAACGCCGAGATCGGCGTCCGCAGCTCGTGCGACACGTTCGCGATCAGCTCACGTCGTTGCTGGTCGGCGGCAGCGAGGTCGGACGCCATCACGGTGAACGCCTCGGCCAGCTGCCCGACCTCGTCCGACGACGTCGCCCGCACCGACCGCGAGTAGTCGCCGGACGCCATCGACCGGGCC
Organism: Lentzea sp. NPDC004782; assembly: GCF_040609115.1. Taxonomy (NCBI): domain Bacteria; kingdom Bacillati; phylum Actinomycetota; class Actinomycetes; order Pseudonocardiales; family Pseudonocardiaceae; genus Lentzea; species Lentzea sp. NPDC004782. The sequence goes on from NZ_JBEXJN010000066.1 coordinate 12,313, forward strand.
GCCGACGTCATCTCCCGCAACGGCGACGTCATGCCGTGCGCGAGCAGCTGCGACGTCAACAGGCCCAGCACCAGCGCGATGAGCGTCGTGCGCGCCGGCAACCACCCCGTCACGTACCGGAAGTAGGCGAACGACACGCACCCCGACACCACGATGACGATCCCGAGCTTGAGCTTGATCGACCGCACCGAGTCCAACGGCCGCGGCAGCATGTCCAACCAGCCCAGCAAGGTCTTCACCGGGACACCTTCTTCTGGGGAACCTCCAGCGCGTACCCCACCCCGTGCACGGTCCGGATCAGGTCGGCGCCGAGCTTGCGCCGCAACGCCTTCACGTGGCTGTCGACCGTCCGCGACGACGCACCCTCGTGCCACCCGCACGCCTCCGCCAGCAGCCGTTCCCGCGCCTGCACGGCGGAAGGCCGCTCGGCCAGGAACACCAGCAGGTCGTACTCGGTGGGCGTCAGGTGCGCCTCCACGCCCGACCGCGACACCCGCCGGGCCGCCAGGTCGATCACCAGGTCGCCGAGTTCCATCGACCGCGAGGCGACCGCCCGCGACACCCGGCGCAGCAGCACGTGCACCCGTGCCGCCAGCTCGCGCATCGAGAACGGCTTGGTCAGGTAGTCGTCGGCCCCCACGGCGAGCCCGACCAGCAGATCGGTCTCGTCCCCCCGCGCGGTCAGCATCAGCACCGGCACCGAACGCGACGCCTGGATCCGCCGGCACACCTCGAGACCGTCGAACCCCGGCAGCATCACGTCCAGAACGACCAGGTCGGGCGTGAACGAAGCGGCCGTGGCGACCCCCGACGGCCCGTCGTGAGCCACCGCCACCACGAACCCCTCCGCGCGCAGCCGTGCGGCCACGGACTCGGCGATCGTGATGTCGTCCTCCACGACGAGCACCCGGCGCTGACCTGTCATGACGGCGACTTTATGGGCATGTCGTGGAGGACGCCGGGACAAGTTGTGAAGATCGTGTGCAGACATCGCACAGTTACCGCTCAATTACCGGTCGGTGGAACGAGTGCACTGTTAACAAAGCGAACGATTTGATTAGGCTCCGAACATGGACGGGCTCCCGGCGATCGCCGACACTCTCGTGACCGACGAAGAGGAAGCCCGCCAGGTCGTCGAGCTCCTCAGCAGGCAGGGGACGTTCAGCGAGCCCGCGGACGCGGACCAGCTCCTCGACGCCGTCCCGCTGAGACTCGGCGACGGCCACGCCCTCAAGACCAGCCTGGGCAGGCTCGGTGGCCGCACGGTCGGCGTCGTCGAGGAATCCGGCCCGCTCGACGCCGAAGCAGCCGAGAGAGGCGCCCGGTTCGTGCGCCTGTGCGACGCGTTCGGCATCCCGATCATCGCGATCGCCGGCTCACCGCAACCCGGCGGGGAGATGCACGGTGGCGCACTGCTGCACGCGTTCACGGAGAGCGTCGTTCCCAGGATCACCCTGGTCACGGGCCCCGCACACGTCACGATGATCGCCGAGACGGCCTGCTCCTCCTTCGTCGACCCGCGCGCCACCCGCCGCGCCATGGTGGAGGCGTTCTGTAAGTTCGGTTCATGAACGTCCTCGAAGCGGTCCTGGAGAGGATCACCTACGCCAACGAGGACAACGGCTACACGGTCGCGAAGGTCGACACCGGCCGCGGCGACCTCGTCACGGTCGTCGGCGCGCTGCTCGGCGCCCAGCCGGGCGAGTCGATCCGCATGCGCGGCCGCTGGGGCTCGCATCCGCAGTACGGCAAGCAGTTCCACGTCGACGACTACACGACGATCCTGCCCGCGACGATCCAGGGCATCCGCCGCTACCTGGGCTCCGGCCTGATCAAGGGCATCGGCCCGGTGCTCGCGGACAAGATCGTCACGCACTTCGGGGTCGCCGCGCTGGACGTCATCGAGAACGAGCCGGAGCGCCTGATCGAGGTCCCGAAGCTCGGCCCGAAGCGCACCAAGCTCATCGCGGAGGCGTGGGAGGAGCAGAAGGCCATCAAGGAGGTCATGGTCTTCCTGCAGGGCGTCGGCGTCTCGACGTCGCTGGCCGTCCGGATCTACAAGCAGTACGCGGACAAGGCCATCGAGGTCGTCAGGGAGGAGCCGTACCGCCTGGCGAACGACGTCTGGGGCATCGGTTTCAAGACCGCGGACGTCATCGCGAAGGCCGTCGGCATCCCGCACGACAGCCCGCAACGCGTCAAGGCGGGCCTGCAGTTCACGTTGTCCGAGGCCACCACCGACGGCAACTGCTACCTGCCCGAGCAGTCCCTGATCGCGGAGGCCATCAAGATCCTCCAGGTGGACGCGGGCCTGGTCATCGAGTGCCTCGCCGAGCTGGTCGAGGAGGAAGGCGTCGTCCGCGAGGAGTTCCCGGACGACGAGGTCGCGATCTACCTGATCCCGTTCCACCGCGCGGAGATCTCGATGGCCGCGCAGCTCAAACGCCTGCTGCACGCCGACACCGACCGGATGCCGAGCTTCCGGGACGTCAACTGGGACAAGGCCTTCGCCTGGCTCGGCACGGACCTCGAGGAACACCAGGCGGCAGCGGTCAAGCTCGCGCTGACGCAGAAGGTCGCGGTGCTGACCGGCGGGCCGGGCTGCGGCAAGAGCTTCACCGTCCGCTCGATCGTCCGGCTCGCGCAGGCCAAGAAGGCCAAGATCGTCCTGGCCGCGCCCACCGGCCGGGCCGCCAAGCGCCTCACCGAGCTGACCGGCCACGAAGCCCGCACGGTCCACCGCCTGCTGGAGCTGAAGCCGGGCGGCGACGCGGCCTACGACCGCGACCACCCGCTCGACGCCGACCTGGTCGTGGTCGACGAGGCCTCGATGCTCGACCTGTTGCTCGCCAACAAACTCGTGAAGGCCGTTCCGCCCGGCGCTCACCTGCTGCTCGTGGGCGACGTCGACCAGCTGCCGTCAGTGGGCGCGGGGGAGGTGCTCAGAGACGTGCTGGCGGAAGGAAGCCCGATCCCGCACGTCCGGCTGACGCACATCTTCCGCCAGGCCCAGGAGTCCGGCGTCGTCACGAACGCGCACCGCATCAACAGCGGCGACTACCCGCTGGTGCAGGGACTTCCCGACTTCTTCCTCTTCAGCGCCGACGAGGCCGAGGAAGCGGCCACGATGACCGTCGACGTCGTCGCGAACCGCATCCCGCGCAAGTTCCGGCTCGACCCGCGCAAGGACATCCAGGTCCTCGCGCCGATGCACCGCGGCCCGGCCGGCGCGGGCGCGTTGAACACCGTGCTCCAGGAGGCCCTGACGCCGTCCCGCGACAACCTGCCGGAGAAGCGCTTCGGCGGCCGGGTGTTCAAGGTCGGTGACAAGGTCACCCAGATCCGCAACAACTACGACAAGGGCAAGAACGGCGTCTTCAACGGCACGTTGGGCGTCGTCACCGCATTGGATCCCGTCGAGCAGAAGCTGACCATCCGCACCGACGAGGACGAAGACGTCGACTACGACTTCTCCGAGCTGGACGAGCTCAGCCACGCGTACGCCATGACCATCCACCGGTCGCAGGGCAGCGAGTACCCGTGCGTGGTCATCCCGATCACGACCAGCGCGTGGATGATGTTGCAGCGCAACCTGCTCTACACCGCCGTGACGCGCGCGAAGAAGCTGGTCGTGCTGGTGGGCTCGAAACGCGCGATCGGCCAAGCCGTCCGCACCGTCGGCGCGGGCCGCCGCCACACCGCCCTGGCCCACCGCCTGCGCACTTCCTGACCGCACGCGGGCCCTCCCGCGCTCCAACCGCCCGGCCAAACGTCTGCAAGTACCGCCAACTCATGATCGAACGCCGCTGACCGCACCCAACCTGTTCGCCGTCCGCCGAAGTGGCCGCGCGCTACTCCGATGACCGGTGTGTCCGACATGTCTGGCCAAGCGCGCCCCTTGTCGTGGATGAAGGGCGCCCCCGGTTCGGCGACGCCACCCGGCAGGCCGAGCGGTACCGGTCCGGCCGGGTGTTCCTCGCGGGCGAC
>NZ_JBEXJN010000066.1:16309-52122 GCF_040609115.1 Lentzea sp. NPDC004782
AGGGCGCCTTCATCCACCTGAGGTCGATGAAGGCGCCCTTCATCCACGGCAGCGAAGTTCCCGCGTGCCTTTGCGCCTGGGCAACTACACCGACGTCAGGTAGTCCGTGATCAGACGCGCCCACGGCATCGCGGACTCCAGCGCGATCGCGTGCCCGCAGGCGATGTCGGTGTACTTCGAACCCGGGATCAGGTCCGAGACCTCCTTGCCGAGATGACGCGACAGCAGCTGGTCGCCGGACGCGCCGATCACCAGCGTCGGCTGCGTCACCTGCGGCAGCAAGTCGGTCAGGTCGATCTTCAGGATCAGGTCGACGTGCGCGGGCGACCCGGTCGGCACGCTCGCGCCGATCAGCTCGGCGAAGCCCTCGGCCTGCGCGGGCGTGAGCCGGGCCAGGTACTCCTTGCTGCACATCACCGACAGGATGAACCGCGACAGCACCGCGCGCGAGCCGTCCAGCAACGACTTCCACTCGTCGATCTTCGCCCGCGTCGCGGCGTCGATCCTGGTGAACGGTGCGCTCAGCACCAGCCCGCGCACCCGCTCGGGGTGCCGCACCGCGGCCGTGACCGAGACCGCGCAGCCCATCGAGTAGCCGGCGACGAAGAACGACTCGTGTCCGGCCTTGACCGCGACGTCCACGAGGTCGTCGGCGAGCTTCTCCAGGTCGAGCGGTCCGGCCGCCTTCGGTGAGCCGCCGGAGCCCGGCAGGTCCGGTGCGATGACGGTGAAGTACTGGCTGAGGGTCCCGATGATCGGGCCGTAGTTGGCCTGCACGCTGCCGCCCGCGCCGTGCACGAGCAGCAGGGCCGGGCCGGTGCCCTTGACGACGGTGGACAGGCCGGACATGGGGACCCCCGGGGTTTCGTCAGTCCATGCTGCGGACGATGGTCGGCTCCAACCCCTCGTCGTCGTCCGTGAGGGAACCGCGCCAGGGGAAGTCCAGGGAGATCTCATCGACGGTGTCGTTGTAAAGATGATCCATGGTTTTCACTCCCGTAACTCCCACGACTTTTCTGCGGAACCTCGCTGTTGTCGAGTCGGTTTCGGCCTTGTCAGCACAATAACCGCTGCGATGCTGGGGGAAATACTATTGACTTTCGTCACGGAGTACCAAGTGGCCGCTTTCTCGATCCCACGCACCGGACGGTAGTCATCCGGTCGGTCGAACGAACTGGCGCCGCTCGTCCGGACGGCCCATGATCGTCGATCATGCGGATCGCACTGGCCCTGCTCGCCTGCCTGGGTCTTCTCCTCAGCCCTTCCCCGGCACCGGCCGACGGCCCACAGCCGACGTTCGTGCTGCGTGTGCCCGCTCCGCTCGGCGATTCCGCGCAACGGTTGCTCGGCCTCGGCTACGACGTCGTCGAGCAGCGCGACGGCACCGACCTGTTCGTGATCGGCGACGCGCACACCGCCGACAAGCTCCGCGCGGACGGGTTCCGGTCATCAGTTGAGACGGTGATGCCTCCGTCTCAATGGGCGCCGCGCTCTCTCGCGGATTCGACGTACTACGGCGGCTATCACACCGTCGCCGCGCATATCGCTCATCTCGACGAAGTCGCCGCGACCCATCCCGATCTCGCCACCGTCGTCGACTACGGCGACTCCTGGCGCAAGACCCAGGGCGCCGGCGGATATGACCTGAAAGCCATCTGCATCACGCAGAAACGCCCAGGTGACTGCGCATTGACGCCGACCGCGCCGAAACCGCGCCTGTTCGTGATGGGCCAGCTCCACGCACGCGAAATCACCACCGGCGACATGGCGTGGCGGTTCATCGACGACCTGGTCGGCTCGGACCTCACCGCGATGCTGAGCGCGATCGAGGTCTGGGTCGTGCCGATCGCCAACCCGGACGGCGTCGACATCGTCGAGTCCGGCGGCGACTCGCCCGTGCTGCAGCGCAAGAACGCTCACGGCGACTGCTCGTCGGGCCAGCGCGGCGTCGACCTGAACCGCAACGCCGGCTCGCACTGGGGCGAGGTCGGCACGTCCACGAACAAGTGCAGCGAGATCTACCGCGGCCCGCGCGCCGACTCCGAGGTGGAGACGCAGGCCCTGGAGTCGTTGTGGCGCAAGCTCTACCGCGACACCCGCGAGCCCGGCGACACCGCGGCGGCCTCCCCGGACACCACCGGCGCCGTGATCTCCATGCACAGCTACGGCAACTACGTGCTCTTCCCGTGGGGCTGGAGCACCCAGAAGACCGGCAACGACGCCGCGCTCCGCAAGATCGCGAACGACATGGCCGCGCTGTCCGGTTTCACGGCCGGGCAGCCAGGCGAGGTGCTCTACAACGCGTCCGGTGCCACGGACGACTGGGTGTACGACGACCTGGGCGTGCCGAGCTTCGTGTGGGAGATCGGCGCGTCATCCGGTACCTGCGGCGGTTTCGTGCCGCCGTACTCGTGCCAGAAGGACGTCCATTGGCCGAAAGTGCGTTCCATGCTCGTTTCGGCCATGAAGGCGGCGCAGAAGCCCTACTGACGACGTCCTGACGGCATCTTGGAGGCCATGGGGACTCGATTACTGACCACTGCCGTCGCGTTCAGCCTGCTCTTCACCGGCACGGCCGTCGCGGACGACCAGCAGATCGACCGCAAGATCGTCCAGCAGGCGCTGGAGAAGATCACGAGCACGGCAGCCCAGGGCGCACAGCTGCGCGTCACCGAAGGCCGCCACGGCTTCACCGCCCGTTCCGGTACCGCCGAGCTGGACAGCACCCGGCCGGTGCCGGTCAACGGCAGGTTCCGCGCGGGCAGCATCACCAAGACCTTCACCACGACGGTCGTGCTCCAGCTCGCCGGCGAGGGGAAGGTCGAGCTGGACGCACCCGTGGACCGCTACCTGCCGGGCCTGGTCGACGGCCGCATCACCGTCCGCCAGCTGATGCAGCACACCAGCGGCCTCTACAACTACACCAACGCGATCGGGTTCAGCCCGCAGGCCTTCGAGCCGATCCGGTACAAGCACTGGGAGCCGTCGGAGATCATCGCGATCTCGACGAGCCGGCCGCTGCAGTTCGAGCCGGGCACCAAGTGGGAGTACAACAACACCGGCTTCGTCATCCTCGGCCAGCTGATCGAGAAGATCACCGAGCAGCCCTATGAGCGCGTGCTCCGGCAACGCATCCTGACGCCGTTGCACCTCAACGACACCACGTCACCCGGCGACGACCCGGACCTCCACGGCCCGCACGCCCACTCGTACGGCCTGGTGAACGGCAAGGCGACCGACACGACCCGGTTCAACCCGTCGGTCTTCTGGGCCGTCGGCGACATCGTCACGACGACCAGGGACCTCGACACCTTCTACACCGCGCTGCTCGGCGGGAAGCTCCTCAAGCCCGCGCAGCAGGGCGAACTGCTGAAGACCACGCCGGCGAGCCCCGAGTACGGGCTCGGCCTGTTCGTCCAGAAAGCCCCGTGCGGCACGACGATCGTCGGTCACACCGGCAGCGTGCCGGGCTTCGGCAGCTACGCGTTCTACACGCCGGACCTGCAGCGCCGCGCGGAGCTGTCGGCCACCGCGGGCCTCGGCACCGGTGACCCGGCCCCCGGCTACAACGCCCTTCTCAACGAGATCTTCTGCTAGGAGCAGGGGTTCGGAGCAAGGGATGTCCCTGAGGGCGGTTCAGACTCAGGGACGATGTGCCGATCCCCGTGCCTCGCCAAGGTGGGAGGCATGGGGATTCGACTGGTAGCAACGGTTACCGCAGCAAGTCTGCTGGCCCTGACCACCGCGGGCACCGCTCTCGCCGACGAGCAGGGCGTGGACCGCAAGGTCGTTCAGCAGGCGTTGGACCAGATGACGCAGGGCGGGGGAGCGCTCGGCGTGCAGGCCAGGGTCACGGACGGGCGGCAGCGCTTCACCGCCCGTTCCGGCAAGGCCGACCTGAACAGCGACCGTCCCGTGCCCGAGAACGGCCGGTTCCGCGTCGGCAGCATCACGAAGACGTTCGTGTCGACGGTGTTGTTGCAGCTCGCGGGCGAGGGCAGGCTCGAACTGGACGCACCGGTCGTCCGGTACCTGCCCGGCCTGATCGACAGCCGCATCACCGTCCGCCAGGTCATGCAGCACACGAGCGGCCTCTACAACTACACCAACGCGCTGCCGCTCAGCCCGGACGAGTTCGAGAAGATCCGCTACAAGCACTGGACTCCGCAGGAGCTCCTCGCGCTGTCCACGAGCAAGCCGCTCGACTTCGAGCCCGGCACGAAGTGGAGCTACTCCAACACCAACTACGTCGTCGCCGGCCTGCTCGTCGAGAAGCTGACCGGCAGGCCCTACGAGAAGGCCGTCGAGCAGCGGATCCTGAGGCCGTTGCACCTCGACGACACCGAAGTGCCCGGCGACAACCCGAACATCAACGGCCCGCACGCGCGCGCCTGGTGGACCGTGGCCGGCCAGCCGTCCGAGATCACCCGCATGAACCCGTCGGTCGCCTGGTCCGCCGGTGAGATGATCTCCACGACGCGCGACCTCGACACGTTCGTGACCGCGTTGGCGAGCGGCAAGCTGCTCAAGCCCGCGCAGCAGCAGGAGATCAGCAAGACCACCGCGGTCAGCCCCAGCTACGGCCTCGGCCTGGTGGTGCAGACACTGCCGTGCGGCACCAAGGTCATGGGCCACAGCGGCGGCATCCCCGGCTACTCCTCGGAGATGCTGACCACGCCGGACACCAAGAAGCGCCTGGAGCTCAACGCCACCTCCGCTCCGGAGGACGGCAACCCCGGTGAAGCCCTGAACAAGCTCCTCACCGAGGTCTTCTGCTGACGATGAAACTGGTAGCCGCACTCACCGCGGCCACCCTGCTCGCCACGGCCGGTGTCGCCTCCGCGGCACCGGCCGGTCAGCAGGCGGCCGTGCAGCGGATGCTCGACCATCTCGCCACGTCCACCAACGCGCTCGGCATCCAGGCGCGGGTCACCGGACTGGGCGAGTTCCGGTCCGGCGTCGCCGAGCTCGGGTCGCGCAAACCCGTGCCGCACAACGGAACCTTCCGCATCGGCAGCGTCACCAAGCCGTTCGTGGCGACGGTGGCGCTGCAGCTGGCCGGCGAGGGCAGGCTCGGCCTGGACACGCCGGTCGTCCGCTACCTGCCCGGTCTGGTCGACGACCGGATCACCGTTCGTGAGCTGTTGCAGCACACCAGTGGTCTCTACGACTACACGGACGCGCTGCCGCTCGACCCGCAAGGGTTCCCGTCGATCCGCTACCGGACGTTCGATCCGCGCGAACTGGTCGCGATCGCCACCAGCCGGCCGCTCGGGTTCGAACCCGGCACGCAGCACAGCTACTCCAACACCAACTACGTCGTCGTCGGTCTGCTCATCGAGAAGATCACCGGCAGGCCGTACGCATGGGCGGTCGAGCAGCGGATCCTGAGGCCGCTCAAGCTCAAGGACACCGTCGTGCCCGGCAACGACGTCGACCTGCCCGGTCCGCACGCGCACGGCTACTTCCCCGACGCGGCAGGCACACCGGTCGACGTCACGCGCCTCAACCCGTCGTGGGGCGGAGCGGCGGGGGAGATGATCTCGACGACGCGCGACCTCGACACGTTCCTCGACGCGCTGCTCACCGGCAGACTGCTCAAACCCGAGCAGCAGAAGGAGCTCACGAGGACCACGCCGGCGAGTCCGGACTACGGCCTGGGCATCTCGATCCTGGGGTTGTCGTGCGCCACGCTGTACGGCCACGACGGCACGATTCCCGGTTACGGGGCGATGATGATCGGCACGTCCGCGAAGCGGGTGACGTTGTCGGTCAACGATGCCGCGAACGGCCGCACGCCCGGCGACGGCTACCTCAAGCTCGTGGAGTCCGTTTTCTGCTGAGCGCAAACGAAAGGGGAGCTGGGCTGACCAGCTCCCCTCCCGGCGTTGCGAAGACCGCGCCTAGCCGAGCGCGTTCCTCATCGCTGTGATCAACTCTCCGTCCGCGGTGTCACCCGTGAGCTCCCAGAAGAACGCGCCGCCAAGGCCCTGGCCGCGGGCCCAGGAGATCTTGGACGCGATCGTCTGCGGGGTGTCGTAGCTCCACCACTGGCCGTTGCAGAACGCATAGGCCGTGCCGGCCACGGTGCCCGTTGCGGGGCACTTGGTCTTGAGCACCTTGTAGTCCTCGATGCCCTGCTCGAACGTGCCCGGAGCCGGACCCGTCGCCGTGCCACCGGGAGCCGCCTGCGTGACGCCCTGCCAGCCGCGGCCGTAGAAGCCGATGCCGAGCAGGAGCTTGCCGGCCGGAACACCCTTGCCGCGCAGCTTGGTGAGGGCGGCCTCGGAGTTGAAGCCGGCGGTCGGGATGCCGCTGTAGCTGGTCAGAGGCGAGTGCGGGGCCGTCGGGCCCTGCGCCGCCCACGCACCGAAGTAGTCGTACGTCATGACGTTGTACCAGTCGACGTACTGCGCCGCGCCACCGTAGTCGGCCGCGTCGATCTTGCCGCCGTTGGAGCCGTCAGCGGTGATCGCCGAGGTGACGAGCAGCGAGCCGAACCGCGCCCGCAACGCCTGCATCAGGTTCTTGTAAGCCGCGAAACCGCTGGTGTCGCAGCTGTTGCCACAGGCGTTCGGGTACTCCCAGTCGATGTCGATGCCGTCGAAGACGTCGGCCCACCGCGAGTCCTTGATCAGGTTGTAGCAGGACTCGGCGAACGCCGTCGGGTTGGCCGCGGCCTGACCGAAGCCGGCCGACCAGGTCCAGCCGCCGAACGAGTACAGCACCTTGAGGTTCGGGTACTTCTTCTTCAGCTTGCGCAACTGGTTGAAGTTGCCGCGCACCGGCTGGTCCCACGTGTCGGCGACGCCGTCCACGCTCTCCGCCGCCGTCATCGCCTTCTCGATGGCGGGGTAGGACTCACCGATGGTGCACTGCCCGTTCGAAACGTTGCCGAACGCGTAGTTGATGTGCGTGAGCTTCGCCGCCGAACCCGAGGTGTCGATGTTCTTCACCTGGTAGTTGCGCGCCGGGTAGACACCCCACTCCGCGAAGTAGCCCAGGTTGATCTTCCCGGGAGGCGGCGGCGGACCGGTCGTGGTCGTGGTGGTGGTGGTAGTCGTAGTGGTGGTGGTGCTTGTGGTGGTCGTCGTGGTCGGGTTCGTCCCGCCCGCGTCGCACGAGCCACCGTTCAGCTTGCAGTCGGTGGGCGGCGCCCACGTACCCGTGTACGCGCCGTTGAAGCCGAAGCTCGCCGACTGGCCGACACCGATGTTGCCGTTCCAGGTGTTCTTCACCGTGACGACCTGACCGGACGTGGTGTAGCTACCGTCCCAGAGGGAGGTCACGCGGTGGTTGGCAGGCAGGGTGAACTCGACAGTCCACGACGTCAGGGCCGCCGTGCTGTTGTTCGTGATCGTGTACTTGCCCTCGAAGCCCGTTCCCCAGTCCGAACCCTTGGAGAACGTGGCGGACACGCCACCGGCACCGCTCGCGGCGGGCACGACGACGATACCGAGGACCATCGCGGCGACGGCCGCGAAGAGAGCAGCAAGATGCCATCGGAACTTGGACATCGGTCTCCTCAGTCGCAGGGGTAACCGGAACGATGTGGTTTAGACCACTTCAGGGTCAAGGTCTAGACCTCTGTCGTTACTCGAACGGAGTAGCCTGAAAACGGTTCCGGTCTACTTGGTTAACCATTGGAGGGGTTCCGACCCGACGCCTCTTCGGGTTGAGTTTCGTGTCGCTGACTGCGCAAAGAGGACGGTCGGCCCTAACTTCGTTCCATGCCAAAGCGTTTCTCCACGGCGCGCGGCCGCGAGTTCGGCGACGGCGTCCGCGCGGCCATCGCCCGGACCGGCCTGACCGGGCGCGAGATCTGCGAGAAGATCGGCTGGGACCCGAGCAAGCTGTCGGACCTGTTCCACGGCAAGGGCGGCTGCTCGGAAGTCGATCTCGCGATCCTGCTGAGCTTCTGCCACATCGCTCCGGACGAGCGCGACCACATGTTGCAGGTCTTCCGGCAGATGGACACGAAAGACTGGTGGCAGCACCACGGCGCCACTCATCCCGTGCTCGCCCGGACCTGGTACGAACATCTCCGCAAGGCCAAGGAGTTCATCAGCTGGTGCCCGTTGCTGATCCCCGGACTGCTTCAGCTTCCGGACTACATGCGAGCCGTCTTCGCGGCCACCGTTGGCGTTCCCGATGACGAGATCGAACAACGGGTCGCCGCGCGTCTAGGCGTGCAGGAGGTGTTCCGGCAGCGGCTCAAGTGCACGTTCTTCATCCACGAGCAGATCCTTTTCGTGCCGGTGGGTGGAGCGGATGTGTTGCGGGCGCAGTTGCACCACCTGCTGCAGATGTCGGTGCGTCCGTACATCGAGATCCGGATCGTGCCCATCGCAGCGGGTGCTCATGCTGGTTTCGCGGGTTCGTTCGAGCTGATGAAGTTCCATCGGATCGAGCCTGTCGTTTTCATCGAGTGCGAGAACTCCGACCTCATCATCGAGGGAAAGACAGCTGTCAACGGCTACGCGAACGTGCTCACGTCACTCGATCGGACTGCGTTGGATGCGGAACAATCCCGCAGGAGGATCCTTGAACTAGCAACCTGAGGAGGCGCCTCTCATGTGGCGCAAGAGCAGCTACAGCAGCAACGCGGGCAACTGCGTCGAGGTGGCGACCGGTGTCGGCATCCGTGACAGCAAGGCTCCCTCAGCCCACCTCTCGCTCAGCTCTGACTCGTGGTCGGCGTTCCTCCGCGCTGTCAAGGCTCGCGAGCAGGCGTAACCCGTCGTCGGCCGGGCTGCCGGGAGCTGCGGACAGCACCAGCAGCTCCATCCCCGACTCGTCGGGCAGCGAGAAGTTCTCCTGGTGCAGCTCCAGCAGTCCGACCAGCGGGTGCCGATACGTCTTGCACCCGTGCCCACGAGCGCGCACGTCCGCACGAGCCCAGAGCCGGCGGAACCGCTCACTCCCCATCGACAGCTCGCCGATGAGCGAGGCCAGCCGGGGGTCGTCCGGGTACTTGCCCGCGGCCAGCCGCAGGTGTCCGACGACATCGAGGGTGCACTTCTCCCATTCCGCGTAGAGGTCGGTGTCCTCGAGGAAGATGTGCCGCGCGGTGTTCATGCCCTGCAACGGCCGGTTGTAGAGCAGCCCGGCGAGGCGGTTTCCGGCGAGCACGTCCATGCGGTGGTTCACGATCACCGCGGGTGCGTCCGTGATCAGGCCGAGGACGCGCAGCAGTTCCGGCCGGACCCGGCCGCTGGGTGCCTTCGCGGTGCGGCGGCGCTGGCGGGCGAGGCGGTGGAGGTGCTCGCGTTCGGTCTCGTCGAGGCGCAGGACGCGGGCGAGCGCGTCGAGGACCTGTTCGGAGGGCTGGGTCGCGCGGCCCTGTTCCAGGCGCACGTAGTAGTCGACGCTCACGCCGGACAGGTGCGCGACCTCTTCGCGGCGCAGTCCGGCGACGCGGCGGTGCCGGTCCACGGGGATGCCGACGGACTCCGGGGCGACTCGGGAACGCCGGATCCGCAGGAAGTTCGCCAGATCGTCCACCTCTCCAGTATGGCCTCGGTGGTGCGGGTGAGGGTGGTACTGCCGTTACCAGGAAGTCCAGTCCCTGAACGCGGAGGCGGTGAGCGCCGCAGGATCGAAAAGCACCCGATCTGAAGGAGTTCCCAGTGAAGACGCTGATCGTCTACGCCCATCCGGAGCCGAAGTCGCTGAACGGCTCGTTGAAGGACCTCGCGGTGTCCACATTGGAGAGTGCTGGGCACGAGGTGCGGGTGAGCGACCTGTACGCGATGAACTGGAAGGCGGTGGTGGACGCTTCCGACTACGGCTCATCGGCGTCAAGCCCGCTGAAGGTGGCCCTGGACTCCGGACGGGCCTTCGACGCCGGGACGCTCACCCCGGACGTCCGCGCCGAGCAGGAGAAGCTGCTGTGGGCGGACACGATCATCTTCCAGTTCCCGCTGTGGTGGTACACGATGCCCGCGATCCTCAAGGGCTGGGTCGACCGGGTGTTCACCTACCACTTCGCGTACGGCGTGGGCGAGCACAGTGACACGAAGTACGGCGAGCGCTTCGGGGAAGGCACGCTCGCGGGCAGGAGGGCCGTGCTGTCGGTGACCGCGGGTGGCCCGGAGTCGCACTACGCCGCTCGCGGGATCAACGGGCCGATCGAGGACCTGCTGTTCCCGATCCACCACGGCATCCTCTACTACCCCGGCATCGAGGTGTTGCCGCCGTTCGTGCTCTACGGCGTCGACCGCATGACCAGCGAGGACTACGCGGATGCCGCCAAGGCCTGGGAGCAGCGGCTGCTCACGCTGGAGTCAACCGAGCCGATCCCGTTCCGGCGGCAGAACTTCGGTGACTACGAGATCCCCTCGCTGAACCTGAAGGAGGGGCTGGAGCCCGCCGGTCGCACGGGTTTCGGGCTCCACGTGCGCTGACTGTCAAGTGTGAGCAAACCTTTACACGATCAGCCGATCGCCCGCTCCGCGCCCCAGGCCGCGATGTCCTCCCGGCTCTGCAGCCCCAGCTTCTCGCGCAGCCGCTGCAACCGGGAGGCCACCGTCCGCACCGACACGCCGAGCCGGTTCGCGATCTGCTGGTTCGTGAGGCCTGTGGCCAGCAACGCGATCAGACGCCGTTCGTGGTCGTCCAACGAGTCGTGGGCTGCTTCAGTGCGGTCGAGCCACACCTCGTCCTGAATGACCGCCTCGATCTCGGTGGCGGTCAACGGAGTGGAGGCGGCGTCCGCGCGCGCTACGGACAGCATCAGCCGTGCGGTGCGCATGGCACCGCCAACCTTCTCCGCCCAGAACGGATCCGGCACCACCCCGACCGAGCGGCGCAGCGCTCGTCCGGTCGCCTCAAGTCGTAGCGCGCGCTCGGCCTGACCGCGCATCAACGCCACGATCGCCAGCCCCTCCAAGGCGTCGGGTGCGGTCAGCGGGCTCACGCCGTCCATGCGCAGCGCCTCCTGGAAGGCGTGTGTCGCCTCGTCCAGGTCGCCCTGCACCAACGCCACCGCGCCGCGTGTGTTCAACGCGGAGGCGATGCGCGCGGGCGCGCCTGACGTGCGCGAGATGGGCAACGCCTTCATGACGGCCTTCTCGGCCCGTTCATGCTTACCGAGCGACAACGCCGTACGGGCCAAGTCCACCAAACAGGTCGCACGCGCAAGAGGTTCGCCCAACAACTCGGCGACGCGCAGGCACTCGGTGTTGTTCTCGTCCGACGCCTCCCACTCGCCGGAAGACTGCTGCACGGCGGCCAACGTGCTGCGGGAGCTCATCACCAGCGCCGGGTGCCCGATCGACCGCGCCAACCAGGAAGCCTCGCCCGACAGCTCGATCGCCTCGTCGTGATCGCCCTGCTCGGCCGCGAACCGGGCGGCGTGGTTCAGCGCCACGCAGCGGTAGTCGTCCCGAGTGGACGGTCGGCGCAACGCGTCCCGCAGCAGGACACGCGCCTGCCCCAGCCGTCCGCGCCGGGCCGCGCAGTCCGCCAGTGCGGAAGTCAGCAGCAGCAACCGTTCGTCGGCGCGCTCGGCCGCCCACTCGACCGTTCCGAGCAGGCTGTCGACGTGGTTGTCGAGCTTGTCCTGCACCTCGAACGGCACCGACAGCGGTGAGGTGATCAGCACGTCCGACAGGTCGGTGAACCAGCGCGCCACGGCTTCGTAGGCGATGTCGAGCTCGCCCGCCGCGACGAGCTTCTCCCGCGCGTGCAACCGAACCGACTCCAGCTGCCGGAAGCGCGTCGTGCCGGGCACGGCCGTCACCAGCGACTTGGCCTGCAGCCGGGACAACACGTCCAGCACCGGCTCCGCCGACCGCTCCGACGAGCAGACCTCGGTGGCCGCGACCAGGTCGAAGCCGCCGTCGAAGACCGACAGGCGCCGCAACGCGAACTGCTCGTCCGGCCGCAGCAACCGGTAGCTCCAGTCGATCGCCTCGCGCAGGGAACGCTGACGCGACGGCGACTTGCGGCAGCCCAGCGTCAGCAGTTCCAGCGGCTCGTCCATCCGGTCGCAGATGTCCGCGACGGGCAGCAGCTGCACCCACCGCGCCGCCAGCTCGATCGCGAGCGGCATGCCCTCCAGCCGTGCGCACAACAAGGCGACCGCCGCGGTGTTCGACGGGGTCAGCCGGAAGTCGGGCTTGCGCTCGCGGGCCCGTTCCACGAACAGCTTCACGGCCTCGGAGCGCGGCGCCGCGGTCGTGACGAGGTCGCGGTCCGTCGACGGCACCGGCAGTCCCTCGACGTGGAAGCTGACCTCACCGGTGATCCACAGCGCCTCGCGCGACGTCGCCAGCACCCGGACGCCGGGGCAGCGGTTGAGCAGCAGGTCGGTCAGCTCGGCGCACGTGTCGAGGAGGTGTTCGCAGTTGTCGAGGACCACGACCACCTTCATGTTCACGAGCGTTTCCAGGACCGTGTCGCGCAACGGCTCGTCCGGTTGCGCGACAACACCCAGTGCGTGCGCGACAGCGGGCATGACGTCCTGAGGACTGGTCACCTCGCCGAGCTCGACGAGCAGGACCCGGTCCGTCCGCCCGCGCCGCAACCGGCCCGCGGCCTCCAGCGCCAGTCGCGTCTTACCCGCACCCGCACTGCCGACGAGCGTAACGAGACGGTGCCTGCGCATCAGCTGGTCGAGCTTCGACAGTTCCGGCTGGCGGCCGACGAACGTGTCGCGCGCTGCGGGCAAATTTGAGAGCACACGCAAGTTCCTGCTGCTCACCGGAGTGGACGCGGGAACGGCCGCGCGGCGGCGGTAAGCCCTTTGGCGGCAGGCGTTGGAGCAGTAGGACCTGCGCTGCTCGGAGGTGGCGGGAGGCAGCGTGCCGTCGCACAGGGCGCAACGTCCGGTGCTGGTCATGAGGCCCTCTCCTCCAGCCGTAACGGCAGGCCGTCCCCGTCTCGGTACGGCAGAACCGCAGGTCGCGACTGGTGACCTGCCGCGTGCAACCCGTTACACGTCTTCGGGTGCGAGACGGTTCGCGCTGTGCTCGTTATGCCTGCCTTTTCGAGACGCTCGTTCGGGGACAAACTGGCCACGGTTCCGGTCTGACAGGGAGTCCGCATGACGTTGACAACCAGCACCTCGTGGGCGAGCACAGGCCTGCAACTGGTGGACAAGCCGCGCACGATCACCGTCGGCATCGCCGACGACGAGGTTCTGATCCGCACCGGAGTCCGCGGCGTGCTGGAGCGTTCCGGCAACGTCGTGGTGGTCGGTGAGGCGGGGGACGGCAGCGGTGCCGTCGAGCTCGCGCGGCGCCACCGGCCGCAGGTGCTGCTGATGGACGCCGCGATGCCCGGCATGGAGGGTCTTGCGGCGGTGCGCCTGGTGCGCAGGCACGTGCCGGGCACCCAGGTGATCATGCTGTGCACCCCGCAGACCGAGGAGATGTTGTTCCCGGCCCTGCGCGCCGGCGCGGCGGGATTCCTGTTCAAGAACGGCGAACCCGACGCTCTGGTCAACGCCGTGCGCGTGGTCGCCGCGGGCGAGGCCGTCCTGTCGCCGTCCGCGACACGCGCGCTCGTCGACCACTTCACCGGCGCCGACTCGGAACGCCGTGACGCCGCGCGCAGCCGCATCAGCCTGCTCACCCGGCGGGAGCAGGAAGTGCTGGTGTACCTCGCACAGGGCATGGCGAACGCGCGCATCGCAAGGCTCATGTACCTCTCGGAAGGGGCGATCAAGGCCCACGTGAGCCGACTGCTGACGAAACTGCGGTGCGACAACCGCGTCCAAGCCGCTCTCATCGCACGCGACGCCGCCCTTCCCTGCTGAACTGACTGTTGCAACGGCGCAGCAGCCAGCCTAGCCAGGAGAGATCGCGTCGCGAAGCAGGTCACCCGGTTGGCCCCGTCCAGAAAGATGTCGCTTTCCCGCCAGCGTCTTGGTTGGCAGCACGTCATGCTGGTGCGCATGCGCTTGAGCGCGTTCACAAAACGCTTGCCTTTCAAGGCACCTCTTTGCCGTGACAACCTGTTCGGTCACCTGATCGCGACCGCGGTGCCCGGCGTGGAGGAGTGGCGCGACGGCGTGTACCGGCGCTCATTGCGTCTCCCTTTCGGTTGCGGGATCGCGTCTTTGCGGCCCTTGACCGATCACGTCGAGTGCACTGTGGAGCTGTCGGACGAACGTGATCTGCCCAAAGCTCTAGACCTTTGCCGTTTCCTGCTCGATCTCGACGTCGATCCGGCCGAGGTCGACGACGTGTTGTCTTCTGACCCGTTGTTGGCACAACTGGTGTTGAGTGCGCCAGGCCGTCGTGTGCCGCGCACGGTCGACGGCGCGGAGTTCGCCATCCGGGCCGTGCTGGGCCAACAGGTTTCCACGAAGGCCGCGCGCACGCACGCCGCCCGTCTCGTGTCGCGTTACGGCACACCGGTCGGTGACCTGTTCCTGTTCCCGCTGGAGTTCGACGTCGCCGACCTCGCGATGCCGCAGTCCCGGCGCCGCACGATGGCCGCGTTGCTGGACGCGCTTCAGTCCGGTTTGGACCTGTCTCCCACTGCTGATCGCGCGGTCGCGCGCGAGTGGTTGTCGACGCTGCCGGGCTTCGGCCCGTGGACCGTGGAATCGATTGCGATGCGGTCGCTGGGCGATCCGGACGCGTTCCTGCCGACCGATCTCGGCATCCGACTGGCCGCCAAGGCGTTGGGCCTGCCCTCGACGCCCGGCGCGTTGATCAGGCGTTCGGAGGTGTGGCGGCCGTGGCGGGCGTACGCGGTGCAGCACCTGTGGGCGACCGGTGATCACGAGGTGAACCGGATTCCGGCCTGAGCTGGACGCTCGCGTACATCGCCGCCGCCGAGGGGCGGTGCACGAAACCGGGCAACGGCGGCGGATCCTGCGCAAACCGTTGCAAATCAACGAACACGTCGTGCGCGCCGGCCGGGCGCGCCTCGGGGTCCTTGGCCAGCAACCGCTGCACGACCGGGTCGAGCGGGCTGCGCAGCCGCCGCGGCGGTTCCTTCACGTGCTTGTCGAACACCGCGTACGCCGTCGGCCCGGTGAACAGCTGTTCACCGGTCAGCATCTCGTGCAGCACGCACCCCAGCGCGTAGAGGTCGCTGCGCGGTTCGGCGGTACCGCGCTGGATCTGTTCGGGCGCCATGTACGACGGCGTCCCGAGGATCTGACCGGCCCGGCTGAACGGCGCCACGTCGCTCTCCTTGAGCAGCGCGAGCCCGAAGTCGAGCACCTTCACCGCGCCGTCCGGGCACAGCATCAGGTTGGTGGGCTTGAGATCCCGGTGGCAGATGCCCTGCCCGTGCGCCTCCGCGAGCACCGCGGCCGCCTGCGCCGCGATGTTCGCCGCCCACGCCTGAGGCAGCGGGCCGAACTCGCCGACCAGGTCCGCGACCGTGACGCCGTCCACGAACTGCATGACCTGGAACAGCCGCTGGTCGTAGGTGCCGAAGTCGTACAGGACCGGCACTCCGGGGTGCTCCAGCCTGGCCACGATCCGCGCCTCGCGGGCGAACCGGTGCTGCACCTCGTCGTCGCTGCCCGGCAGCCGCAGCAGCTTGACCGCGACCCGCCGGTCCAGGCGCAGGTCCCGCCCCCGGTGCACGGCACCCATGCCGCCCCGCCCCAGCGGCAGGTCGTCGATCTCGTAGCGGTCGGCGATCAGCACTCGGGAAGCCTAACCGTCAGACCGGGCCGATCTGGCCGCCGAGCAGCCCCGCGTACCCCAGCCGGACCAGTCCGGCGGCTTCCTGGAGGCCTGCTTCGAGTGCTTTCAGCTGCGCGAACACCTGTCCGTACCGGCGTTGCGCGTGGATCGGCAGCGAAGGCACCTGCGTCCGGCGCACGTCCAGTCGCGTGGATCCGGTGGGGGTGCGGGCGAACGCGGCGCGCAGCACGCCTTCGAGGAAGTCCGGGTCGACCCGGTCCGGGTCGATCTCGTAGGTGGCTCCGGTGGGGGAGGTGACGACGTGCGCGCCGGGGGCGCCGCGGACCAGCTCGCCGATCGTGGTCATCGGTGGCTGGGCCTGTTCCTGCAGCTCAGGGAGGTCGGGGAGGGTGAAGTCCGGCTGGGCGGCGAGGTAGGACGAGGCGTCGGTGCGGCTGCGGCGGGCGGGGCTGAGGTCGACGTCGTCGTCCAACAGGTCGATCACGTGCGTGTTCGGCTCGACCGGTCCCGGTCCTTCCAGCAGCGCGATCCGCTCGGGCACGCGGCCGATCGGGTTGCGCAGCAGCCAGAGGTCGCGGCCCTGCTGCACGGTGATCACGGCGCGGATCGCCCCGGCGCGCAACAGGTTGCCGCGGATCCGCTTGCCCGGCCGTCTCGACGCGGCGGCGGACGGCAGCAGCACCGCCACCTGACCACCGGGCTTGGCGAGCGACAGGCAGTGCTGCAGCCAGGCCAGTTCCGGTTCGCCGCGCGGTGGCAGGCCGTAGGTCCACCTGGGGTCGCCGACCAGCTCCTCGTGCCCCCACGTCCGGTCGTGCCACGGCGGGTCGCAGAGCACCGCATCCGCCTTCTGGGCGATCCCGTTGTGCCGCAAGGAGTCGCCGGTGATGATCTGCGCCTCGGGCAACCGCCGCCGTGCGATGACCGCCGACACCGGATCCAGCTCCTGCCCGATCTTGTGACGTGCCCTCGACGCCTTGAGCAGGTTTCCGGTCCCGCACGCCGGATCGATCACCGTGTCGCCGTCGGTCGTGGCGAGCACGACCTCGACGACCTCGGGCGGAGTGGGGTTCAGCAGCCGCGAGTGGGCCTCCAGGTAGCGCTCGTGCAGGAACTCGAAGGTCTGCGCGTCGGCGTCGACCGCCGCGAGCGCCTCGCCGAGCCGCAGGTCGTCGACGGTGCGCAGCTGCGTCCAGAGCCGCTCGGCCGGCGACACGCGGAACGGCTTGCCGTTGCGCCGCAACCACGTCTCGACGTCGCGCAGCAGGTACAACGGACTGGAGGCCGTCCCGCCGACCGGCGAGGGGAAGTCCTCGAACCGCCGCCGCCAGTTCGACACGGCCGCCCGCCCCACGTCGGCGAGGCGAGCGATGTCCCCGGCGTTGACCGTCTCATCCATGTTCACAACAGTATTGCTTGTGAAGTCAGTTCACAACTGGTCTACTGATCACATGACACACGAGCTGCGCATCGCCGTGGCGACCGATCCCGGTCTCGTGCGCGAGCACAACGAGGACTCGGTCTACGTCCGCCCGGACCTGCAGGCCGTGGCCGACGGCATGGGGGGCCACGAGCACGGCGAGCTGGCCAGTGCCATCGCGGTGAACGTCCTCGCCTCCTGGCGGGGCGACTTGGGCCCCGCGGTGGCCGAGATCGCGCGCAGGCTCGACGCGGAAGCCCCGCAGGGCGCGGGCACCACGCTGACCGCGATGCGCTGGGAGGGCCTCGCGTTCCAGCTCGCGCACATCGGCGACTCCCGCGCGTACGTGCTCCGCGAGGGCGAGCTGCGGCAGCTCTCCCACGACCACACCATGGTGCAGGCCCTGGTCGACGCTGGCCGGATGACGCTGGAGGAGGCCGCGAACCACCCGCGGCGCGCGTACGTGCTGCGCGCCCTGCAGTCCGGCAACTCGCACGACCCGGACCTGTCGTGGCACCAGGCCAGGATCGAGGACCGCTACCTGCTGTGCAGCGACGGGCTCACGGACTACGCGCACCTGGAGGACGTCCACCACATCCTGCTGTCCACTGAGGACGGTACGGAGGCGGCCTGGCAGCTGGTCGCGCTCGCCAACGGCAACGGCGGCCCGGACAACATCACGTGCGTGATCGTCGACGTGGTCAGGAAGAAGTGGTGGCAGCGCTAGCCGCGACCCTCGCTCTCTCGCTCTCTCGCCGTCGATGAAGGGCGCCTTGTTCCACCTGGTGTGGATGAAGGGCGCCTTCATCCACGTCGCCACGCGCCCGGCGAGGCCTGATCGCACGGTGCGCGGCAGTGCGGAAGATCCGGTACGCCCGGCGGGAGCGGCGAACCCGATCGGGATGAACGGCGCGACGCGCTCGGACGCGGGTAACGGAACGAACTTCTGCGCGGCTGTGCAGCCGTGGAGGGGAACGCGGGGCCCGCGTTCCAGCTGCTCGGCGTCCGGCGACAGCCCCTCGTGCACACGACTCCCCTCGGTGGTTCTTGATCCGGAGGTGCCGATGCCGGCCGCTAGGCGAAGCGCCGCAGCGCACCGAGGAACATCGCGTCGAACGCCCGGTCTGACAACACCTTGCGCGCGAACAGGATCGGCCGCGCCCCGAACCCCGCCGCGTACCGGGTCCGCGGCCTGCGGGCCTGCGCCGCCCTGACGATCACGTCCGCGATGACCTTCGGCTCACTCCCGCGCTCTGCCTGCGAGAACAGCGCGGACAACTGCCTGACCTGCCCCGCGTAGGCGCCGCCGCCCGAGGTCTTCTGCAGGTTCTCGACCGCGATGCCGCCCCACTCGGTCTTGATGCCGCCGGGCTGGATCACCACGACGTCGATGCCGAACGGCTTCAGCTCCAGCCGCAGCGAGTCGCTCAACCCCTCCACCGCGAACTTCGTCGAGTGGTACCAGGCACCGAGCGGTTCGTAGATCCGCCCGCCGATCGACGAGACGTTGATGATCCGCCCGCGCCCCGCCTCCCGCATGTGCGGCGCCACCAGCTGCACCAGCCGCGCCAGTCCGAACACGTTGACCTCGAACTGGTACCGCGCCTCGTCCAGCGGCACGTCCTCGACCGCGCCGTACGACCCGTACCCGGCGTTGTTCACGAGCACGTCGATCCGGCCGGCCTCGGCGATGATCTTTTTGACACCCTCGACCATCGACTCGTCCCGCGTCACATCCATCTCCAGCACCCGGATGCCCTGCGCGGCCAGCCCTTCCATCCGCTGCACCCGCCGCGCCGCCGCGTACACGGTGTACCCGGCTTTGTGCAGCTCAACGGCCGTGGACTCGCCAATGCCCGACGAGGCTCCCGTGACCAGCGCGACCTTCATGACCCTCTCCCAACTAACCGGTTGGTTGCTTAACTCCAGGCAACCACGGCGCGCCTCGCCTGTCAACCAACTGGTTGGTTAGAATGGTCCGCGTGGTGAGGGACAGGGAAGCGACCAAGGCCAAGCTGCTCGAAGCGGCGTTGACCGAGTTCGCCACGCACGGCATCGCCGGCGCGCGCGTCGATCGCATCGCCGCCGAAGCGGGCTGCAACAAAGCGATGATCTACGCCTACTTCGGCAGCAAGGAGGGCCTCTTCGACGAGGTCCTGAAGATCCAGCTCGCCCAGGTGATCGAAGCCGTCCCCATCACGCCGGACGACCTGCCGGGCTACGCGGGCCGCCTCTTCGACACCTACCAACGGCAGCCCGAGCTGCTCCGCCTCGCCGGCTACCACCGCCTGGAGAACGGCTTCGAGGCGACCAACAAGGCCGAGGCCGACCACCACGCCGAGAAGATCGCCGCCGTCGCCGAGGCTCAGCGGGAAGGTCTGCTGACGACCGACTTCGAGGCCGAGGAGCTCCTCGATCTCGTCGTGCACCTGTCGATACTGGCGTTCTCGACGCCGGTCGCCACGCGCGAACTGGTCGTGAAAGCCGTGACCCGGCTGCTGAGCTGAGATGAAGGGCTCCTTCCTCCACCTCAGGTGGAGGAAGGAGCCCTTCATCGAGCATCCGGCGCGACGCGCTCGGGTGCGGGTGCTCAGGACCTGCGCAGCAGGTAGGTGTCCATGATCCAGCCCTTGCGCGCACGGGCCTCCTCGCGCAGCTCGCGGATGCGCGGCGCCACGTCCCCGACCCGTCCGGACACCAGGATCTCGTCCGGCATGCCCAGATAGGCACCCCAGTAGATCCACGTGTCCGGGTCGACCCCCTCGAACGAGCACTTCGCGTCCAGCATCACGGCCACGTCGTCCACATCGGACGGCCAGCCGGCCGCCAGCCGCCGGCCGGTCGTGATCTGCACGGGCTTGCCGACCTGGTTGAGCGACACGCGGTGCCCGGCCGTCAGCGCCGCCACCGACGTCACGCCGGGGATCACCGAGACCTCGAACGACTCCCCGCGCGCGGCCAGGTCGTCGAGGATCGCGAGCGTCGAGTCGTACAGGGACGGGTCGCCCCACACCAGGAACGCCCCGACCTCGTCGTCGCCCAGTTCCGACAGCAGCGAGAGGCACACGTCCGCGCGGGCTCGGCGCCAGGCGTCGATCGTGGCCTCGTAGTCGGCCGGGTTGCGGTCGCGGTCCGGGTCGCGGCCCTCGACCCAGCGGTACGGG
This sequence comes from Lentzea sp. NPDC004782, assembly GCF_040609115.1. NCBI lineage: Bacteria > Bacillati > Actinomycetota > Actinomycetes > Pseudonocardiales > Pseudonocardiaceae > Lentzea > Lentzea sp. NPDC004782. The sequence goes on from NZ_JBEXJN010000066.1 coordinate 36,511, forward strand.
CGCGTCACGTGCTCGGCCAGGATCGACGCGCGCAGGTCGACGAGCTCCTGCTTCACCGATCCCTTGTCCAGCACGAAGAACACGTCGACCGTCTGCAACGCCTTGACGGCCTGCACCGTCAGGTGGTCGGGATTGCCCGCGCCGATGCCGATGACCAGGATCTTTCGCACCCGGACACCCTAACCGAGCGGATCGGCAGGTTGACCGCGGTGCGAAGCTGGTGCGCGTGGAGCCCTTCTTGCGTGACGAGGATCCTGTCGACGCCCTGCGGTCGTTGCCGGAACCGGCTCGGCGGATGTTCCTGACGTTGTGCTGCATCAACGAAAACGACCGTTACACGTACGTCGTGGGTGACGCCGCCGACGAGCTCGCGGTGCTGTCCGAACACGGCCTGGTCGAGGTCGAGGGTCGGCAGCTGCGTCTGCACCCCGGCGCGGTGGCCGCCGGGCGGGCGATGGCGGAGTTCGCGGACAGCCGGTTCCACGTCGCGAACCAGCTGGCCGCGATCGAGGACCAGCAGGGCAACCACGCCCGTGCCGTCGAGCTCAAGGCCGAGGCGCTGGGACTCGCCTACGCGGCAGGCGAACCGCACGAGATCAGCAAGCAGCACCACGACTTCGCGGTGCTGCTCAGCCGTGTCGGCAACGGGTCTGCTCGGGTGCTGGCGCACTACTTCGCGGCGGCCGCCATCGCGGTCAGGACGGACGCCCCGACCTCGCGGGACGAGATCGAGATGCTGGCGATGTTCGCCTTCGCTTTCGGTCTGCCCGAGCGCATGTCGTTGAACGACGACATCTGCGCGCTCGCCGAGGAAGTCGAGGGCGTGCGGCTGTGGGATCTGCTTGAGCGCCTGCCACAGCGCGCACCGGACGACCTGAGCCAACTGGTCACGCGTGCGATGGAACGGGCGCACGAGACCATGCGGGACTGGTCGCCTCTCATGACCGCCGTGGTGCTGCAGGCGGAGGGCGACCGGACGCACGCGGACCAGCTGGAGGCCGAGCTCGCCGGCCTGGAGCAGAACCCCGGCGCGGTGCCGATGGCGCAGGCGTTCCGCCGCATCCTGGCCGGCGAACGAGGCCCCGAACTGCTGACCGGCCTCGGCATGCTGCCGTTCGGGATGGTGTCGAAGATCCTGGCTACTCTGCGAGAACGTGCAGGATCCTGACGGGCTTCTTCGGCGCGCCGTCGAGGGTGCCGTCCGGCTGCGGCACGATCCCGGCCTGCACGATGCGGTCCAGCGTGTCCATGCCGTGCGTGACGTGCCCCATCACGGTGTACACGGGCTTGATGTTGGCGAACGAGTGGACGATGAAGAACTCGCTGCCGTTCGTGCCCGGCCCCTGGTTGCCGTACGCGATGGTGCCGCGCGGGTAGGTCTCCTTGCCGGTCACCTCGTCGGCGAACCGGTAGCCGGGCCCGCCTTCCTCGGCGCGGTAGATGTCACCGCACTGCAGCACGCCGAGCCGCGCGGTGTCGGTCAGCCGCCAGCACTGGGACAGCGTGTAGAACCAGCTGCGGGCCAGGTGCGCGAAGTTCTCCACCCCGCACGGGGCGTTGGCGCGGTCCAGCTTCGCGACGACCACGCCGTAGTTGGTCACGATGGTGACCTTGACGGTGCCCTTCGCCGGCACCGTCGCGGGCGGCGGCCCGACCGGGCGGGCCGCCGGGTTCTGCGGGGTCGGGATGAAGTCGCACTTCGCGGTCGGCGGTGCGGCCTGGGCGGTGGTGGGCGCGAGGACGACCATCATCAACACGGCGAGCAGTAGCCTCATGACTTCCGACCGTAGCCGTCAGGCCCGTCAGGCGGGAACGGTTTCTCGCTGCTCGACCGCGGTCCGGCGCCGTGCGGGCCTGCGTTCCAGCCACCACTGCGAGATGAGCAGCGGGATCGTCCACCCCGCCCACGTCGAGATCCCGGCGATCGTGCCCGGCAGCTGGGCTTCCGGCACGCGGTCGGCCAGCAGCAGGAACGCGACCACGCCCCAGATCCGGTTGGTGATGATCGACAGGGTCAGGGTGAAGCTGCGGATCATCCACTTGCGGTGGTCGCGGAACTGCCGCTGCCGGGCCGCGCGCCACGCCAGCCAGGTGAAGATCAGCCACAGCGAGGCCATCAGCACGTTGCTGACCATCGCGACCGGACCGAACGGCGTCATGTAGCCGATGACCCAACCGGACAGTCCGGCCGGGAGCACACCGGCCAGCACGTAGACGCGGCCGATGCGGCGGTGCCACGCGGGGAACCGGCCGCGGAACCACGGCCAGATCTGCACGACGCACGTCAGGATCGCGATCGACGCACACACGACGTGCACCACCAGCAGGGGATAGTGCGGTCCCCAGTCCGACTGCACACGCGCCGATGCACGGTCACCGGTCAGATAGGGCGGCAGCGAAAACGCCACGAACGCTACCACCACGAAGGCCAACGGGCCTACCCAAGGCTTGCGCAACCACGTCATGCGGTCACGATGACCAACGCCGCTGACCGATCGCGCACCGCTCGCTGACGTCCCTGGTTTGTCCACTGAGAGGGTTGCTGCTGGACGCGTCCACCGGGTTCGGTGCGCCCACGAACGCAGCGTTGTGCTGCGGTTCTGACACCTCGCTGACACCCGGCGGGGTGCAGCTGTCAGATCGCTGTGAGCGCGGTTGAGCAATGTCAGCGCCATGAAGTCGACAAGCCTGATCGCCGCGGCGGGCCTGACGCTCCTGAGCTGCCTGATGGCGCCGGACGCCAGCGCGGCGTCGTGCAGCGGGCGCGGCTGCAACGAGAAGGACCCGGTCGCCACCGGCTGCAGCAGCGGCTCCACCGTCGCGGACAGCAAGCCGATGTACCCGTCCGGCCGGGCCGAGCTGCGCTGGTCGCCGACCTGCCGGACGAACTGGGTCCGCATCACCGACTACCCCGGCGGGGACTCCGCGCTGCGCATCACCGTGTGGGCGGGCAACGACCACGTCGGCTTCGTCGCGCCGGGAACGCCCGGCACGCACTGGGGAAACATGGTCTTCGCGCCAGGTTGTGCCCACGGCGAGGTGCTGTACGTCGCCAAGGACGGCAGCCACCAGTCCGAACGACTCGCGTCCAGCGACTGCTGAGGGGGCGCGCCGTGACCGGCTACATCACCGACTGACTTCCCGCATCTGTGCCTTTGCAACACCATTGAGGGAGAAGCATGTTCATCAGGATCGCCAGCGCAGTCGGCACCGCCGCGCTCGTCACCGGGGCGATGCTCGGAATCGCGTCGCCGGCGAACGCCGAGACCAACCCGAACTGCGGCAGCGTCACGCAGATCGGCAGCACCGCGTACATCAAGTCGGGCAGCACCACCATCGCGTCGGTGAAGCAGTTCAAGGGCTGCAACAAGAACTGGTCCTACACCTACGTGTGGGAGGGCTTCCGCAGCTCGCACAGCGGCAACTGGTGGGCCTGCTCCGGCGTCTCCGCGGGCAGCCAGGGCCTGGTCGACTACAAGTGCGGCGGCAACCACCAGGCCGAGGTCTGGTCGTCCGGTGCCAACACGCTTTCCGTGTGCACCAAGGCGTACGGCCAGCTCGAGTGGTCGAACGGCGAGGGTTCGGCCGCGACGGACCAGCGCTGCTGAGCATGCGCCGTCGATGAAGGGCTCCATCCTGCACCTGTGGTGGATGAAGGAGCCCTTCATCGAGCAGCCGGCACGCTAGCTGATCACGCTGTCCAAGAGGTTGTCCCTGCGCAGACCGGGTGTGCCGAGCAGTTCGGCCGCCCGGTCCGCGTGCGTTTCCAGTCCGCACTTCGCGAGCACCAGGTGCGCCACGCCCTCGCCGTACCGGTCGCCCCGAGCGCTGGTGATCTCCAGGCAGCGCCCCGCGTCCTCGGCGGCCTGATCGGGCTTCCCCAGCGCCAGCAGCACTTCCGCGCGGCACAGCAGGGCCTGCCACTCGTCGTTGTGCTCGCCGGTGGCCCGGCACAGCTCGATGCACTCGTCCAGCGCGACCAGCGCCTCGTCCCACCGGCCGAGCTTGAACAACGCCTGCCCCTGCGAGGCCAGCGCGTACGCCGTTCCGGCCGCGTCACGATCGGCGCGGGCGTGCTTCAGGCTTTCCACCGCGGCCGCCAGCGCCTCCTCGTACCGCCCGGCCACCTGGTGCACCTGCGCCAGCGCGGAGAGCGGAACCCGTTGCGCACCGGCAGGTCCGTGCGCGGAGATGAGCTCGACGGCCCGGGCGAGCGTGGCCGAGGCCTGGTCGAGCTCGCCCAGCTCCCGTTGGATCGTGCCGATGCCGGAGAGCGCGCGGCCCTGTCCGAACGGGTCGTCGGCGCGCGCCTGGAGCACCTCTTCCAGCTGGGCGCGGGCGGTCTCGAACTCACCGATCAGGCGGTTGGCCGCGGACTGCACCAGAAGTGCCGTCTGCAGGGCGGCCGAGGTGCCGATCGTGCGCGCCGCCCGCGACGCGATCTGGCCGAGCTCGACCAGGTCGGCGACTCTGTCCTGTTTGAACAGGTGCGGGTAGAGCATGTGCGCGATCGCGAGGGCGTGCTCGGCCAGCGCCGGTTCGTCCATCGTGGACCGCGCGGCCGCCGACAGGTTCTCGGCCTCGTCCGTCAGCCACTGCAGCGGTTCGTCGAGGTCCTGTTCGGTGGCGGAGTTCGTCAAGGCGCCGTAGGCGTGCGGGCGCAGCTTCCTCAGCGCGGCGGTGAGAGTCTCGCGGTAGTGCGTCAGCGCACGGGTCAGCGCGTCGTGCTTCTCGTCGCTGGGGTGCTCGGCGCCGAACAACCTCAGCAGGTCGTGCACCCGGTACCGCTCCGGCCCGCACGGTTCCACGAGCTTGGCGTCCACCAACGGGTCCAGCACGCGGTCGACGTCGTCCTGCCCCAGCAACGCCTGCGCGGTCGACTCGCTGACCGTCGGCACGTTGAGGCAGCACAACAGGATGAACGCCCTGGTGGACCTCTCGTCCAGTCCCTCGAAGCTCAGCTGGAAGCTCGTGCGCACGCCGAGGTCGTCGAAGTGCAGCTCGTCGAGCCGGTGCCGCTGGTCCGCGAGTCGCCGCGCGAGCGTGGCGGTCGTCCAGTCCGGCCGTGACCGCAGCCGCGCGGCGGCGATCGTGAGGGCGAGCGGCAGGTGGTCGCACGCCTTCGCGACCTGCCGCGCCGCGTCGCTGTCGTCGCCGAGGAGCTTGACCGCGTCCTCCTCGGGCAGCGGGTCGAGCCGGACGTGCCGCGCGCCGAGCGTCGCGAGCATGCGGCGGCTGGTGATCAGCACCGCGGAGCCGGCCTCACCGGGCAGCAGCGGGCCGACCTGCGCGGCGTCCACGGCGTTGTCCAGCAGGACCAGCACCTTGCGCCTGGCCAGCGTCGACCGGTAGAGCGCGGCCGCCTCCGAGGTGTCGGTGGGCACCGCGAGCGGCGGCGTGCCGAGTGCGCGCAGGAACCTCCTGAGCACCTCGGCGGACGACAGCGGTGACCGGCCGGGCGTAGCGCCGTGCAGGTCCACGTACAGCTGACCGTCCGGGAAGCGGTCGGCCATCGCGTGCGCCGCCGCGGTGGCGAGCGCGCTCTTGCCCTGCCCGCCGGGTCCGTGCACCGCGATCACGGTGTCGGCCGCGCCCGTGATCAGCGCCAGCTCGTCGCGGCGGCCGACGAACGGCTCGGGTTTCGCGGGCAGTTCGCGCGGCACGGCGGGGATGTCGCCCTGCAGGATCGCGGCGTGCAGGTCCTTGAGCTCCTGCCCCGGATCGAGCCCGAGCTCCTCGGCCAGGTGCCGGCGGCCTTCGTCGTAGACGCGCAGCGCGTCCGCCTGGCGTCCGCTGCGGTGCAACGCGACCATGAGCGCGCCCCGCAACCGTTCCCTCATCGGGTGCTGGGTGACGTACCCGGTCAGCTCGCCGAGGACCTCGTGGTGCCGGCCCTCCCTGATCGCCTTGTCGGCCCGTCGTTCTATCGCCGCGAGCCGTTCCTCCTCCAGCTGGTTCGCGAGCTGCGTGTTGGTGGTCAGCTCGGCCAGCGCGGGACCCCGCCAGTGGCCGAGGGCCTCGTCGGGGTCCTCGGCCTCCCGGAACAGCTGCAGGTCGAGCGACCGGTCGGGGATGTCGAGCCGGTAGCCCTGCCGCGACCACTCCAGCGAGACGCCGGGCAGGTCCTTGAGAGCCCTTCTGAGCTGCGAGACGTGCACCTGGACGGCTTTGCGCGCGCTGGCGGGCGGATCGCCGTCCCACAAGATCGACATGAGGTGGTCGACGCTGACGGTCTGCCCGGCGTGCAAAAGCAGCAGCACCAGAACCTGACGTGGCTGACCTGCGGAGATGCGCACGACCCGCTGCCCGTGGGTGACGAGCAGCGGCCCGAGCACTCCGAACCGGACGCCGTCCACGGGCCCACGATATCCCGTTCATAACGGCGTTGTGGCCGCTACGCTCGGTGACGTGACGATGCATCGGCTGCGGATCAACGGGGAGGTCCGCGACGTCGAAGCCGACCCGGACACCCCGTTGTTGTGGGTTCTGCGAGATCACCTGGGGCTCACCGGAACCAAGTACGGGTGCGGGGTCGGCGCGTGCGGTGCCTGCACGTCCATAGTGGACGGCCAGGCGTTCCGGCCGTGTCAGCACCCGGTGGCGAGCACGGTGGAGCAGGACGTGCTCACCATCGAGGGCGTCGAGGACCACCCGGTGCAGCGGGCGTGGCTGGACGAGGACGTCGCGCAGTGCGGGTACTGCCAGCCCGGTCAGATCATGGCGACCATCGCGCTGCTCGCCAAGCACCCCGACCCGACCGACGAGGACATCGACGAGGCGTTGCGGGACAACGTCTGCCGGTGCGGCACCTATCCGCGGATCCGCAGGGCGATCAGGAACGCCGTGGCCCGGATGAAGGCGGAGTCGTGAACCCTTTCGTCCGAGTGGACGCGGACGGCCGGATCACCGTGACCGTCCCCGTTCCGGACACGGGACAGGGCGTGCGCACGGCCGTGGCCATGATGGTCGCGGAGGAGCTGAGGGTTCCTGTGGAGAGCCTCGTGATCGAGCAGGCAGAAGGTGATCCGGACACCTACGGCCCGCAGATCTCCGCGAACTCCAACGCGATGCAGCGCCTGCACGAGCCGATCCGCACCGCTGCGGCGACCGTCCGGCACCAGCTCGTCGAGGCCGCCGCCCGGCGCTGGCAGGCCGAGGTGGACGAGTGCCGTGCCGACAGCGGTTTCGTCCACCGCGGAGACGACCGGCTGAGCTACGGGGAGCTGGCGGAGGAGGCCGCGACCCTCACGCCGTCCGATGTGGTGCTGACGCCGCGGGAAGAATGGCGCGTCCTCGGCAACCCGGCGGTCAAACGGGTCGACCGGCACGCGATCGTCACCGGCAAGCTCGCCTACGCCATCGACCAACCCGCGGACCTGGTCGCGGTCGTCGCCAGGCCACCGTGGATCGGCGCCACCCCAACGGGTTTCGACGCCACGAACGTCCGCAACGCCGAAGTCGTCCAAATGGACAGCGGGTTCGCCGTTCTCGCCAACGACACCTACACCGCCCTCAAAGCGCGGGAGAACCTCGACACGTCCTGGCAGGGCGGATTTCCCGACGCCGACAGCGACCGGTGGCTGGCCGACCTCGAAGCCGCTCTACCGGAAGGAAATACACCACCGGGCGAGTACATCGAAAAGATCTTCGTCACACCTATGCTCGCCCACGCGCCTATGGAACCGCCGACGGCGACGGCAAAAGTCACCGGCGACGAGGTCACCTTGTGGGCCCCGACCCAGGCACCTGACCGGGTGCGCAAACTTCTGGAAGAGGAGTTCGCGACCGTCAGGGTGATCCCGACCCGCGCGGGTGGCGCGTTCGGGCGGAAGTTCGAGGTCGACTTCGTCATGGAAGCAGTCCAACTCGCACGGCACACCGGCCGGACCGTGAAAGTGCTGTGGACAAGAGACGACGACATGCGGCACGACTCGTACCGTCCATTGTCGGTCCATCGCATCCGAGCAACGGTCAACGACGAAGGTCTGCCGGTTTGGCGAGATCACGCCGTTTCCACGTGGCCTCTCTCGTCACTGCTCGACGTCACGAGCAACCCCCAGGTCATGAAGATGATGTCGGCCAACAAGTACCCGTACGACGTGGAGGGGGAGTGCCACTTCGCCATCCTGCCACCGCCGATCAGAACCGGCTTCTGGCGCAGCGTCTACGCGGGTCAGTTGGTTTGTGCCGACGAGATGTTCCTGAGCGGGCTGGCCACCCCGCACGACCAGCTCGAACGCCGGCTGCGGCTGCTGACTGACCAACGGGTCAGGAAAACGCTCGAAGCCGCCGCGGAAGCGCATGACGGAGAACCACAAGCCGTCGCCTGTCATCGCGACTACGGCTCGGTCGTCGCGGTGATCGCTGAAACGGGACGCGACGGCCGCACGAAAATCACCGCGGCGGTGGACGTCGGCCCCGCACTGCACCCGTCGGGTGTCCGCCAACAGGTCGAAGGCTCGATCATGGACGCGCTCTCGGTGGCACGAGGTGCGCGAATCACCGTCAAACACGGAAAAGTCGTGCAAAAATCGTTCGCGGACTACCCGTGGGCGAGGATCGGCGACACGCCGGAGATCACCGTCGTGGTGGTGGCGTCGGACGCGCCCGTGGGCGGATTGGGTGAGCTGGCGTACCCGGCTGCCGCAGCGGCACTCGGTTTTCTTTCACGCTGAAAACAGAACAGGGATTTGCGGTAGCGTCCGTATTGGTGGGTCACCTCATTGGAGTAACGGCGGTGCCGCGGTCATCCCAAGTCGGGCATCATCACCTGGCTCGACCAAGTCGTAGAACGAGGGGTCTCGTGTGACCATCTTCCGTGCCGGCCGTACCGGAGCGTGGTGGATGTACCTGGTGGCAGGTCACCTGCTGCTGGGTCTCTACTACCTGATTCCGGTCAGCCCTGCGGGGACAACGGGACAAACGGTGCGTGTGGTGCTCTACTGCACGATCAGCGCCTCGGCTGCCATCGCGACATTCGCGGGTGTCAAGCGCAACCGGCCCCAATGGAGGCGGCCGTGGGTGTTCCTGGCACTCAGTCAGGTCGTTTACGCGATGGCCGATCTCACGTTCTACACATCGCACTACGTCTTCCGGTACGACGTTTACCCCTCGTACGCGGACATCCTCTACCTGGGGCATTACCCGTTGATGGTGGCGGGCGTGATCCTGCTGATCCGCCGCCGCACCCCCGGTCTCGACCTGCCGAGCCTGCTCGACGCCGCGGTGCTCGCGGTCGTCGCGGGCATGGCGTCCTGGCTCTACGTGATCGGCCCGCAGGCGCGGCTCACGTCACCGGCACTGGTGAAGATCGTTTCGCTCGGCTACCCGATGATGGACCTCGCCCTGTTCGTGGTGGCGTTGCGCCTGATCTTCGGCGCCGGTCCGCGGCCCCGTGCGTTCGTGCTGCTCACGGCCAACCTGCTGGGCATCCTGACCGCCGACACGATCTACGTGCTGCAACGTCTCGACGGCAGCTACCACGCCGGCAACTTCCTCGACGCCATCTGGTTGTCCGCCAACCTCTGCATGGGTGCCGCCGCGCTGCACCCGACGATGACGCGGCTCGTCGACCGCGCGCACGTCAAGGACGTGGGCCTGTCCCGGGGCCGGATCATCGCGCTGTCGTCGGCCGCGCTCGCCGCCCCGGTGCTGATGCTGATCCACGAGGTCGGCTCGTCGCAGGACGTGCTGGTGCTCGCGGCGGGCGGCGCGCTGCTGTCGTTGCTGATCATCGCCCGGCTCGCGGGGCTCGTCGCGGACCAGCGCAAGCTCGCGATCACCGACAGCCTCACCGGGCTGCACACCCGCAGGTTCTTCGAGGCCCAGCTGCCGTTGGAGATCGCCCGCGCACGCCGCAGCGAGGGCTCGGTGGCGGTGTTCATCATCGACGTCGACCGCTTCAAGTCGATCAACGACAACTACGGCCACCCGGCGGGCGACGACGTGCTGATGGAGGTCGCGGCCCGGTTGCGCGCGGCGTCGAGGTCGGGTGAGGTGCTCGCGCGGTACGGCGGCGAGGAGTTCGCGCTGCTCGTCCCGGACGCCGGTCCCGGCCGGCTGTCGGTGATCGCGAACCGGCTGCGGGAACGGGTCGCGGAGAAGCCGATCCCGGTCAACGCGGGCAACGACGACATCCCGTTGTCCGTCACCGTGTCCGTGGGGTCGGCGAGCTTCCCGACGCACGGCGACGGCCCCGACGACATCGTGGTGATCGCCGACCGCGCGCTCTACGCGGCCAAGGCGGCGGGCCGCAACCGGATCGCGGTGGGTCCCGAGCCGCTGCCCGCGGTCGACCCGGACACCGACGGCGCGATGGCGGAGTTCCTCTGCCAGGTCGCCGACCGGGTGGACGGGTGGCTGCACCGCTACGACCACAGCCGTTCGGTGTCGCGCTGGGCGGGCGTCGCGGCGGGGGAGTTCGGGCTCGACGCGCCGACGATCCGGGTCGCGCAGCTGGCGGGGCGCCTGCACGACATCGGCAAGATCATCATCCCCGAGGTGGTGCTCACCAAGCCCGGTGCGCTGTCGGACGAGGAGTGGCGGCTGCTGCGCCAGCACCCGGACTTCGGCTACCGGCTCGCGCGGATGGTTCCTGGCTTCGCGGGCGTGGCGCACGTCATCCGCCAGCAGCACGAGCGCTACGACGGCGACGGCTACCCGGACGGTCTTCGCGGTGCGGACATCCGGGCCGAGGCGCGCATTCTGTCCGTTTGCGTGGCTTGGGCCGCGATGCGGTCAAATCGTCCACATCAGACCGCGCTGGACGAGAACCGGGCGCGACGGGAGCTGTGGGCCGGTCGGGGCATGCAGTTCGACCCGGACGTCGTGGACCTCTTCCTGGACCTGCACTCGCAGGGCAGCATCGGCATGTTGCGTCCGTCCGGTTTGTCCGTCCAGGAAGCCGGTTTTCCGGCCGACTGGAGGCCATGATCCGCACGGCCTGGCATGCTCTGGACCATGAGCACGGAGTACGCCCTGCCCGCCGAGGTGCCGAGCCCGGAACGACCGGACCCGCCAGGCGGGACGCTGGCGAAGTGGCTGCTCGCGGACCGCGTGTCGCCGAGCGGACCGGAGAGCACCGAGTCGCACGCCAAGCCGCACGCGTGGTGGAAGGTCATGACGCTGACCGGCGTCGACTACTTCTCCACCCTGTCGTACCTGCCGGGTATCGCGGCACTGGCCGCGGGCTCGCTGTCACCGCTCGCGACGTTGCTGATCGTCGCGCTGACGCTGCTCGGCATGCTGCCGATGTACCGGCGGGTGGCGAAGGAGAGCCCGCACGGGCAGGGCTCGGTGGCGATGCTCGAGGACCTGCTGCCGTTCTGGCGGGGCAAGATCTTCGTGCTGGTGCTGCTCGGGTTCGTGGCGACGTCGTGGATCATCACGATCACCCTGTCCGCGGCCGACGCCTCGGTGCACGCGCTGGAGAACCCGTACGTCCCCGAGGCGTTGCGCGGTCACGAGCTCGCGTTGACGATCGTGCTGCTGCTGATCCTCGGCGGGGTGTTCCTGCTGGGCTTCAGCGAGGCCGTGGGCGTCGCGATCCCGCTCGTGGTGGTGTTCCTCGCGCTGAACGCCGTCGTCGCCGTCGTGGGCATGGTGAAGGTCTTCGCGACGCCGGACGCCCTTGACCGCTGGCTCGCGGCGCTGGGGGAGCACGGCAACGGCGTCTTCGGCGTGATCGGGCCGGCGATCCTGGCGTTCCCGCTGCTCGTGCTGGGCCTGTCCGGCTTCGAGACGGGCGTCAGCATGATGCCGCTGGTCTCGGCCACCGGCAAGACGCCGGAGGAGGTCATGGCGAGCCGGGTGCGCAACACCCGGAAGCTGCTGACCACCGCCGCGCTGATCATGTCCGTGTACCTCATCGCGACGTCGTTCATCACGACAGTGCTGGTGCCGCAGGACAAGTTCGCGGCGGGTGGCCCGGCGAACGGCCGGGCGCTCGCCTACCTCGCCCACGAGCTGCTCGGCGAGGAGTTCGGCACCGCCTACGACATCTCCAGCATCCTGATCCTGTGGTTCGCCGGGGCGTCCGCGATGGCCGGCCTGATCAACATCGTGCCGCGCTACCTGCCGTCCTACGGCATGGCGCCCGAGTGGGGCCGCGCGGTCCGCCCGGTGGTGATCGTCTACACGATCATCTGCATCATCATCACGATCATCTTCAACGCCGACGTCAACGCCCAGGCCGGCGCGTACGCCACCGGAATCCTGGCGATGATGGTGTCCGGCTCGTTCGCGGTGACGGTGTCGGCGTGGCGCAAGAAGCAGCGCGGCGCCGTGATCGGCTTCACCGTGCTGACGCTGATCCTGGTCTACGCGCTGGTGGAGAACGTGATCGAGAAGCCGGACGGCATCACGATCTCGGCGTTCTTCATCCTCGGCATCGTCGTGATCTCCTTGGTCTCGCGCATCTCGCGCACCACGGAGCTGCGGGTCGACAAGATCAAGTTTGACGAGAAGGCGCGTCAGTTCATCACCGACACGCTCTCGTTCGACAACCGGATCACGCTGATCGCGAACCGCCGCCAGCACGGTGACAAGGCGGAGTACGACGAGAAGGAGTCCGAGCAGCGCGGCATGAACCCGGTGCCCGGCACCGCGGACGTGATCTTCCTGGAGATCGACATCGTCGACCCGTCGTCGTTCAGCCACGTGCTGTGCGTGCAGGGCGTCGAGGTCGACGGCCACCGCGTGCTGCGCGCCTCCGCACCGGCCGCGCCGAACGCGATCGCGGCGATCCTGCTCGCGTTGCGCGACTCCACCGGCGTGATCCCGCACGCGCACTTCGAGTGGTCGGAGGGAAACCCGTTGGGCCACCTCTTCCGCTACCTGATTCTCGGCCGCGGCGATACGCCTCCGGTCGTACGCGAGATCATCCGCTCGGCCGAGCCGGATCCGTCCCGACGGCCACGCGTGCACGTCGGTTAGCTGCCAGACTTCCCCCTGTACGTCCGTCTACAGGGGGAAGGACGCCATGCACCGCAAGCTCTTGGTCTTCTTCGCTTCGCTCGCCGTGGTGGCAGCGGGCATCGCTCCCGCTGCCGCCGCAGGAGAATCCTCCGTCCGGCCGGTGCGTTCGTGCGCCGATCTGGTGCGCACGTTCGACGTGCCGGGTGCCCGCACCCGGGTCAAGTCCGCCGCGGTCGTCTCCGGTGACACGGAGTTCTGCGACGTGCGCGGCACGATCGAGCCGAACATCGGCTTCCAGCTGAAGCTGCCGACCCGCGCTTACCAGGGTCGCTACGTCCAGTACGGCTGTGGCGGATTCTGCGGAATCATCGCCGATCCGGCCTTCCCGGCCGGTTGCGGACCGGCGGTCGGTGACGCCGCGGTGGCCGCCACCGACGACGGCCACCAGGCCGCGCCGCCCGGCTTCGACACCACCTGGGCCGTTGACAACCAGCAGGCCCGTGACGACTACTTCTTCCGTGCGCCACATGCCTTGTCGAAGGTGTCGAAGGCGGTCATCAAGGCGTTCTACGGCAAGGCACCGGCGAAGTCGTACTTCGGCGGCTGCTCGAACGGCGGCCGTGAAGCACTGCTGCTGGCCCAGCGCTACCCGCACGACTTCGACGGCATCATCGCCGGTGCGCCGGCGGCCTACATCGGCGCCCTGGTCGGTTACGAGGCGTGGATCGCGCGCAACACCATCCCGAACGACAAGATCTTCCTGTTGCACAGCGCGGTGATCTCGGCGTGCGACGGTCTGGACGGGTTGGTGGACGGCCAGATCGACGATCCGCGGCTGTGCAAGTTCGATCCGGGAACGCTGGCCGGCCAGCTGACCGACGACGAGATCGCGCGCGTTCGCCGGCTCTACGCCGGACCGTCCGACCACGGCGTGCGGCTCTATCCCGGTGGTCAGCCGTACGGTTCGGAGATCTCGTGGACGTACTGGCTCAACCCGACCCCGGGGCTCGGCAGGGGAATCGCCGCGGAGCTCGCGGACAACGCCTTGAAACACCTGACCTATCCGATCGGACAACCGCACTCGTCCCTGGCGGACTTCGAGTTCACCCTGCGCGAGTTCCGCCGCCTGGTTCCGGAGACGGTGAAGGCCAACGCGATGTCGCTCGACCTGAGCGAGTTCCGGCGCGCGGGTGGCAAGCTCATCATCTGGCACGGTGCAAGCGACCAGGGCATCCCGTTCGAGGGCACGCTCGACTACTGGCAGCGCCTGACCGGTGGCAAACCGCAGGACTGGGCAAGGCTTTTCGTGGTGCCGTCGATGTGGCACTGCAGCGGCGGTGACACGCTGACCGAGTTCGACCCGTTCCGCGCGCTGGTGTCGTGGGTGGAGGGTGGTCACGCACCCCACCGTCTCGTCGCCACCGGCCGCGACAGTTCCGGCAACGTCGTGCGCACTCGCCCGGTGTTCCCGTATCCGTTGCGCGCCAAGTACGTCGGATCGGGTTCTGTGGACGACGCGGCGAACTTCGTGGCAGCGCCGGGATTCGGCTTCTCGGACCGGATCCGGTGGGCCGGTGAGGATCTCTACCACCGGCCCGGACCCGTTGCGCCCTGACGGAACTTCTCGACGGCTGCGGTGATCGCCTGATCCATGCTGTTGCCGTCCTTCGCCTGGTGGCCCGCGTCGTTCAGGATGACCAGTTCGGCGTCGGGCCACCTCTTCGCGATCTCCCACGCTGTGTGCAGCGGCCCGCCGAAGTCGTTGCGGCCGTGGATGAGCACGCCGGGGATGCCCTTGAGCCGGTCGAGGTTGTCGAAGATGTAGTCCGGTTCGAGGAAGCAGTTGTTGCCCCAGTAGTGCGTGACCACTCGTGCCATCTGGTAGCGCATCACCGGGTCCTCATACCTGGTGCCCGTGAAGTCGTTGTCGCCGCCGGTGATCGTGGACAGGTCCCACTTGTTCCAGTCCCAGGCGGCTTTCTCCCGCGTGTGCGGGTCCGGTGAGTTGAGGAGCTTGTTGTAGGCGAGAGCCAGGTTGCCCTCGCGGTCCTCCTCGGGGACGCCGTTCTGGAAGGCCTCGAAGTGGTCGGGGAAGAACATGCCGAGGCCGCGGGTGATCCACTCGAGCTCCACCGGCCGGCCCGCGGTGACAGCGGGGATGATGATCTCGCTGACGCGGTCCGGGTGCTGGACGGCGTAGGCGAGGATCAGCGTCGAGCCCCACGAACCGCCGATCAGCAGCCATTTGTCGATGCCGAGGTGTTCCCGGAGCTTCTCGGCGTCGTCGATCAGGTGCTGGGTGGTGTTGTGCTCCATGCCGGTGGCCGGGTCGCTCGCCGGTGGGGTGCTCCGGCCGCAGCCCCGCTGGTCCCAGAGGATCAGGTTCCAGTGGCCGGGGTCGAAGTCCTCGCGCCAGCGCGGGTTCGAGCCGGAGCCGGGGCCGCCGTGGAACACGACGGCCGGCTTGCCGTCCGGGTTGCCGCTGGCCTCCCAGTGGATCCGCTGGTTGTCACCGACGTCGAGCATGCCCTGGGCATAGGGCTTCACCTGTGGGTACACAACCCCATTCTGGGCTCTTCCTGGCCGTGGCGGCCACGCCCCGTTGTGGGGGTATAGGGACCTGAAACAACACCAGGTGGGGAAAGTGCCCCACAAAGACCCCCACCCCCAGCCCCAGCCCGGGACCGGGCGGCGCGA
>NZ_JBEXJN010000067.1:0-49397 GCF_040609115.1 Lentzea sp. NPDC004782
CCAGCAGAACGCGGAAACGCCGCAGCGCCGGAAGGTGTTGTGGATGAAGGGCGCCTTCTTCCACACCAGGTGGAGGAAGGCGCCCTTCATCCACAACACCAGACGGCGAGTCGCGAACACGACTTCCGGCTACCTGCTTAGCGGTGTAGGTCGCCGTCTGGCCGTTGCGGCAGTACGAGACGAATGTGTTGCCGGTCTCGCTGGTTCCGCCGACGGCCTGCACGAGAGGACGCGCGTCGGAGCCCTCCGGAGCGGGTTCACCCGCCAGTTCGTCGAGTTGCGCGACCGCACCGGAGGCGTGCGGTGTCCCAAGTGGATGGTGTGATCAGTTCAGCAGACTCCATTGCTGGTTCGCACCGCCGCTGCACGACCAAAGGATGATTTTTGTGCCGTTCGCGGTCCCGGCACCGTTGGCGTCCAGGCACAGGCCGGACTGCACGCCGGTGATGGTGCCGTTCGCGTTGACGTTCCACTGCTGGTTGGGCTGACCGTTGCAGTCCCAGATGATCACCTGGGTACCGTTCGCGGTTCCGGCGCCGAAGGCATCGAGGCACTTGGTGCCGTACACCTGCAACTGCTTTCCGGAGGTACTGCTCCAGCGCTGGTTGCCGCCGCCGCCGCAGTCCTGCAGCTGGACCTGCGTCCCGTTCGCGGTGCTCGAGCTCGGCACCTCCACGCATCGGCCGGACTGGACGCCGACGAGCCGCGAGCCAGGTCCGGGCGGGCCCTGCCAGAGAGCCGAGTTGCCGAAGTTGGGGGGTTCAGGTTCGTTTCCGGCGCCCACGGTGTCGGTGGTCGTGACGGTGATGGTGGCGTCGGGCAGTCCCGCCGAACTGGCCGTGATGGTCGTCGTGCCGGCGTAGTAGGAGCGGAACTCGACGGCCGCCTTCCCGTCGAACGCCTGGCGGCCGGGGGTGAAGGTGTACGACTTGCCGCCGGGCAGGATGCCCGGACCGCTGGTGACGGTCAGCTTCACGGTGCGGGTGTCGTTGACCCACGCGCCTGAGGCGTTGCGCATGGTCACCACGAGCTGGGTGTCCGTGCTGCCGTCGTCGGTGACGGTCACCGCTGAGTTCCTGCCCGTTTCCAGCGTCATGGCGGTCGCGGTGGCCCGTGTGGACTGTTCGCGGGGGACCGGTGCCGGGTCGGCGATGTTGGTGGTGCCCGACCACTTCGCCTTGTTGGCCCGGTACCAGTACCACTGGTCCTTGGGCAGCCGGTAGTAGTCGATCATGCCCATGCGGGCGTAGCTCGGGTCCATGATCGTGCCGTGGTCGAAACCGGCCCAGATGGCCAGCCCGGCGCTGCCGGTGGTGAGCTTGAACCTGGTCCCGTCACCGGGGTCCTTGACGTCACCGTAGGTGGGGTCGTAGGTACCGGGGCGGTCGGAGGTGTACGACCCGTACTCGGACACCATGTTCGGCATCCACGTGTTGGTCATCTTCCCGCCGTCCCCGTTGTACCCGGCGACATCGCAGACCGAGAGCTGGTCGAGCGAGTTGCGCTGCACGCCGCCCAGGGCCGCCTTGCGGGTCGGGTCGAGTTGGTGCGAGTAGTCGCGCATCCTGCTCGCCAGCGCCCTGGCCTTGTCCGCCGTGGCCGAGGAGGTGAAGAACACCTCGTTGCCCATGGACCAGTTGATGATCGAGGGGTGGTTGCGGTTGACCCTGATCATGTCGCGCAGGGCGTCCAGGGCGCTCTGTTCGAAACCGGCCTGGTCGGCGGTCTTCTGCGGGTAGCCGTCGGCCTCGTAGTCGCTGACCGTGCCGGTCGGGGTCGGTTCCCGGCCCGCGGTCGCGGTGGCCCAGAAGGGGGCTTCCGACCAGAACATGACGCCGAGCTCGTCCGTGGCGTCGGCGAAGGACGGGTCGTGCGGGTAGTGCGAGCCGCGGACGAAGTTCATGCCGGCCTCGCGGATGGAGCGCACGTCCCGCTCGAAACCCGAGTCGGTGACGGCGTTGCTCCAGCCACCGTGGTCCTGGTGGACGTCCGCTCCGACGAGCGGTGTCCTGACACCGTTGAGGTAGAAGCCGTCCACCTTCCACTGGGCGCTGCGGAAGCCGAACGTCGTGCTGTAGGTGTCGACGACGCTCCCGCCGACCACGATGGACGTGGTCACCGTGTACAGCGCGGGGTTGTTCGGCGCCCAGAGGTCCAGCCCCCGCACCATGGCGGCGGTGTCGGAGAGGGATCCGCTGAGAGCGTCGAGAGTGGCCGTGGTCGCCGCTCCGATCGTCCGCGCGGGTGAGCTGAACGTGGCGAGAACGGTGCCCGAACCCTGCCTGCGCACCTCCTGCCGAGCCTGCACGTCGACCGCCGCGGAGCTGTCGTTGCGCACCTCCGTCTGCACCCGCACGTTCGAGCGGCGGGTCGCGACGTTCGCGCGCAGGTCGCTGTCGCTCGGGTACTGCGACAGGTCGATGTTGCGGTAGTGGGCGGCATTGCTCGTGTCCCACATCGGATTGGTGAGCGCGGGCGTCGTGACGAACGTGCCGGCCCAGGCGACGTGGACGTTGTCGGTGACGTTCAGGAAGACGTCCCGGTAGATGCCCCCGCCGAACTGGTGATCGCCGGTCCGCGGGGCGAGGTCGGCCCGCCACCGGTTGTCCACGCGCACCGCGATCACGTTGTCACCGGTGCGGACGGCGTTCGTGATGTCCAAGACGAACCCGGTGTATCCCCCGCGATGCGTACCGATCATGGTGCCGTTGACCCACACGTCGGTGACCGAGAACGCGCCCTCGAACTCCAGTTCCACGCGCCGGCCGCTCCAGGACGAGGGAACCGCGAAGTGCTTGCGGTACCAGCCCGAACCCACGTAGAAGGACCGCCCACCACTGGCACCGCCCACGTCGTAGGGCGCGTCGAAGCCGTGCGGCAGAGCCACCGGCACCCAGCTCGAGTCGTCGAAACCGGGGTTCTGGCCGCCTGCCACCTCCGAGCGGACGAACCTCCACCCCCGGTTGAAGTTGATCTTCTGCCGGGGTGTGACGTCGGCCTGGCTCGCGACGGCCCGGGCGTCCGCACGGGCCGCCGCGGGTGTCACCACCAGCCCTGCGATACCCACCAGCACAACGGTCAGGAAGAAAGCACATCTCTTCACGGTGTCTCCACACGGCCAGGGCGGCGGATGGACACTGTCAATCGGACCTGCACGTGCAGTGGGTGCCGACACCGAACGGGTCGGCTCTGTCGAACCGGTTCGACTGGAACGTACGCTGCTGGCCTTTCACCGGTCAAGCGGCAGTCGCCCTGATCGTTCGGCCGTGCCTGCCCGAGTTCGAACCAGGTGTGCTGCCGGCATCGTGAGCAACACCGGTCTCGCGGGCGAATCGCTCCACGCGGATCAAGCTGCCGGAGCAGGAGGACGAGGTCCTGCGCCGGGCGACGGCCGGCCCGAGGCCGCGCCGTGGGAGAACGTCGCGCTGTCCGGGCCGTGCTGGACCTCGTTCTGGCGGCGCAGCCGGGGCAGTTCGCGGGCCAGGTCGGCGAGGAGCAGGTCGGCCAGGTCGTGGGTGAAGCCGTTGCGCACGACGATGCGCAGCACGGCGAGGTCCTCGCGATCGGCGGGGAAGGTGTAGGCGGGTACGAGCCAGCCGTGTTCGCGCAGCGCGGCGGACACGTCGAACACCGAGTAGCCGTCCTCGCCGTCGGCCAGGGTGAAGGCGAACACCGGTAGCTGCGTGCCGTCGGTGAGCAGGCGGAACGCGCCGAGGCCCGCGATGCGGTCGGCGAGGCTCGACGCGACCTCACGGGAGTACTGCTGGACGCGCCGGTAGCCGTCCATCCCCAGCCGCAGGAAGTTGTAGTACTGGGCCACGACCTGTGCGCCGGGCCGGGAGAAGTTCAACGCGAACGTGGGCATCTCGCCGCCCAGGTAGTTGACCTTGAAGATCAGATCTTCCGGCAGCGCCGCGGCGTCGCGCCAGACGACCCACCCGACGCCGGGGTAGACGAGGCCGTACTTGTGGCCGGAGGTGTTGATCGAGGCGACGCGCGGCAGCCGGAAGTCCCACTCCGGCTCCGGGTCGAGGAACGGTGCGACCATCGCGCCGGACGCGCCGTCCACGTGCACCGGGATGTCCCAGCCGCGTTCGTCGCGCAACCGGTCGAGGGCGGCGCAGATGTCCGCGACCGGCTCGTAGCTCCCGTCGAAGGTCGAGCCCAGCACCGCGACGACCCCGATGGTGTTCTCGTCGCAGTGCTTGACCGCCTCCTCCGCCGTGAGGTGGTAGCGGTCGCCCGCCATCGGCACCAGGCGCGCCTCGACGTCCCAGTAGTTCGCGAACTTCTCCCAGCAAACCTGGACGTTGATGCCCATCACCACGTTGGGACGCTCGGTGGACAGGCCGTCACGCCGGCGTCGGTGCTGCCAGCGCCGCTTGAGCGCGAGCCCGGCCAGCATGCACGCCTCGCTCGAACCGGTGGTGGAGCAGCCGGTGGGGCGGTCGAGGTCCTCGGCGTGCCAGAGCTCGGCGAGCATCCTGACACACCGCTGCTCGAGTTCGGCGGTGCGCGGGTACTCGTCCTTGTCGATCATGTTCTTGTCGAAGCACTCGGCCATCAACCTGCGTGCGTCGTCGTCCATCCAGGTGGTCACGAACGTGGCGAGGTTGAGCCGGGCGTTGCCGTCGAGCATCAGCTCGTCGTGCACGATCTGGTAGGCCGTGCCCGGATCGAGCTCACCCTCCGGGAGGCGGTCGCGTGGAATCGTGACGGGCTCCTGCGTGAACACCGGGTTGATCCCGAGCTCCGCGCGGTTCGAGCGGTGGTCGCCCGAGTGCTCTGGCAACGGCATGAGGAGACTCCTGGTCAGCTGTTGGGCGGACGCGGCGGTGCCCGTCCACGTGCACCATCTCGCCCGGCTCCATCGGGCGCCAGCCGGGGTCCTCGTCGACGACTACCCGATCAACGGAATCCTGCCCGCGTCACGGTTGGAACGCCCAGGGACGACGCACGGCCGCCGCTCGGGGGAGTGGTGGCCCGGAACACCGCGGAAAAGGCGGCCGGGGTCGAGACAGCGCTCGGGCACCGTTCCGTCTGGCGGTGAGTGATCAGAGGGGGCACCGGGCCTGGTCCGGGGCCTCCGGCAACCGCCAGCCGCCGCCGCGGTCGTCCTTCGCGAAGCGTGCGGCGAGGTCCGGGACGTGCAGGAAACAGGCGAGCGCGGTGGCCGCCTGGAACGCGTTGATCGCGAACCGGGACGTCGGCATTCCCAGGCGCAGCAGGCGCGGGTTGACCTCGCCCTGGATCTCGTCGACGAACGGCCGCAACGTCGTGTCGTAGCCGGCGAACGCGGCCGGCAGGTCGTCGGGGCGACGGTTGATCTCGCCCGCCAGCACATGAGCTCCGACCAGGCCGCCGGAGACTCCCATGCCGCTGTACGGCGAAGCGCAGTGCGCGGCGTCGCCCGCCAGCACCACGCGGCCCTTCGACCAGGTGTCCGTGTGGACCTGGACGACCTCCTGCGAGTAGAAGAACGGGCTGTCCTTCATGCCTTCGACGAAGCGCTCGGTCTGCCAGCCGGCGTCGCGGAACCGGTCGGCCCAGAACCTCTGCTGCTGCTCGACGGGGGCGCGGTGGATCGCGGAGGCCTCGGCGGACTGCTCCCGCAGCACGAAGTACACCTGGGTCTCGTCCGGGTTGTGGCTGCGGCGCATGATCTGGCGGCCGCCCGGCACCATGTAGGTGTCCCGGATGTTGCTGTCCGACGCGATGCGCGGGACGAACCAGTAGGCCAGGTGGATGCCGAGGCGCCGGTAGGGGTCGAAGCCTGGTGGCAGAAGCGACTTCCTGATGCGCGATCCCTGGCCGTCCGCGCCGATCAGCAGGTCGAACTCGCCGGACGAGCCGTCGGAGAAGTGCGCGACGACCTCGTGCCGGTCCTGTTCGAACCCGTCCACGCTCTTGCCGAAGACGTGCTCGGCGTCGTCCTTCGTCGCGTCGTGAAGGATGCGCACCAGGTCACCGCGCATGATCTCGTACTCCGACGTCAGGGTCTGGCGGCCTTGGCCCGAGGTGTTGGCCATGATCGTCGCTTTGGCCCTGCCGTGCGCGTCGATGAAGGCGACGCCGGCCTCGTCCACGAGCGCGTCCCGGACGGCGTCGAGCAGTCCCATCCGCCGCACGGCCTCGATGCCCTGCCCTCGCAGGTCGACCTGGGCGCCGGTGGCTCGCAGGACGGGGAAGCGCTCGGCGACGGTCACCTCGTGCCCGCCTCTGGTGAGCCAGAAAGCCAGTGCCTGTCCCGCGATCCCGCCTCCCGCGATGAGGACGCGCAGCGGCCGCGTGGACGATCCGGTGGTCATGCCGGCTCCAAAATCTATCGGTGAAAGGTTCCTTTCCAGATTTCTCTATCACCGATAGGTTGTCAAGGTGACCAAGATGAACCGCGAGACCGTCATCGCCGCGGCGCTCGACCTGCTCGACGAGGTGGGGCTGGACGCGGTGAGCACGAGGCGGCTGGCGAAGCGGCTGGGCGTCGAGCAGCCGTCGCTCTACTGGCACTTCCGCACCAAGAACGACCTGCTGGCCGCGATGGCGGAGGCGGCGATGGAGCCTCATGCCGCGCAGGCGCTTCCGGAGGTCGGCGACGACTGGCGCGAGTGGTTCGCGGAGAACACGCGAAGCTTCCGGCGCACGTTGCTGGCACGCAGGGACGGCGCGCGGCTGCACGCGGGCACCGCTCCCGTCGCCGACCTCGACAGGATCCGCCACAAGCTCGACTTCCTCGTGGCCTCCGGTGTGCCCGAGCACCACGCGGGCACGGCGATGCTGGCCGCCGGCCGTTTCACGGTCGGCAGCGTCCTGGAGGAGCAGGCGGACCTCGGCGCCGCCGCCGAGCTACCCGCCGACCTCCCGGTGATCGATCACGAGTCGGCGTTCGAGGCGGGACTGGCCCTCATCCTGGGAGGTCTGGAGCAGCTCCGCTCCAGTCGTCCTCGCTGAGGCACGGGGTGGGCAGGACACGGGAGGACCGATCGTCAGGTAATCGCAAGGCGGCGGGCAACCCACCAAGCCGCCGTCATCGGGTTGGGTACATCTTCGCCGCCGCTACCCAGCGTACGAGCCGGAAGGTGTCCAATGATCCACGCGATTGTCGCCACGGCCATGGCGATGTCCACCGTCGTCCTCCCGCAGGCCGACGTCCCGCCACCCGGCGCGGTCACCATCGACATGATCAACGGAAGCGGCTGCCCCAAAGGCACGACCTCGGTGTCGGTGTCACCGGACAACTCCGCCTTCCACGTGGTCTTCAGCAGCTACGCGGCCAAGGTCGGCCCCGGTGCCGCGCCGACTGACTTCCGGAAGAACTGCCAGCTGAGCATCAGGGTGAACGCGCCGGAGGGCTTCGTCTACGGCATCTCCGAGGTCGACTACGCCGGCTACCTCCACCTCGAACGCGGTGCCACCAGCACCCTGAAGTCCAGCTTCTACTTCCAGGGCATGGCGGACACGGGCTACCGCAGCCACACCTGGCAGGGCCCGGTGGACGACCAGTGGCAGGCCACGGACGTGGGCTCGCCGATCATCTACCCGCCCTGCGGCGTGAACAGGAACCTCAACATCAACACCGAGCTGCGGGTCAACGCGGGCACGTCGGATCCGAAGAAGGCGAGCTTCATGGCGATGGACTCGCTCGACGGCTACGCCAAGACGGACTACTTCTTCTCCTGGAAGCGTTGCCCGTAACGGGAAACCTGGTCGCAGGCCCGGAACCTCGACGGCTCCGGGCCCGACGACTGCGCTCGTCGACGCCGATGCCGTTCTCGCGGAGTGCGAGACACCCGAGGCGAGGGCCTTCCGGCTGTCCGGCGGAGGACGTTCGGCTCTGAGCGCGGGCTCTCGTCAGCGGTCGGATTGATGTGTGGCGACGGCGATGGAGCTGCTGAGGGCACACGAGTTGTTCGTGTGCACGGAGACGGTGCTCCCGTTCGTCCGGCCTGTGGTCGCCGACTCGTGGCGCAGGTGCGTCACCGGGCGCGCGAGCCGGGACGACCACGGGTTGCCTTCGGTGTGGATGGGCGCCGATGAACTGGCGGACCACCGCGCGCAACATCCGCTGGCATCTGCGCTGCCGGTGTTCGACTCGTTGCTCGGCGGCCCGGCCGACGACAGCGGGCACGTCTTCGCGATCAGCGACGCCGACGGGACGCTGCTCTGGGTCCGCGGACGCGCGGTCGCGCTCGAGCGGGCGGAGCGGATGAACTTCGTCGAGGGTGCGGGCTGGTCGGAGTCGTCGGCGGGCACCAACGCACCCGGCACCGCTCTCGTCGTGGGGCATCCGGTGCAGGTCTTCTCCGCCGAGCACTACAACGAGGTCGTGCATCCGTGGTCCTGTTCCGCCGCACCGATCCGCGACCCGGTGAGCGGGCGGATCCTCGGTGCCGTGGACATCACCGGTGACGAGAGCGCCGCCGGCCCGTACGCGCTGGCTCTGGTGCGGGCGGTGGCGATGGCCGCGGAGGCGGAACTGGCCGGCCTGAGGAGGCCGGTGCGACCCGGTGTGCGGATTCGTGCACTCGGCCGGGACGCCGCTGTGCTGGAGGTCGACGGGCACGTCCGGACGCTCAGCCCGCGGCACAGCGAGATCCTGGTCGTCCTCGCGCTGGCACAGCGCGGCCTGTCCGCGGGCCGCCTCGCCGTCGAACTGTCCGAAGTGGAGCTCGGCATGTCGACCGTGCGGGCCGAGATGTCGCGACTGCGCGCGGTGCTCGGTGACGCGCTGCTCGGCTCGCGGCCCTACGCGCTGCGCCGGCCGGTGAGTGCCGATTTCACCGGCGTGGTCGCGCTGCTGGCCGAGGGGCGGGTGCGCGACGCGATGGCGATCTACGACGGACCGCTGCTGCCGTCGTCGGATGCTCCGTTCGTGAGGGAGTACCGCATCGCACTCGAACAGCAGATCCGTGGTGCCGTGCTGGCCAGTGGTGACGTGCAGCTGTTGCGCCGCTGGGTGAGCGCCGGCTGGGGAGCCGACGACGCCGCCGCCTGGCAGGCCCTAGCCGCGCACCTGCCGCGAGGTTCCGCCGCGCACGGGGCCGCGGTGGGGCGTGCTCGTGGCCTGCTCGTCGGAGCACCCTGATCGCGGCTGGTTGCAGCGTCCCTGCAGCGTTGGCGCGCCTAGCGTGATCACTCCCTTCCAGGAGAGGAAACCTGCGGTGAAAGCAGCGGTCGTGACCAACTTCAGCAAACCGTTGGAGATCCGGGAGTTGCCGGTCCCCGAGCCCGCCCCTGGCTCCGGTCAGATGCTGGTGCGGATCGAGACGTCCGGGCTCTGCCACACCGACATCCATGCGGCGCACGGCGATTGGCCGGTCAAGCCGGTGCCGCCGTTCATCCCCGGCCACGAGGGGATCGGCCGCGTCGAGCGCGTCGCCGACGGTGTCTCAGCGGAGTGGGTGGGCAAGCGTGTCGCCATTCCGTGGCTCGGGTCGGCCTGCGGGAGCTGCCGGTACTGCATCTCCGGCTGGGAGACGTTGTGCGAGAGCCAGGTCAACAGCGGGTACTCCGTCGACGGTGCCTACGCCGAGTACGCACTCGCGTACGCCAACGGCGTCGTCGAGGTTCCGGATGCCGTGTCCTCCGTGGACGCGGCTCCGCTGACGTGCGCCGGGGTGACGACCTACAAGGCCGTCAAGGTGGCGAGAGTGGTGCCGGCGGAGCGGGTGGCGGTGTTCGGCATCGGGGGCCTCGGGCACATGGCGGTGCAGTACGCGCGCCTGGTCGGTGGCCTCGTGACCGCCGTCGACATCGAGCAGGGCAAGCTCGACCTCGCCGCGGAGCTCGGTGCGGACCACCTGGTGAACGCGGCGGAGACCGATCCGGTCGAGGCCATCCGCGAGGTGGGCGGTGCCGACGTGGCCGTGGTGCTGGCCGCGTCACCGAAGCCGTTCGCTCAGGCGTACCGGTCACTGCGGCGCGGTGGTCGGCTGGTGATGGTCGCGCTGCCCGCGGACGACGCCGCCATCACGGTCCCGATCTTCGACACCGTGCTCGGCGGCATCTCGGTCATCGGTTCGATCGTGGGCACCCGCGCGGACCTGGCCGAGGTGTTCGCTCTGCACGCGGCCGGGCGCACCAGGGTGATCACGCAGACGCGCTCACTGGACCAGGTCAACGAATCCTTCGACGACGTGCTCAACGGCCGGGTGCCCGCGCGGCTCGTGTTCGAGCTCTGACGTGGCTCCGCCGTGTTCGTGTGCCGGGGTGAGGGTCTGGCCGCTGCCTCGCGGGTGCGGCTCACAGGTTCTCGAGCAGTCCGGCGACCTCGCGGGGGTGAGCGGACGGGCTGGTGGTCCTGACGCCGTTGCTCCAGCCGAGGTCCTCACCCCAGCGCAGCACACGACCACGATCGATGACCAGTTGGCCGCGCATCGGCCGGGCAGGTGTGAGATCCAGGACGATCTGCGCGACGTCGATTCCTTCGCGGGTGAGCCGGTCGACCACCTCGTCGAAGTATCGTGCGACGGCGACTGGGGTGCGGACGGCGCCGGTCTGCTGCACTGGGTGCCTCCTGTGGGGCCAGGTGAACGCCCACACTCTCCGTCGTCTGGAGCAGTCCTCCCAGAGCACAAAGTCACGTCGTGACAGGGGCTCTCGCGGCGGCGCCTGCTCACCGGGCCGGTGCCGCCTCAGTCGGTTCCGATCGGCAGCACCCGCGTCAGCACCGGCACTGCGGCAGCGGCGACGACGGTGTGCATCGCCATCAGCGCGAGTGAGTTCACCGCGGTGGCGCCTGCCGCGAGGATGCCCAGGTCCGGAATCCACGAGAGCACGACGACCGCGGGCACCAGAACGCGCAGGACGCGCCGCGGGCGGCGGGCGGAGCGTCGCACGAGGTACCAGCCCAGCGTGCCGAGCAGGATGCCGATCACCGCTGCCGGCGCGTGCTCGGCCAGGGCCAGGCCCGTGCGCGGGGCTCCGGCGGGGATGAACTCGCCCGCGAGGAGCGCGATCAGGGAGTTGACCGCGATCGAGACGGCCGCGGCGCCGAGCAGGCCGACGACGATCTTTCGTGCACTGGGCGAGAGACCCGCGGAACGAGCGGGGACACCGGTATCGGCCATGAGCCCTGTCCTTCGGTAGGCTGATTGCAAGTGGGCACTTGCATTTACCGTAGGGTGGAGCTCTCGCCAATGCAAGTAGCCACTTGCATTGTTCGGCGATCGAGGAGGCGTGCTTGGCCGGCCGGGTGTCCGACGAGACGGTGTTCGACGCGGTGCTGGCCGTGGTCGCCGAACAGGGCTACGAAGGGGCCACCACCCGCGCGATCGCCGATGCCGCCGGGATCAACGAGGCGACGTTGTTCCGCCGGTTCGGTTCCAAGGCGAACCTGTTGCGCCAGGCCGTGCGCGGCAGCTTCGCGGAGTTCGCGCTCGACCTCGGCTCACCGGGCGACGACGTGGCCGCCGACCTGCTCACGATCGTGAACTACTACTCGCGGCTCTACGAGACGCGTGGAGGGCTGGTGCTCACCCTGATGCGGGAGGCCGAGTTCAACCAGGAGGTGGCGGCGGTGCTCGGTGAACCGGAGTCACTGCTGGAACGGGTGGACGAGGTCGTCCTGCATCACCAGCGGCGAGGGGCGCTGGTGGCGGAACCGCCGCGGCAGACGTTCTTCGCCCTGGTCGGCCCGGTGATGATGCGGGCCGTCGCGAGGCGGGTCGACCGGCGGGCGACTCAGCCGCCCGTCGATCCCGAGGTCGTCGTGCGGCGGTTCCTCCGCGGACACCGGCCGGACGCCACAGGTCCAGCCACCTGACGCGCAGCCCGCACCGAGCCCGGCAGCACGCGGCACAACCGCGATCGCTCACGTCGAAATCCACCGACATCGATCACGGTTCGACTGCCGTCCCAGAGCCCGGCCTCAAGCCTGGTCTTCTGCCGTCCGCGTGATCCGACTGCGCGGCGGACGCTGTCGCGACCGCCGCGCAGTCAGGAACTGCGGGTCAGTTCACCTGGTAGGCCCTGATGACCGTCTGGGTCACCGTGTTGCCGTCCTGGTCCGCGGCCTTCGCGCGCAGCGACACGAACCCGGATGCCGGGTTCTGGACGACCGCCAACCAGGTGCCGTTCGCGCGCAGCACCGGCACTTGCTGCCAGGTCTGCCCGTCGTTGGTGGACACCTCGACCTGGTTCGGCTCGGCCTTGCCGCCCTGTGCGCCCGGCTGCCGGTCGATGCGGAACGGCACCGGGAACAGCGCGCTGCGGGGCGCGTGGTTCGTCAGGTCGAGTTTGGGGTCGAAACCGATCGTCAGCAACGGCAGTGGTGTGGCGGCGGTCGTGTGCTCGGACCGGAAGCCCCATTCCACGCTGACCTTTGTGGACAGCGGCCATCCCGGGTTGTTTCGGTTCGCCTCGGCGGTGAGCCGGTAGTTCGCCGCGCCCGCGGTCACCGTGAACTGCCCGCTGCCGGGCTGGCCGCTGCGGGCGATCTCCTTGCCGTCGGCGTAGAGCACGGTGTCGCCGGTGTCACTGGAATCGGGGAACCCGGAGTGGCCGGCCGAGTCGGAGAACAGCGGCAGATGGGCGTTGATCTTCTCGCCCGTGCGGTACGCCAGGTGCGGCTCGGTCGAGAAGAAGCCCACCGACCCGGTGACGCCCGGCCCGATCACGGCCTTGCCCCAGTCCACAGTGGTCTTCTCACCGGGCTTGAAGGCCCGCTTGGCGGCCTCGTAGTCCTGCGTGGCACCGCCGGCCGACACGCTCACGGAGTTCGCCCAGGTTGCGGGGGAGTAGTACTCGGTCCGCTCCCGGGGAAGCGGAGTCGGCGTCGACTCCAGCGCGCCCTCCAGGTCGTACTTCCCGTCGGTGGCGAACATCGACGCGTAGCCCGCGCCGTCCACCGGCGCCCGGTAGGTCGTCTTCACGGTGGCCAGGTCGCTGTTGCGCGGCCGGTAGGTCACGTTCGCCGGGATGTCCCCGTAGCTGGGGAACACCAGCTCGTACCGGTACGGGCTCACCGGCAAGCCGGTCAACGTCACGGACGCGTTCGGCAACTTCGCCAGCCGAGCGCCCTCGGGGCTGAACGTGGCCGTCAGCGGCAATGGCGGCGTTTCCGTCAACCGCACGGGGCTGCCGGAGAAGCGGAACAGTGCGGAGTTCGCACCCGCCTCGGCGATTGCCCGCACCCGTGGGCTGAACTGGAGGCTCTCGCCGTCGCCCACCGTGAAGACCGCCAGTTTGCCCTTGATGTCGGCCGCCGCGATCTCGCCGGGGGTGGCATGCCCGACGTCCACAGTGGACAGCGCACGGGTGTCGGTCGTCTGTGGCGAGCCCGGTACCCACTCCACGGGGACCTCGAACGACTCGGGCTTGTCGACCGTCAGCCGGACCTGGGGCCGTTCGAGCTTCATCCGGTCGAAGTACCGGAATTCCTTGGTGTGCTTGGTGGTGGGCGCGGCGTAGTCGTTGTTGTCCGACATGCTGTAGTAGCCCACGCCACGCGCACCGGTGTCGATGACCATCCCGTTCGTCCAGGAGATCGGGCGGGCGTCCTTCTCGTCGGTCTGCACGGTGATCTTCTTGCCGCTCCTGGCGTCCAGCGTGACCACGGTGTCCTTGTGCAGGTCGACCTCAGGGTCGGCCACCCTGGTGCTCGTCGGCAGGGGCTGACCGGGCACCACGGTCTGGATCGTGCCCATCACGGCGTAACGGCCAGCAGGCAGCCGCACGGTGCTGTTGTTGCCCATCAGGTCGAAATCGTCCTGGCCAGTGCCCAGCGCGACCCACATCGCGCTCGCCAGCAGGCCGTCGGCCGGCGCATTGCCGTTCTGGTCGACCAGCTTCGTCGTCAGGTCGTAGCTCTCCGGTTCCTTGTACGCGCCGACCGGCGTCTGGATCACCGTGTCACCGGCGTCGCTCCTGGCGACGAGCCTGCCGCCGTAGACGCCGACCTGCGCGGCGGAGTGGTCGAAGGTGACCGACACCGTCGCCTCGCCGTTGGCGGGCACCACGACCTGGTCGGCGTTCGTGCGGAACGCCGGGACGTCCATGCTCAGCCGCAGCGAGACCGGCGCGCTGCCGGTGTTGCGGTACGTGATCTGCTTGGTCAGCGCGGGCTGGTTGTACGGCCACCGCACGAAACCGAGGCTCAGGCTGCCCGTGCTGGGGGTGATCGTCTGCCTGGACGCCCGGCCCACGTCGAGCCGGCCGGCGCCCTGCTGGTAGATCGTGGCGTCGATCGGCGTTGCGCTGCCCATCAGCGCGGCCTTGATCCGCTGGCCGGTCCAGTCCGGGTGCTGCGCGGCCAGGATCGCCGCGGCACCGGCCACGTGCGGCGTCGCCATGGAGGTGCCGCTCAGCCGCGCGTAGTGCTCGTCGACGGCACGGTCGGCGAGCGTTCCCTCGGCCCGTGCGGCCACGATGTCCTCACCGGGCGCGGCGATGTCCGGTTTCACTGCGTAGTCCTTGAACCGCGGTCCGGGCTGCGAGAAGCTGCTGTACTTGTCCTGCTTGCTCACGCTGGCCACGGCCAGCGCGGCGTCCGCGGACGCCGGGCTCGAAACCGGCGTCCGCTGACCGTAGTTTCCGGCCGCGACCACGAACAACGTGCCCTTCTCGGCCGAGAGCCGGTTGACCGCGATCTCCAGCGGGTCGCTGACGCCGTCGCCGGGGCCGCCACCCAGACTCATGTTCACGACCTTGGCGCCGCTGTCCGCGGCCCACTGCATGCCCGCGAGGATCGCGTCGAACGAGCAGCCGTTGGTCTGGCAGACCTTGCCGATCAGCAGGTCCGCACCCTTGGCGACGCCGGTGTACTTGGCGCCGCGGCCGGCGACGGTCGAGGCGACGTGTGTGCCGTGCCCCACCTTGTCGACGATGCCTTCGCCGGTGAAGTCCTTCTCGCCCTTCACGATCCCGGCCAGGTCGGGGTGTTTCGGGTCGTAGCCGGTGTCGAGGACCGCGACGGTCGCGCCCGCACCGGTGTACCCGGCCTGCCAGGCGGCCGGCGCGCCGACCTGCGGCACGCTCACGTCCAGTGAGGGCTGAACCTTGCCGTTGAGCCAGATCTTGCCCGCGTCGGCCTTGTCGAACAGTTCCGCGGCCTTGTTCTTCGGCGTGGCCACCGAGGAGAGCCCGACCGCCGGCAGGTCACGGGTGATCTTGCCGAGCGTCCGGGCGCCTTTGGACTCGACCAGCAGCGGGATCTCGGACGTGTGGACGTCGTCGTAGCCCAGGTCGATCAGACCGGTCACGTCGAACAGCTTGCGATCCAGTCTGCCCGCCCGGATCAGCGGCTCGGCGACCGACGGGATCACCGTGACGCCCTTGGCGCTGACCGACTTGACGAACCGCACCGGCCCGAGCCGGGCGGCCGGCTGGATCTTCGCGTCCCAGGTGCCGTCCTTCCTGGTCACGGTCACCTTGTCGCCGGTGATCAGCGTGACCGTCCTGGGCGCCTCGGCGGGCGCGGGTGTGAGTTGTTGCGCGGCTGCCGGTGAGACGGCCACGCCGGTGGCCACCACGGCGAAGACCACCACCGCATGGATGAAACGGCGTTTGAGCACAGATCGCCCCTCGTGACGTCGGCTGGTGTTCCCCCAGTACCTCTATGACTCGTTGAGCGGATCAACCTGTTTATTCGGGAAGCCGGTAAACGCATCGCCGTCGAGGCGAGTCTTCAAGGGTGATGGCTGACTACGACGACTTCGCCCGTGCGCAACTACCGCGGTTGCTGCGGTACGCGACGATGCTCACCGGCGAGCGGGAGCAGGCGGCTGATCTGGTGCAGGACGTGCTGGTCAAGGTGTACCGGCACTGGTCCCGGGTCAGCGGCGCGGATCATCCCGACCGATACGTGCTGCGGATGGTGACCAACGGCTACCTGTCCTGGCGACATAGCTGGTCTGCGCGTGTGATCGCGTCGGCTGACCTGCCCGACGAGGCACGGGCGGACGATTTCGCGTCGGACCACGCCGCGCGCGAGGACATGTGGCAGCGCTTGGCGCGGCTGCCCAAGCGCCAGCGGGCTGTGATGGTGCTCCGGTACTACGAACAGCTGCCCGATCCCGAGATCGCGGGGCTGCTCGGTTGCGCCCAGGCCACCGTCCGGGCACACGCCCACAAGGCATTGGCGGCACTGCGAAACGGCTTGGCCATCGAGCAGATGGCCCAGGCCAGGGAGACGTGATGAACATCGAGAACCTGATCAAGGACACCTTCACGGCGCGCGAGCAGGACGCGCCCGACAGCGAAGCGGTGCTCGCCGCGGCGCGCCAACGCATCGACAGCAGGCGCTCCGGGCTGAGCCGGCCGTTCGCGGTCGCCGTCGGGGCAACCGTGCTGACCCTCGGCGCGGTCACCGCCGTGGTGCTGAACCGGTCGGACCCCGCGGAGCAGTCCCAGCTCACCGCCACCGCCAACGGGTCTCAAGGCGGCCAGACCCCGACCGCCGCCGAGCAGGCCGCGGCGGGTCTGCGGATGCCCTACTCCCTCGGCTGGCTCCCGCCGGGCTCGGTCACCTACCAGGCGCACCGGATCAACGTCGGGTCCAGTGCGGCCCACCCGGACGTGCCCCTGTACGGCGGTGAGTACATGCTGACCGTCACGGCCGGCGGCCAGGTCCTGGAGGTCGACGTCCAGCAGGTCCGGATGGTGCCGGTGGACGAGGCGACGTTCAAGTCCGGTCCGGGCAAGTCCGTGACGATCAACGGGCAGCGCGGGGTCGAGAGTTCGGTGTCCACCGGGCCAGGTGGTTACGAGCTGTACGTGGCACACCCCGACGGCGGTTCGATGTACGTGAACGTGTCCGCCGCGCCCGGCAGCCAAGCCCCCGCGCAGCAACTCGTCGACGCCGGCCGCCGGATCGCGGAGAACATCCACTTCCCGGGCACGACGACCGTCACCCCGGCGTACGGCCTGCGCGACCTGCCCAACGGGATGCGCATCTGCGCCTTCGACGTCGAACAGGGCATGGGCCGGGCCCCGGCCGGACCGGGGACCAACACGAGCTACTCGCTGGGCACGTGCACCGTCCAGCCGTCGATCCACGTCAACAGCGCTGTCGGCGGCAACCCGACCGGCACACCGGGACAACCCGTGCAGGGCCACGAGACGCGCTACGCCGACGAGAACGGCTACCACCAGTTGTGGGTCCTCGACGCGGTCGGCGGAGCCCCGGTCGTCATCGCCGGCCGGGTACCGCAGACCGACCTGTACGACATCGCCAACCGGCTCGTCCTGCCGCACTGACTGCGGCTCAACCGGGGTTGAACCAGAACCTGTCACCGTTCAACACTGGGGGTACGGGTTCTGGTGTTGACAGGGATGCAGATGCGGCGACGTCGTGCAGAGAGCCGGTGTTGTCGTCCGGCGGCCGTTGGCAGTGGCCGGCGCGGTTGTGACGACGACACCGGCTCGGCCGGGTTTCGCAGCAGCGGGCGGCGAAGCCCGAGTACGGCAAAAGCGTGACGAGCTACGACATCAGTCGTGCGGTGCTGGACGACGGTGTTGGCACACCCGCTGAGTTCGCGGGCTTACGGCATTCCACAACGCACTCGGCCTACCGGGACGTACCACGAGTCAGCCGATGGACAAGGCGCGGTGGAACCACAAGCCGACCTCTCACAACCGTTTCCGGACCTCTGTGCAGTTCCTGCCGGGCGGCTCGGCCGGCCTCCGCGGGCGGGACTCCTCGTCATCGAGCGGCTGATGTCGTGACGCCGGCGGGGACGAAGTCTCCGGATCGGCTGCCCCACAGCGACACCCGGGCGGAGCCGATGCCGAAGTACGTTCCGGTGAGGGTGAGTTCGCCCCCGCGCTTCCGCCTCGGCCACACGCGGATAGTGCCGGAGGTGGTCGAGTTGCCGGAGAACGTTGTGCGGTGCCAGTCGATCGATCTCGTCAAGCTCGACGACTCGTGGACGGGTACCGCGCCAAGGGGTGGCGTGGCATGGCGCGGTACCCGTCGACAGCACACACGTCTCCGGCCTGTGTCCGCATCCCGCCGGGTGACTGGAACCGCTCAGCTGCCCGGCTGAAACCGCCTGAGTCGCTGATCTGGCTGAGTCAGTCCCAAGTGGACACCCGCGACGACCCCGTGGGCCCTCAGGCGGGCCGGTTCTTGTCGCGCAGCCGGCCGTCCACCCACCAGCCTGCCTCGAGGAGCGCGATTCCCGCCGTGGCACAGGCGATGGCGACCGCGATCGTGGCGCCGTCGCCGAGGTCGAGCAGGAACAGCGACCGGGTGATCGGGAGCAGGAACATCAGCGACGACAGCGTGACCATGAGACCGATCAGTGCGATCTTCCACCACTGGTAGGGCCGGGCGACGATGCCGAGCACCCACAGCGCGATGGCGATGAGGGTGATCAACGCCGCCGTGCTCGCCTGCAGTTTCTCCGCGGCGGTCGACGCTGCTCCCCGGTAGGTCAGTGCGTAGCAGGTGAAGGAGGCCGCCGCGATCACCACGCCCGCGGGTACGGCCGTGCGCATCACGCGTCCGACGAACCCGCTGCGGGCGCGTTCGAGGTTGGGGGCCAGCGACAGTGCGAACGCGGGCAGGCCGATGGTGAACCAGCCGACGATCGTGAC
Source organism: Lentzea sp. NPDC004782 (assembly GCF_040609115.1). Taxonomy (NCBI): domain Bacteria; kingdom Bacillati; phylum Actinomycetota; class Actinomycetes; order Pseudonocardiales; family Pseudonocardiaceae; genus Lentzea; species Lentzea sp. NPDC004782. The sequence goes on from NZ_JBEXJN010000067.1 coordinate 18,535, forward strand.
GTGCCGGGGCAGGAACGGGTAGGGCAGTGCTTCGAGCCCGATCAGCCCTGGCACACCGACCAGGAGCGCCAGCAGCACCGAGTAGACGGTCTTGGTGAGGAACAGGTTGGCCACTCGCTCGATGTTGCCGATGACGCGCCTGCCTTCGGCGACCACGTGTGGCAGGGTGGCGAACCTGTTGTCCAGCAACACGATCTGGGCGACCGACCGGGTGGCCGGGCTACCGGCGCCCATGGCCACGCCGATGTCGGCGTCCTTGAGCGCCAGGACGTCGTTGACGCCGTCCCCGGTCATCGCGACGGTGTGCCCGGACGACTGCAGAGCGCCGACCATCTCCCTCTTCTGCGCCGGCGTGACCCTGCCGAACACGGTGCCCCGCTCGACCGCTCCGGCGAGGGCGGCGGGGTCGCCGGCGAACGTGCGGGCGTCGACGGGACGGTCGCCGTCCGGCAGTCCCAGCGTGCTCGCCACCGCGCCCACCGACACCGCGTTGTCGCCGGAGATCACCTTCACCGCCACTCCCTGCTCGGCGAAGTACGCCAAGGTGTCCCCGGCGTCCGGGCGGACCCGCTGTTCCAGCACGATCAGGGCGACCGGCTTGAGGGCCTGCGGACGCTCCAGCTGCCGGAGCGGGTGGTCGGTGCGGCCCAGCAGCAGCACGCGCAGGCCTTGCGCGCCCAGCCGCTCGGCCTCCGCGCGCACCGGTGTGGCGTCGAGCAGCACGTCGGGCGCTCCGAGAACCCAGTTCCCGTCGGCGCCGAACTCGGCCCCGCTCCACTTGCGGGCCGAGGAGAACGGCACGACACCCTCGACGCGCCACTGCGGTGCGTGCGGGTAGGCCTCGGCGACGGCCTGGAGGCTGGCGTTGGGACGCGGGTCGGCGGCGGCCAGCGCCGCGAGCGCCCGTACGGCTGTCTCCTCGTCGCCGTCGACGACTCGCAGTTCCCCGACTCGCATGGCGTTCTCGGTGAGAGTGCCGGTCTTGTCGGCGCACACGACGTCGACCCTGGCCAGACCTTCGATCGCGGGCAGTTCGTTGACCAGGCACTGCCGTTTGCCCAGCCGCACCACGCCGACCGCGAACGCGATCGACGTCATCAGGATCAGCCCTTCCGGCACCATCGGCACCAGTGCGGCGACCATGCCGCGCAGAGCGTCCGGCAGCGGCTGGGCACCCGAGATCTGGTTGTAGATCGACAGCGCGCCCGCGGGGATCAGCAGGTAGGTGATGAACTTGAGGATCTTGTCGATGCCGTTGCGCAGCTCGGAGTCGACGAGGGTGAACTTGCCTGCCTGTTCGGCCAGTTCGGCCGCGTAGGCCTCGCGGCCGACCTTCGTCGCCCGGTAGGCGCCGCTGCCGGAGGCGACGAAGCTGCCCGACAGCACCGGGTCGCCCGTCTTCTTGACCACCGGGTCGGACTCGCCGGTCAGCAACGACTCGTCCACCTCCAGCGAGGTCTCCGCCACGACGACACCGTCCACGACGACCTGGTCGCCGGGACCCATCTCGATCACGTCGTCCAGCACGACCTCGTGCGGGGCGAGCTCGACGGTCACACCGTCACGCCGGACCCGCGGCTTCACCTGTCCGACGATCGCCAGCCGGTCCAGGGTGCGCTTGGCGCGCAGTTCCTGCACGATCCCGACCACGCTGTTGGCGACGATCAAGCCCGCGAACAGGCCGTCCAGCAGGTGCCCGGTCGAGAACACGATCGCCGCGAGCACCGCGAACACGGCGTTGATCCGGGTGAAGACGTTGGACCGCACGATCTCCCACGTGCTGCGGCCGGCCTTGGCGGGAACGTCGTTGGTCTGGCCGAGTTCGATCCGGTGTGCCACCTCGGCCGCGGTCAGCCCCTGCTGGTCTTGTCTCACAGACCAGACTCCATTCACTAGTTGTTCCAGGATGTTGTGGTCGCCTGCTGTTCGGGTGTCAGCAGTTCGACGATGGGCCGGCGCCGATGTGGAGGAACACCCGTCCTGCGGGCGGTCCTGCCGCCGTCATCCGTGTGCCGTGACCGGTAGCCGCAACCGCAGCCGGAACCCGCCGTCGGGTGTGGAACCGGTGTGGAGCTTTCCGCCCAGCAGTGCGGCTCGTTCCTGCAGTCCGACGAGTCCGTGGTGGGCGCTGGGCAGGGCGAGGTTCGGTCGGGTGGGCGCGGTGTTGGTGACGGTGACGGTGAGGTCGGTGTCGTCGTGGCTGATGTCGATGGTGGCGGTGGCGCCGGGGGCGTGCTTGCGCACGTTGGTCAGCGCTTCCTGGATGGTGCGGTAGATCGCCCGCTGCACCGGCGGTTCCAGCCCTTCCGGCGCGACGCCGACCAGCCGTGCGTCGATCGCGCTGTTGCCGATGAGGCGTTCGAGATCGGTCAAGGTGGGCTGTGGGGTGAGCTCGGTCGACGGTGTGCCCGAGCTGCGCAACAGGTTCACCATGTGGCGCAGCTCGTCGAGCGTGTTCACCGACAGCTGCCGCACGTTCTCGGCCGCCTGCTTGGCGTTCTGGTCCGTGGTGCTGACCGTGAGCGCACTCGCCTGCACGGCGATCAGGCTCACCTGGTGGGAGACGACGTCGTGCATTTCGCGAGCGAGCTGGTTGCGTTCTCGCGCGAGGATCGCCTCGGCGTCGAGCCGCCGCTCGTGCCCCCGTGCCTCCCTGACCTCTTCCAGCCGCAGAGCCAGCTCGTGCTGGGAGCGCAGGAACTGGCCGAGGAGGATCGGTGCGACCGCGGTCATCGTGGCGTAGATGACGCCGAGCAGCGTGTGGGAACTCCAGATCGACGGAGCGAACTCCGACATCGGGAAGACGAAACCGGCCGTGGCGAGAAGCCCGCACCCCGCGAGCAACCACCAGTCGCGACAGCGGCTGGAGATCACGTAAAGGGCGACGATCGCCGGAATGATCGCGCCTGGGAACAGCACCGCCGGCAGGGTCGCCAGGAAGGCGGCCAACGGCAGGCGTTCGCGCACCAGGAGGGCGAGGACGGCGATCACGATCGTGACGACCCCGTACGGGGTGCCCTCGGCGATCGTGGTCAGCGCTCCCTCGACCACTGCGGCCACGAGCACCGCGGCGTCGACGAGCCTGCTGGACGGGCGGGGGCTCATACCGGCTCCCTGCTCCCGTCCAGCAGGCCGGCTCGCTGCGCCACCAGTGCCGCCTGCACCCTGCTGCCCACGCGCAGCTTGGTGAGGATGGCGCTGACGTGGTCCTTGACCGTGCCGATGCTGATGTGGACGCGGGCGCCGATGTCGGTGTTGGACAACCCCTCGGCGATCAGCAGGAGCACCGCGCGTTCGCGTTCGGTCAGCAGTCCGATCTGTTCGGTGGCCGCCGAGCCTGCGCCGGAGCCCAGGTAGCCGTCGACGACGGTGCGGGTGGCCTTGGGGGAGAGCACCACACCGCCGCTGGCAAGGGTGCGCACCATTTGAGCGAGCTGTTCGGGGCCGGTGTCCTTGAGGATGAACCCGGCCGCGCCGGCCCGCAGCGCCGTGGCGATGTACTCGTCCGAGTCGAACGTCGTCAGCATCGCCACGACCGGCGGCGGCCTGAGGCCCTGCAGCTGACGCAGGATCGTGAGGCCGTCCACGTCCGGCATCCTGATGTCCAGCAGCACGATGTCGGGTTTCCGCAGGCTGATCTCGCGGACCGCCTGCGCGCCGGTCGGTGTGGCGACGACCTCGATGTCCCCGGCCGCCTCGAGGATGAGGCGGAACCCGGTTCGCACGAGTTCCTCGTCGTCGACGACAACCACCCGGATCATGTCACTCCCCTCTGTGGACGCTTCACACGTGCAGTCTCGTCAGGGCTACGAGGGAACGCCATCCGAGAACCGGCAGGTCCTGGTCGCCGACCGGCAGGTTTCGGCCAGCCGGTCGGCGGGGGTCAGCGGAGGTACTTCGCCGGCTTGGTGGCGAGGTTGAGCAGGTACTCCAGCGGTCCCCTGGTGAAGAAGCGGGACCAGATGAAGGCGAACGCCATGGCGCCGAAGACGAACATGAGCACCGGCGTCCAGGACGCCTGGGCCTCGGACCCGGCGGTCACGCCGGTCCCGGATCCACCGGAGGCCCCGGACATCTGGGAGGACAGCACGAAGTGGCCGACGTAGCAGGTCAGGGACATGGTGCCCACCGCGATGACCGGTGCGGCCACGCGGCGCAGCAGCGGCAGGCGGTCGACCGCCGTCATCGCGAGCACGATGACGGTGATCGCGACCCCGATGCAGCCGATGACGTCGAACGGCATTCCGCTGTGCGGCCCTGACGTCAGCAACGACCAGGCCGATCCGGTCCCGCTGGGCGGCATCATGTCACCGCTCCCGCTGGGCGGCATCACGTCGCCGGCGGAGCCGAGGTCCTTCACCCCCGCGCCCTTGTCCCCACCGGGTCCCCTCGCGGACTGCAGGTCCGCGGCTTCCCGGACGCCGTCGATCAGCTGGGCCAGCAGCCAGGAGGTGCCGTAGGCGAACACGGCGAGGGCGGGACCGAAGATGGCCAGCCGCTTCCGCACGGCGCCGGAGGACACGTCCAGCCTGCCCAGGGCCATGCCGGCGACGATGAACGCCATCCAGGGGATCGCGGGGTAGAAGCCGGTGAGCGTGAGGTCCAGCAGTCCCGCGCCGCCGAGCTGGGCGAGCGGGTCGTAGGCCTTGGCGGCAGCCCTGACCGGCTCGGTGATCAGGGCCTTGAGGCCGAAGGCCACCAGCGGCCCGACGACGGCGATCCCGGCCGCGATGATCGCGAGCGTCCTGGCGCTCAGTCGCACCAGTGGCAGGGCCAGCAGGAAGAAGAGCCCGTAGGAGGCGAGGATCACCACGTCGCCGTAGAACGTGATCATCACGGTGCCCAGGACGAGCAGGACCGCGGCCCGGATCGCGATCCGGGCTTTCGCCTGCCGGCCGGCCACACCGGTCTTCGGTTCCAGGCGACCGGCGATCAGCATCAGCGAGAACCCGGCGAGAGTGGCGAACAGGGCCGACGAGCGGCCCTCTGTCGCGTGCCGCACCCAGGCGCCGACACCGCTCGCGTTGGTCACCGAGGGACCGAGGTGCACGACGTACATGCCGAACACGGCCAGCGCGCGGGCCAGGTCCACCCCGACCAGTCGCCCCATCGAGGGGGCCGGCTCAGCGGGCGCTGCCGGAGTCCGGGACTGGGGTGGCGATGTCTCCGGCGCAGCTGAGGTGTCCTGCGGTGGTGGCATCTGTGTCATGCGGCAACTTTGGCGGTGCGGTGGGCGGCGGGGCCATCCGTCAGGTCGGGGTGCGGGCCCCGCCGGTCGGCCGGATTTCCCGAGCCGGCCGGAAGGGTCCACTGTGGCCGGTCAGGAGCGGCTGATCATCTTGGCGGCGAGGCGGAAGCCCTGGCGCGGGGTGATGTGGGGCAGGTAGGCGCGGCTGACCGCGTTGGCGATACGGGGTAGTGCGGCGGCATCCGGGTAGGCCGGGCTTCGTCGCGGCGCAGGAAGAACACCGAGAAAGATCACCGCGGTGCGCAGCGCCCCGAACTCGCGTTCCGCCAAGGGGCCGAAAACCAGCAACAGCACGGTCGTCACGACGTAACCCATGAGATCCATGGCCCACAACGCCGAAGAGAACGCCGTCCACAACGGACTGCCTGTGCCGAAGCCGACCCGCGCGAGCAAGTCGTCGTTCGGACCGCCCAGCGCACCGGTCAGCGCGCCGGCGGTCCAGAAGACGACGAGGAAGACGCACGTCAGCGGAGCGGTCCGGAACAGCCGGCCGATCGGCCGGGTGATCTGGTCCAAGCCCCGGGCGAGTGGACCGGCTTCAGGGGTGCCGGACGCCGTGTCGTCCACTTGTGTGCTCATCGTTCTCGTTTCCTGGTGGTGACTGCGGGTCACCTGCTCAGGCCCGTTCGTGCGGCGAGCCAGGGCAGGGAGTCGTAGAGGCCCGGGCGCCACACGTTCCAGTCGTGTGCTCCCGGCAGTTCCTTCCACACCACGTCCATACCGGCCTTGCGGCAGGCCTCGAACACCTCGGCGTCCGCCTGCCGGTAGGGCAGGTCGTCGCGTCCCGCGACGATCACGCCCGCGGTTCGCGGGAACTGTTCACGGGCGAGGACGTCGAGCGGGTTGACGCGCACGTACGCCGCCTCGTCCCCGTCGAACGCGGCCTTGACCGTCTCGGCACGCGTGCCGAGAGTGGGTTCGCGTTGCCCGGTGAGGTCGATGAAGTTGCCGTAGACGTCCGGTGCGCGTACGGCGAGCTGCAGGGCACACGTGCCGCCGTGGGAGAGGCCCGCGATGGTCCAGGCTCCGCGGCGTTCGTCCACGGTCAGCCGTTGCTTGATCCACGCGGGGACCTCGCGGGCCAGGTACGTCTCCGACTGGCCGAGTTTCGAGTCCAGGCACAACGGGTTCGCCGTGCGTGAGCCGAGCTGGTCGGCCGCGACCACGATCGGTGCCAGCCCGTCGTGCTCGCGGGCGAACGCGTCCAGGCGTTCGGGGAGCCTGCCCGCGTCGAACCAGTCGCGCGGCGATCCCGGTTGCCCGGCGAGCAGCACCAGGACCGGCAGGCGCGGGCGCGGCGTCGCGGAGTAGGCGGGCGGCAGGTAGATCCACGCCTTGCGCGCCTTGAACGCGCCCGGAATCTCCGCCTCCGACACCGTGCCCTTGTCGGGCAGGTCGGCGGGCTTCCTCCAGACGTCAGCGAGCTTGCCGCCCGCGGGCACCTCGACCAGGCTCGACGCGGGCTTCGCGGCCTCGTCGAGGTCGACGCGGTTGTTCGTGAACACCTCGAGCACCGCTCGCGATGTGGGGTAGAAGCCGAAGTGGGCGTTCGTGGCCGTCACCGCGCTCGCCGTCACGACAAGCGCCAGCACCACGCTCAGCACGCGTGAACACCACCGCCCCACCCGCAGCCGCGCGACGGCGAGGCACACCGCGAGCAACACCGCGCCCACCCACACGGACAGGATTGTGGGCAGGCGCTCCGGCCACGGCTTCCACACGTGGTCGACCACGAACTTCAGCACAGCCACCGATACAGCGCATGCCGGCACCACGGCCGGCACGATCCGGGTCCACCACCTGCGGTTCTTCCGGACTGCCAGAGTGACCAGTGCGAGCGCACCGGCAACGGTCGCGGTGATGGGGATCGGCCCGTGGATCAGCGACAGGTCCAGTGGGCTGAGCATGCGTTCCGTTCCTGGACAAGTGTCCTGGGTCGTTCAGGGGAGAGAAATATCCTCTGTGGACACCTACCCCATGGCTGGAAGTCCGGCGACTCGATGGTGCCGGATCATTCCTCGTCGTCGCCGAAGAACTCGTCGGCCATTCCGCTGAGCGCCATCCCGCCCAGCAGACCTCCGGCGACACCGGCCGCACCGGCGGCGAGCATGCCGCCCCTGCCCGATCCGCGCTGTTGACCCTGCTGGTTGTAGTCGTCGTGGCCGCCGTACCCGGGCTGGCCGCCGAAGGCGGGGTTGTGACCGGGCTGACCGCCGAAGGCGGGGTTCATCTGGCTGCGCTCGGCGGTCTGCGCGAGCCAGCCGCTGATCGCCGCGGCCCAGTCGGTGACCTGTGCTTCCTGGTGGGAGAGCCGCAGGTGGCCGGTGGTGTCACCACCGGCCGGGAACCCGCCGCGGTGGCGGTCGGCCTGGAGCATCACGTGCAGCTCGTGCGCGTTGGCCACGAAGGTCAGCTCGACCTGGTTCACCCGGCCCGCGAACTGGGCCGGGGGGAAGAACTCGAGCCGCTGGTAGAAGCCGAGCTCGTGCGGCACACCCGGCAGACGCCCGGCCTCGACGCCGGTGCCGCGGAAGGAGAAGCCGAGCTGCCCGAACGCGTCGAGCACCTTGTTCTGCGAGGGCGTCGGGCCGACCAGGACCGGGTCGAGGTCGCCCTTGTCGGGCGCGCCCGCGACGTGCAGTTCCGTGCGCACGCCCACGCTCATGCCCGGCAGGGCAGCGCCGCCGACCGCGGTGATCGGCGTCTCCCACGGCAGTGCCAGCTGGAACGGGACCGAGACCAGCTGACCCGCCGGCACCCGCAGCCCTTGCTGCACGACCGTCCGGAAGAACTCCGTGACCTCACCACCGCCGCCGAAGCCACCACCCTGGGCCTCGACCTGCGTCACCACGGACAGCACGACCTGGCCGATCTCGGCGTCCGAGCTGCCGCCCTGGATGCGCACCTGCCCGGTGAGGGGCTGACCTGGCACGGCGTGCGGCGAGTCCAGCACGGTGTCGACGGACGGGCCACCAATGCCAAACGCGCTCAGCATCCGGTTGAACATGAGAGGGTCTCCTTCTGGGACGGATCGGGTCCGGCGCAGTTCGATCAAGAAGTCATCGCGACGGAGGAGGAATTCCCTGAGAAGATCAGGGAATCCGGGTCACGAACCACTTCCGTTTCGCCACCTCGCGCTCTGCGGGTGTTGTGTTCCCAGTGTCGTGGGTTCTTCGCGTCGCTCCCAGCTGCCGGACGTCCGGAACAACCCGCTGCCCGGCTGGGCCCACCCCCGCCAGGCGGCTGGGCAGCGCATCCGCCGTTCAGCTTTTGAGGGCAAATGAGAGTCGGCGCGATGTCGAGGTGGCCGTCGACCGGTGTTTGTTCAATGTGGACGGCACCACGGCCGAAGTCGTGTCCGCGCTCGAAAGCATCAACTGCTGACCACGTCCATCCTGCGGGACTGCGACACCCGGCTTCGTCCTCCGCGGGGTTCCAGCACCAGCCGGTACCGACCGGCTCCGGTGATCGGGACCATCGGACCGAGCGCGCCGGACATCACCACGGCTCCGGTGGCCGCGGTTCAGGTCGTTGGTCCACAGGGAGAAGGCGAGGCCGTAGTCGGTGTCGTTGGCCGGCGCGACAAACCTCGTCCTCGGTGTCGAAGGGGATCAGCGCGGCGACCGGGCCGAAGATCTCCTCCCGCACCGCATAGTCCACATTGGTCAGGCCTGTCCACAACGTCGGCTCGACCGGAAACCCGCTCGGTGCACAGGCGCATGGTGACCAGCGCTTGCTCAGCAGGCTCGAAGCCCTGGGTCGTCAGCGACCGCTCCGGCGCAACGCCACAGGACGATCACCTGATTCAGGGCGCTGGCGTGGATCCGCGGTGCTTGCGGCCGTCGTCGGCACTTCGCCGTGCAGCGGACGAGACTGTGCGGCCTCGCCCGCCGACGTCTCACTTCCGGAACGCTTCCGCGACGACGTCCACGATCAGCCGCGGACCGTCGACCTTCTCGTACGCCCGTGACAGCTCGACCGCCCTGTCCCGAAAGGACGGTGTGGCCAGGACCTGTCGCACTGCGCCGGCCACCTCCTCCGGTGCCGGACGCTGAGTCCGCAGGTCGATGCCGAGGCCGAGCAGTCCGACCCGTGCGGCGATCGCGGGTTTGTCCTCGGTCTGCCCGGCCACCACGACCGGGACGCCGGCCGCGAGCGCCTGCTGCGTGGCGCCGTAGCCGCCGTTCGTGATGAAGACGTCCGCGCGGGGGAGCAGCCGGTCGAACGGCACGAACTCCTCGACGACGGCGTTCGCCGGCACGGGACCGGTCAGTGCGACGGCCGGGCGTCCCAGCGCTGCCACCACGAGCACGTCTTCGCCGTCGAACGCGGCCAGCGTCGGCTCGACGAGTTCGGAGAGGTCGTCGTTGGCCAGCGTGCCCTGCGTCACCACGACGACCGGGCGGTCGCCGTCCAGTTCCGGCCACCAGGCGGGTTCGGTCCAGCCCGCGGGGGCGACCGGCGGCAGCGGCCCGACGAACCGCACCAGGTTCTCCGGCAGGTCGGAGCGGGGGAACTCGAACTCCGGCACGGTCAGCTGCAGCACGTCGTCGGGCTCGGTGTACATCGTGGAGAAGTAGTTCGGCATCGTGAACCCGGTCGCGCCCAGGCCGTCGACCACGCGCTGCAGGTATTCGGCCGCACCGGACAGCGCGGCGGCGAGCCCGGCGTTCATCGCGCGGTTCGCCTCCACCTGGTCGGTACCCGGAGCAACCGGCGCCGGGCCGAACGGCGTGGTGTCGTCACTGGGGTAGTAGAGCGGCGAGATGCCGACGCCGATCCAGCGACGCGGCCGGGCACCGGCGCCGTGCAGCGAAGGCAGGCCGCCGAGGAACATCAGCTCGGCGACGACCACGGCATCCGGATCTTCGGCCAGCAACTCCTGGATCAGTGCGTGCTGGTCGGGGATGGCGTCGCCGAAGACGTGCGAGACGTCCCAGGTGAGCATCTCCGGGCCGGGGGACAGGGTGGACCGCTCCGGGAAGAACTCGGCCATCCGGCGGTCGTCGTAGGCGGCCTTGCCGGTCAGCGGCCGCAGAGTGGCGCCCGCCTGTGCGACGTGGTCGGCGAACCGCTCGCCGCCGACGAAGGTGACGTCATGTCCGGCGGTGACGAGCTCGCCGGCGATCTGGATCATCGGGAACGTGTGGCCCGCCAGCGGACTGGCGGCCACGACAACACGGCTCACGGGGTGCTCTCCTGAATTAGGCGTAACACTGTTCTGGCGAATATCGCCCTAGACTATCTCGTAAGGGGTGAAAGGAGAGAAGTGGCCCGCACCTATCGCTCGCCGTCGCGAGAGAAACGGGCTGAGCAGACGAAAGTCCAGATCTGCCTGGCCGCCGAGCCCCTCTTCTCCGAACAGGGCTACGCGGCCACGTCGATGCGCCAGCTCGCCACCGTCGCCGGTGTCTCCATGGACACGATCTACGCGCTGGGGGGCAAGGCCGACGTGTTCCTCCGGGCGCTGGAGATCACGCTGAGCGGAACCACCGACGGAACGGCCCTCTACGCGCGCCCGGAACTGGCGGCACCGCCGCCGGGAGGAACGCTCCGCGACGCTCTCGCGCTCGTCGCCGCCACGCTGACGGACGCCAACCGGCGCAGCGTCGGCATGTGGTCGGCCTTCGTGGAGGGCGCGAACACCGACCCGGTGCTCGCGGTCGCCTACCGCAAGAGGATCGAGGACATGCGGGAGGAAGGCCGCCGCCTGATCCACCGTCTGGTGGAGTGGGGACTCTGCCGTCCTCCCGACGACGTCGACCGCACGGTCGACCTGTGCTGGGTCACCGCGCAGCACAGTGCCTACACGTTGCTGGTGCGGGACTGCGGATGGACCCAGGAGGCGTACCGGGACATGCTGCTCGAGCGGTTCCTGGAACTGCTCGACCGATGAAAGCACCGTTCTTCCGGGTGCCGTCCAGGCCGGCGGCACAGCGCGGGCTTGTCGCATCGGGCGGGGCTGCTGTTGCGGGAGCGATTCAATCTTGAGGGGCCGGGTAACGACCCTTTCGAGCGCCGCGATGCTCGGCACATGGCGGAACTGACCGGGCGTCCTGGGCTGCTGCCCCTGCTTGACGGCTATCAGTTCGACGTGTTCCTCAGCTATCGCAGATCCGGGCCGGGGAACGCGGCGGCCTGGGTGCGCGGGCACTTCCACCGCATGCTGGAGGACTGCCTCGCTGACGAGCTCGGCCGTACCGCGGTGTTCATCGACCTGGCGGTCGAGACCGGGGCGGTGTGGCCGTCGCTGCTGCGGGAGGCGTTGGCGCGCAGCAAGATGCTCGTGGCCGTCTGGTCGCCGCCGTACTTCCACTCGCCGTGGTGCCTGGCCGAGTGGCGGACGATGGAGGCGAGGGAGCGGGCGCTGGGCGGGACCGCTCGGCTGGTGTACCCGGTGCGGTACTCCGACGGGGACAACTTCCCCGACGACGCGAAACAGCGGCAGCACTTCGACGTGCGCGGGGTGTCCAACCCGTTCCCCGCGTTCGCCGGTTCGCACCGCCAGGCCGATCTGTTCGACACGGTCCGGATGATCGCGGGCGAGGTGGCCAAGACGATCACCGCGGTGCCGCCCTGGCGAGCGGACTGGCCGGAGTGCCAGGTCCCCGAGCCGGAGGCCGCGCCGAAGCCGGCCTTCCCGGTGTTCCAGCCGTGATCGTCACCTTCACCGCGCAGCGGCCCGACAACACCGCGGTGACGGTTGCCGCACTCCTCGCCCGTTGGGGCTACCTCGTCCTGTACGTCGACTGGAACCCCGACGAGTCACCGGGCCGCCAGGCATCGCTGCTCGCCGATCCCGGCGATCCGCTCGCCGCCGTCGTCCGCACCTGGCTGCCGGGCGGCGGCGTCCTGGACGTCGTCGCGGGCATCGGGTTCGACCGCGTCGACGGGGACTGGGCCGCCGCGTACTCCGACGACCTGGGCGACCTCGTGGAGACCTGCGCCGAGCGGTGGCGAGCGGAGTACGAGATCGTCGTGGTCCGGGACGCGGCCGTGGGCCACCCGAGCCGCGGGATCGTTGTCGCGCATCTGCCCGACGCCGTGGTCGTCGACCGCAGGGGTGTCGGCGCGGCCGCACTCGCCTCGGCGTCCGACGCCCGGCACCTGCTGCCGTACGGCCGGGCGGAACTGCTGGTCCTGCCGCTGCACGGGCCGGTGCAGGACGTCGAACGCTGGACGCTCACCTGGGTGCACGCCACCGTGCGTCCGGAACAGGTCTCGGCGCTCGCCCAGGACGACGTCCGGGTGCTGGCTGCGTTGCTCGCCAACGGGTTCGCGGGAACCGACCTGCTGGTCGCCGATCCCGACGGCTACGTGTCCGCGGCCGAGCACCGTGATGGCTTTCCGTCGGACGCCCCTGACGTCCACCTGGAACTCCCGCACCCGGCGCCCGGAACCAGTGTCGAACCGGCTCTCCAGCCGCGTCGTGCTGAGACCCCTCAAGCGGCCGAGTACCTGGCGAGCCTCTGGGGCGTATCGCAGACCTCGGCGCCGAGTCAGTTGACGGTGGCGCTGCCGTTGCCGATCGCGCAGGTGGCGGAAGTCGCCGGCAGTGAGCGCCTCACGCTGCGCCAGCGCAAGGTCCTGGAGGTCATCCGGGACTGGGTGGACCGCTTCGGCTGCCCGCCGAGCGTGCGCGAGATCGGCGAGGCGGTCGGGCTGACCTCGACGTCGTCCGTCGCCTACCACCTGCGCGCGTTGGAGCGGAAGGGATTCCTGCGCAGGGACCCCAACCGGCCGCGCGCGGTCGGCATGCTGCCCACCGGGATTGACGCCGGGCCAGGCCCCGCGCCCAAGCCGACGCCCGCCTACGTGCCGATGGTGGGTCGCATTGCCGCTGGTGGGCCGATTCTGTCGGAGGAGGCCATCGAGAGCGTTTTCCCGCTACCACGGGAGATCGTCGGTGATGGAGAGCTGTTCCTGCTCCGGGTGGCCGGTGACTCGATGAGCGGCGCGGCCATCACCGACGGCGACTGGGTCGTGGTCCGGATGCAGGCGACGGCGGCCGACGGAGAAATCGTCGCAGCGATGATCGACGGCGAGGCGACGATCAAGACGCTCAAACGCAAAGACGGGCACATGTGGCTGCTGCCTCACAACGAAGCGTACGAACCCATCAACGGGGATGAAGCGACAATCCTCGGCAGGGTGGTGACGATCGTGCGGCGTCTCTGAGCTTCCGGCATCACGAGCCAGCTACACCGTCGAGTACGGTTCGTCGCGTTCGATCGAGCGTGACACTTCGGGTTTCTTCGTGTGTCCGCGGTTTTGTTCGGCGAGTTCCTCGGCGAGGTGTTCCTGGCGTTCCTGGCCCCGGTAGCGGGTGAGGACGGCCATGGTGATCGCGTGGGCGATGGCGAGCAGGAGCAGCACCAGGCCGAGTTTGGTCACGGTCTTCTGCAGCGAGCCGTCGACGGGCAGGTCCACGGTGGAGATGAGGGCGACGAGACCGAGCACGATGAGCGTGAACAGGGTGGAGGTGAGCCAGCTCGCGGCGATGCTGATGCCGGGGTGCGCGTCGTCGCCGAGGTACTTGCGGCCGCTGATGGTGATGATCACAGCGTCGATCACCACCAGCAGCGTGCTGATGACGAGGAAGGCGATGTAGCTGTCGGTGTCCATGTCTCCAGCGTCGGACTGCGGTGCACGCCGGGCCAGAGGCCTGGGGCCCGCCCCGCTGCGGGCCTTTCGCCGGATGCTGTCGCGAAGGCGGTTCCCGACCGCAATGCGCATTTCGCACGGCCCAGAACGGCCCCTTACGCCGTGACGGCGGCATGCCACATGGTGGCTGGCATGACGGGCACACCGATCTTCGACGCGCTCGCCGAGGAACTCGACGTCATCTGGCCGAGCTCCGGTGAGGTTCCCTCCCAGGCCCGATGGCCCGGTGCCGGCGAGGAGGACGAACCGCTGAGCGGGCGCCTGGAGTGAGGCTCAGGGTTCCAGGCACTCGGGAATGGAGTCGCTCTGCCCGGCGGGCCTTTCGGTGCGGCCCTGCGGATCGTAGATCTTCACCCACCGCACCGAGCCGAACTGCTTGAGCGTCGGGAAGATCTCGCCGGCGACGGTGAAGGTCGAGCCGTGACTGGAGCAGCCGCCGGTGAGCCGCACCCTGGCGATTCCATCCACAATGGACAGGTCGGTGAAGCCGGTGGCGTCGGAGTCGGCGAACCGGAGCCGTTGCGCGAGTTCCTCCTGGGTCGGCCCGGCGAACAGCCGCTGCAGCGCGCCGCGTGCGGTGGCCGGGGGGATCACCTGCCGGGACACGGGCCGGGTGTAGGGCTCGACACCCTGCTCGAACCGGTAGAGGTCCAGGAAGTGGACGTTCACCGGTACGGTGCGGAACGGCGTCGCGATGTCGACGACGACCCGGCTCGGGCCGGTCAGCGTGGACACCGTGACACCGGTGCGCTGGGCGAGCCCGATGCCGAAGGTCAGCACGCCCTCGAAGTCACCCGAGTTGACCACCTGGATGACGTTGGGCAGCGCATAGGTGCGGCGGGCCGGCCCGTAGGTGACGTTGCCGTTGTCGTCGTGCCCACGCGCGGGTGCCATCCGGACCTGCAGGATCGCGTCCCCGGCCACCGGTACCGGCAGACCGGACGGATCACCGATCAGCTCGGGTACGTAGCCGACGTCCCGTCGGGCGGGAACCGGTCCTGAGAACTCGAACACGACCCGGTCGTAGTCGGGGTGATGGGCGGCCCTGATGGCCACCAGGGTCGAAGTCTGCTGCGCGGCCACCGCCGCCGGTGCCGTACCGCCGACCGCGACCACGCACGCGATCAGCGCGAGAACTGGGCGGATGCTGCTCATCGGGGTTCCCTCTCGCGAATCGTTTGGACCGTTCACACTTAGCTCGCGAGTACGGGCGAGAGCCAGGGGCCAAATCCCCTCGCGCACCGGTGCCGACGGACCCGTGGACGCGGATCAGCTGCATGCCAACGGCGCTCACACCGGGGACCTTCGTCCCTGCTGCGCCGGCCCCCTCCGCTCCAGCCTGGAGTCATGGGTTGGGAGCCGATCAGGAAACGTCACGCCGGGGCGGTCAGGCCGAACCTGGCGGACTACGAGCAGGTGCGCGCGGAGTTCAGCTGGGCCGGCGCCCGGCGGCAGCTCGCCGGGTTGCCGGGCGGCGGCCTCAACATCGCGCACGAGGCCGTGGACCGGCACGCGGCAGGTCCGTTGCGCGACAAGGTCGCGCTGCGTTGCCGCGGCCGCGGCGGGCACACCACCGAGCTGACCTACGACGACCTCCGCCGTGCCACCAACAGGTTCGCGAACGTGCTGCGAGGCCTCGGGATCGGCAAGGGCGATCGCGTGGCGACGCTGCTCGGCCGGGTGCCGGAGCTGTACGTCACGGCCATCGGCACGGTGAAGAACACGAGCGTGTACGCGCCGTTGTTCTCCGCGTTCGGGCCGGAGCCGGTGCGGGAACGCCTGCGCCTCGGCGACGTGCGAGTCCTGGTCACCACGCCGCAGCTGTACCGCAAGCGGGTCGAGCAGCTGCGGGAGTCGTTGCCCGCGCTGGAACACGTGCTGGTGATCGGTGACCCGCCTCCCGGTACGCGGTCGTTCGCCGAGGTGATGGCGCTGGCGAGCGACGAGTTCACCATCCCGCCGACGTCGCCGGACGACATGGCGCTGCTGCACTTCACCAGCGGCACCACCGGAAAGCCCAAAGGCGCGGTGCACGTGCACGGCGCCGTGCTGGCACACCACGTCACCGCCGCGTACGCACTCGACCTGCACCCCGGCGACGTGTACTGGTGCACGGCGGACCCGGGCTGGGTGACCGGAACGTCCTACGGCATCATCGCCCCGCTCACCCACGGCGTCACGATGATCGTGGACGCGTCGGACTTCGACGCGCACGGCTGGTACGAGGTGCTGCAGGACGAACACGTCACGGTCTGGTACACGGCGCCGACCGCGCTGCGCATGCTGATGCGTTCGGGTGCCGAGCTGGCCAAGCGGTACGACCTCTCCGCGTTGCGGTTCGTCGCGAGCGTCGGTGAGCCGCTGAACCCGGAAGTCGTGGTCTGGGGCCAGGAAGCGCTCGGCCTGCCGGTGCACGACAACTGGTGGCAGACCGAGACCGGCGCGATCATGATCAGCAACTACGCCGCGGAGGACATCCGGCCGGGTTCGATGGGACTGCCGATGCCCGGTGTCGAGGCCGGGATCGTGACGGGCGACGGTGCACACGTGGTGGAGGTGACCGACCCGGAAGCGGTCGGCGAGCTGGCGCTGCGGCCGGGCTGGCCGTCGATGTTCCGCGGCTACCTGCACGACGACGCACGCTACGCCAAGTCCTTTGTAGACGGCTGGTACCTCACGGGAGACCTGGCCCGGCGCGATCCCGACGGCTACTACTGGTTCGTCGGACGGGCCGACGACGTGATCAAGTCCGCGGGCCACCTGGTCGGGCCGTTCGAGGTCGAGAGCACGCTGATGGAACACCCGGCCGTCGCCGAGGCCGGGGTGATCGGCAAACCGGACCCGGTCGTCGGCGAGGTCGTGAAGGCGTTCGTGACGTTGCGCGCCGGCAACGAGCCCACCGAGGACCTGCGCACCGAGCTGATCGCGTTCGGCCGTCGGCGGCTGGGTGCGGTGGCGCCCAAGGAGATCACGTTCGACCAGCACCTACCGCACACCCGCAGCGGCAAGGTGATGCGCCGGCTGTTGAAGGCGAGGGAACTGGGGCTTCCGGAAGGCGACACGTCCACGCTGGAGGTGGGACGGTGAAAGAACACCTGGACCTGTTGCGCGAGATGGTGCGCATCCGCCGGTTCGAGGAGCGGTGCGCGGAGCTGTACAGCTCCGCGCAGATCCGCGGCTTCCTGCACCTGTACGTGGGCGAGGAGGCGGTCGCCACCGGCGTGATGTCCGAACTGGACCCGCAGGACGCGGTCGTGTCCACCTACCGCGACCACGGGCACGCGCTCGCGCGCGGCGTGCCGATGGACGCGGTGATGGCCGAGATGTTCGGCAAGGTGGCCGGGTGCAGCCGGGGCAGGGGCGGGTCGATGCACCTGTTCGACGCGAGCCACCGGTTCTTCGGCGGCAACGCCATCGTCGGCGGTGGCCTGCCGGTCGCGGCGGGACTCGCGCTGGCGCACGTGATGCGGGGCGAGCCTCGGGTCGTCGCGTGCTTCTTCGGCGAGGGGGCGGCGGCGGAGGGCGAGTTCCACGAGGTGCTGAACCTCGCCGCGCTGTGGCGGCTGCCGGTGCTGTTCTGCTGTGAGAACAACCAGTACGCGATGGGCACGGCGTTCGCCAAGGAGCACGCCGCCGGTGACCTCGCGCTGCGCGCTTCGTCGTACGGCCTCGCGGCCTGGTCTGTCGACGGCATGGACGTGCTCGCCGTGAAGGAGTCGGCCCGTCGTGCCACGGAGTCGATCAGGGCCGGCAGCGGTCCGTGCCTGCTGGAGCTGCGGACGTACCGGTTCCGCGCGCACTCGATGTACGACCCGGAGCGCTACCGGGACAAGGCGGAGGTCGCGCGGTGGCGCGATCTGGACCCGATCGACCGGCTCGTCGCGGTGATGAAGCCCGAGTTCACCGACGACGAACTGGGGGCGCTGGAGGCCGAGGTGTCGGTGGAGATCGACCACGCCGTGGCCACCGCCGACGCCGCGGATCTCGAGCCGGTCACCGACCTCACCCGGTTCGTCACCTCGGAGGTGATCCCGTGAAGACCACCTACCGCGAGGCTCTGCGCGAGGCGATCCGCGACGCCATGCAGCGCGACGACCGCGTGTTCCTGATGGGCGAGGACGTCGGCAGCTACGGCGGCTGCTACGCCGTCAGCCTCGGGTTGCTGGAGGAGTTCGGCCCGGAACGGATCCGCGACACCCCGCTGTCGGAGTCGGCGTTCGTCGGCGCGGGCATCGGCGCGGCGCTCAACGGCATGCGCCCGATCGTCGAGATCATGACGGTCAACTTCAGCCTGCTCGCGCTCGACCAGATCCTCAACAACGCCGCCACGCTGCTGCACATGTCCGGCGGCCAGTTCCCGGTGCCGCTGGTGATCAGGATGACCACGGGCGCGGGCCGCCAGCTGGCCGCGCAGCACTCCCACAGCCTCGAAGGCTGGTACGCGCACATCCCCGGACTGCGGGTGCTCGCGCCCGCGACGCTGGAGGACGCGCGCGGCATGCTGTGGCCCGCGCTGTGCGACCCGGACCCGGTGCTGATCTTCGAGCACAACGCCCTCTACAACCTCTCCGGCGAGCTGGCCGACGACGCCGGCCCGGTGGACCTCACCCGCGCCGCGGTGCGCAGGCCGGGCAGCGACGTCACGCTCATCACCTACGGCGGCAGCCTCGCCAAGACGCTGACCGCGGCCGACGAGCTCGCGGCGGACGGCATCGACGCCGAGGTGATCGACCTGCGCACGCTGCGCCCGCTGGACGCGGACACGTTCCTGGAGTCCGTGCGGCGCACGCATCGCGCGGTGGTCGTGGACGAGGGCTGGCGCACCGGCAGCCTGTCGGCGGAGATCGCCGCGCGCATCGCCGAGGAGGCCCTGTACGAGCTCGACGCGCCGGTCCGGCGGGTGTGCAGCGCGGAGGTGCCGATCCCGTACGCCAAGCACCTGGAGGAGGCGGCGCTGCCGCAACCGGCGTCGATCGCCGCCGCGGCCCGCGAGGTGGTGCGCGGTGGCTGAGTTCAGGATGCCGTCGCTCGGCGCCGACATGGACGAGGGCACGGTGATCGAGTGGCTGGTGAAGCCGGGGGACACCGTCGCGCGAGGTGACGTCGTCGCGGTCGTGGACACCTCGAAGGCCGCCGTCGACGTCGAGTGCTTCGACAGCGGCGTGATCGAGGACATCCTGGTGGAGCCGGGGAAGGCGGTGCCGGTCGGCACGCCGCTCGCCACCATCGGGACGGCGGACGGCGCAACAGCGAAGCCCGTGCCGGCGAAACCGGCTGCGCCTGCTCCGGCCGTGCCGGCGAAACCGGCTGAGGCCGCTGCGGCTGCGCCGTCCGCACCCGTGCCACCGCCGAGGCGGCGACCTCCGGTCGTCGGCCCACTGGTGCGCAAGCAGGCTGCGGAGCTGGGCGTCGACCTGACCGGAGTCCGCGGCACCGGCAGGGGCGGCGCGATCACCCGTGCCGACGTGCAACGGGCCGCCCGGCCGCGAACGGAGACCGAGTCGCCCCCGCGCGCCAAGGTCACGCCGTACGCCCGGCGTCTCGCGAAGGAGCTCGGCGTCGATCTCGCTCAGGTCGTGTCGCGCGACGGCATCGTTCGTGCGGCCGACGTCCGTGCGGCGAAACCCGCACCGCAGGCCGTGAAACCCGCACCGCAGGCCGTGAAACCGGCCGCGCCTGTCGTCGATCGGACCGCGACCATGCGGCAGGCCACCGCGAAGCTGATGGCACGGTCGAAGCGCGAGATCCCGCACTACTACCTGAGCACCACGATCGACATGTCCGTCGCACTGGCCCGGCTCGCCGAGCTGAACCGCGACCTGCCGGTGGAACGCCGCGTGCTGCCGGTCGCACTGGTGCTGCGGGCGTGCGCCCGCGCGGCGGAGAAGGTGCCGCAGCTCAACGGGTTCTGGAACAGCGAGGGGTTCGAGCCCGGCGAAGGCGTGCGGCTCGGGATGGCGGTGTCGTTGCGCGGCGGCGGCCTCATCGTCCCGGTGATCGCGGACGCCACCGGCCTCGGACCGGTCGAGATGATGGACCGGGTGCGCGACCTCGTCACCCGCGCCCGCGGCGGACGGCTGCGCGGCAGCGAGCTGACCGAGGCGACCATCACGGTCACCAACCTCGGGGACCGGGGCGTCGAGTCGGTCTTCGGCGTGATCCACCCACCGCAGGTCGCGCTCGTGGGCGTCGGCAAGGTGCTCGAACGCCCGTGGGCCGTCGACGGACTGCTCGGCGTGCGGCCCGTGGTCACCGTGACGCTGTCCGCCGACCACCGCGCCACCGACGGGCACACCGGCGCCCGCTACCTGGAGATCGTCGAGAAACTGCTGACCACACCGGAGGAGCCATGACACCCGACGAAGCCCGCGACATGATCCAGGCCGCCCTGCTGACCGTCGCGCCGGACGCGGAGCTCGGCGACGTCGCTCCCGATGCGGACCTGCGCGAGGAGCTCGACCTCGACTCCATCGACTTCCAGGCCTACGCCGCCGAGCTGAGCAAGCGCAGCGGCCTGCCGGTCACCGAGGACGACCAGCGCAGGCTCACCACGCTCGCGGCCGGGATGACGTTCGTCAGCCGAGCCAGCTGACCAGCGCACGCCAGGCAGGGGCCGAGAACGCGAGCACGTCGCCGCCCGCGTTCTTCGAGTCCCGCACCTGATCCGTTGGCACTGCTGAACGTGCTCTTACGCCAGGCTCGGGATGAACGGCGCCGTTCATCCCGGTCGGGTTCGCCGCTCACGCCGGGCGTACCGGATCTGCCGCGCTGCCGTGCACCGTGTGATCAGGCCTCGCCAGGCGCGTGGTGACGTGGATGAAGGCGCCCTTCATCCACACCAGGTGGAGGAAGGAACCCTTCATCCACGACGGCGAGGCGGGCGCGGCATCAGGATCGGACGTCCCGGCGTTCGAAGGCCAGCGCCGCACCCGCGAGGAGAACCGCGGTGAGCGCGACCAGTCCGGTCAGGCCGAGCCAGTTCGGGTCTCCGTTCAGCGCGGCGTTCACCGCGGCGTGGCGGAACGGCGAGAGCACCCGCCACGGCCGCAGCCCTTCCGACAGCGGGGAGAGGGCGTCGAGCAGGTAGGTCAGCAGACCGAGCCCCACCGGCAGCGCGACCGCGAGACCCGGACGGCCCGTGAGCGCACCGACGAGCAACGCCAGCGCGCCGAACGGCAGCGCCACCACCGCACTCGCGGTGACCGCGAAGACCAGGTCGAGCCACGGCACGCCAAGTCCGGCGACCGAGCTGCCCACGACGAGCACCACGCCGAACGCCACCGCGACAAGAGCGACCGAGACGAACACCGCGAGCGCCTTGTCCAGCAACAGGCGGGTGCGGGAAACGGGGTTGGCCAGCAAGAGGTCCATCGTGTGCGCCTTCTCCTCGCCCGCGGTGGCCCTGGAAGCCTGGCCGATGGCGACACCGAGCAGCACCAGCGGCGCGAGGAACCCGAACACCTCGCCCTGCAGGTAGCCCACCCCGCTGGCGAGCGACTGCTGGAGGTTGAACAAGGCCTTGAACGACTCCGGGTACGAGTCGAGCAGCTTCTCGAACTCGCCGGCGGCGTCCCGGACGGCCGGGTACACGGCGAGCTGCAGCAGCACGCTCGCCACCAGGGCGATGCCCCAGCCGGTCGTGCTGCCCCGGTTGTCCCGCAACGACTTCGTCACCAGCTCAGTCGTCATCGGAGTGCTCCTCGGTGTAGTGGACGAAGATGTCCTCGAGGTCCGGTTCGTGGCTCGTGACGTTGAGCAGCGGGAACCGGGCCGCGGTGCGCACCAGCTCGCCGACCGCGCCGGTGACGCGGCAGCGGACCTCGGTGCCGCTCACCTGAACCGCCGCCCGCACACCGGGAATCCCGCTGAAGGAAGCCGCCGCGACCTCCTCGCCGAAGGTGAACGTGAGTTCCCGCATCGCCTTGGCCTTCAACGACGTGACGGTGTCCTCGACGACGAGGCGGCCGGCGAGCAGGATGCCGACTCGATCGGCCACGTGCTCCACCTCCGACAGCACGTGCGAGGAGAACAGCACCGTGCCGCCGCCGTCGACGTACTCGCGCAGGTGGGTGTGGAACTCCCGCTGCGCCAACGGGTCCAGGCCGCTCGCGGGTTCGTCGAGGATCACGAGCTCCGGCCGGTGCCCGAACGCCTGCACGATGCCCAGCTTCTGGCGGTTGCCCTTGGAGAGCTCGCCGGTGCGCCGGTCGAGGTCCAGGTCGAGGCGCTTGGCGAGCCGCAACGCCTCGGAGAGGTCGGGATGTTCGCGCAACGCCCCGCAGAAACGCAGGTAGTCGGCGCCGGTCAACCGGTCGTAGAGCACGAGGTCGCCGGGCAGGTACCCGATCCGGCCGCGCAGCCGGGGTGACATGGGCGAACCGAAGAGCCTGATGGTGCCGCCGGTCGGCCTGATCACGTCGATCAGCAGGCGCAGCGTGGTGGTCTTGCCGGCGCCGTTGGGGCCGAGGAGCCCGTAGACCTCGCCGGGACGCACTTCGAGGTTCAGGTCCCGCAGCGCGACGGTTCTGCCGTAGGACTTGCTCAGCTGCCGGGTGCTGATGACGTTCATCGCAGACCGCCGGTTTCCGCGGAGTGCTTGACGGTCCGCAGGATCGCGCGGCTGATGACGCCCACGAACGGTGTGCTGATCCGCCAGTAGCGGCGGAAGCTCAGCCAGGCGCGCGGGTCGGTGAGCATCACGCGCATCTCGGCGGTGACGAGCGTGCGGCGCCGGCCGTAGGGAAGTGTGGAGATCGAGCAGACGACCTTCGCGTAGCCGGGCTCGTTGAAGTCCATGAAGTCCCGCGCCTCGACGGGCTTCCACCTGACGACGGGTTTCCAGGCCTTGCCGATCGCGCCGAACACGATCTCGTAGCCGGGGTTCTCGCCGAGCAGCACCCAGTCGGTGCCCGCGTCGAGGTCGTGGAGCGTCAGCCTCGTGCGCTGCCGGGGAGCCTGCTCCTCACGCCATCGTTCGGGCAGCTCGCGCAGCCGCACGGCCGCGGTGACGAGGAAGCCGTGCAGGTCGGTGAGGTCGAGGTCGTGCACCGCCTTGTACGTGGAGTCCGGGTCGGCGTCCACGACGACGTGGTCGGTGCGACCGAACTCAGACCTTGGCGCGTACTGGTCGGCGAGGAGCGGGAAGGGAAGGGGCGCCACGGTGTTCCTCCTGAGCGGATCGGTGCACCACGAGCACGGGGCAGGGGGCGTGGTGCAGTGCGGCCCTGGTCACTGCGCCGCACGTGCGGGTCTCGCCGGGGCCGACGACGAGCAGGTCCGTGTCGACGCAACGGCTGATGGCCTCGTGCGGCTGGCTGCGGACGAGCACCGCGCTGTGCGGGAACCCCGCGAGCAGGTCGGTCGAGCGCTCCAGCACCCAGCTGTGGTCCTCGTCGAGGTCCGCGCGCACCACCGACAGCGGTGCGGCGTGCAGGACTCGCAGTGCGGCGCCGTGGCTCTGGGCGAAGACCACGGCACGGGCCAGCACACCCTCGTCGTCGACGCCTCCGCTGACCAGCGCGGTGATGCGGCCGTGCAACCCGTGTCGCGCGTCCGGAGTGCCGCGTACCACCACCGCGTCGCAACCGGCAGCACACACGGCGGCCAGGACGTGCCTGCCGAGGCCGAGCGGTGAGGCGGTCCGGCCCTGGTGACCGAGCACCACGAGCTGAGCGTGGAAGTGCTCCTCGAGCCGGCGGACCTCCACCTCGGCGTCGACGAGCTTCGCGTGAGCGGCTGCCCACTGCTCGGCTTCCTCGGTCCACGGGGAGCCGTCTGCGATCACCACGACAGGTTCCATGCCTTCACGGTCGCCTGGCGCGGGAGCCGTTCCCAGTGCGGAGGGGAGCCACCTGCGAGGGACGAAAGTCCTCGTGTCACCAGGCCCCGTGCCGCTGTGGGGCCGCCCGCTCAGGAACGACTGTGTGATCTCAAGTACGAGGAGGCACGACGATGAGCACGCTGACGTTCCTGGGTGGTACCGGCACGGTCACCGGCAGCAAGTTCCTGTTCGACACCGGCACCTCGCAGGTCCTGGTGGACTGCGGGTTGTTCCAGGGGCTGGCGCCGTTGCGGCGGCGGAACTGGCAGCGGCCGCCGCTCGACCTCGACCGCCTCGACGCCGTCGTGCTCACCCACGCGCACCTCGACCACTGCGGTTACCTGCCGGTGCTGGTGCGGCACGGGTGGCGCGGCCCGGTGTTCACCACCGAGGGCACGGCCCATCTGGCGGCGATCGTGCTCGCCGACAGCGCGCACCTGATGGTGGAGGAGGCCAGGCAGGCCAACGAGTCCGGCTGGTCCAAGCACCAGCCCGCGTTGCCGCTGTACGACGCGGACGACGCGGAGCGCGCCACGAAGCTGTTCCGGCCGATCGACTTCGAAGCGGCACGATCGATCGCGGGCGGTGTGGATCTGGAGTTCGGCCGTGCCGGCCACATCCTCGGCTCGGCCTGGGCGCACCTGACGCTGGGCGAGCGCAGCGTGGTCGTGAGCGGTGATCTGGGCAGGCCCGCGCACCGGGTGCTGCTGGCACCGCAGCCGAGACCCGCCTGCGACGCGTTGCTGATCGAGTCGACCTACGGCGACCGCCCGCACGACGACGCCGCGGCGACCGCGCTGTTCGCGGAGACCATCCGCCGCACGGCCGCGCGCGGTGGCAGCGTGCTGATCCCGGCGTTCGCGGTCGACCGCACCGAGGTCATCCTGATCGAGCTCGCGAAGCTGGCGCACGCGGGGCAGATTCCGGACCTGCCGGTGTTCGTCGACAGCCCGATGGCGCTGGCGTCACTGCGGGTCTACCGGCAGGCGATCGCGAAGAGCTGGCCGGAGATCCGGCCGGAGCTGATGGACGGCGAGGACGCGTTCGACCCCGGTCAGTTGGCCGAGCTGCACACCGCCACCCAGTCGATGCAGGCCAACGACCCGAAGAAGCCCTCGATCATCATCTCCGCGTCCGGCATGGCCACCGGCGGCCGCGTGCTGCACCACCTCAAGCACATGCTGCCCAACAACAAGCACACCGTCCTCATCGTCGGCTACGCGGCAGTGGGCACGCGGGCTCGGTCCCTCGTCGACGGCGCTCGGGAGATCAAGATCCACGGCCGGTACGTGCCGGTGAAGGCCGAGGTCCAGGTGCTGGACGCGTTCAGCGCACACGCCGACGCGGACGAGTTGATCGGATGGGCCACGAGCGGACCCGCTCCTGCTGTGGCGTACGTCGTCCACGGCGAACCGGAGAGCGCCGCGACCCTGGCCGACCGCCTCGCGGCCGAGCACGGGTGGACGGCCGTGGTGCCGAGAGCCGGCGAGCGGGTCCTCGTGTGATCCCGCCCAGCACAGAACTGCTCAGCCCTTCGAGATCGTGGGCTCCATCAGCAGTTCGGCCACCGGTCGCCGCGGCGTCGCGGGGACCGGGGTGCTGAACCCGATCCGCAGCACGGTCTGGGGCACGAGCAGGCTGCCGAGCGACCGGCGCAGCTCCTCGCGCACCGAGCGCACCTCGACCGGCTGGGACATGAACGACGCGGACAGCCCGAGCGTGGTCGCGGTGAGCAGCACACGTTGCATGGCCTGACCTGCCTGGACCTCGGCGAGCGCACCGTCGTAGTACGAGCACACGACCGCGACGAGGGGATTGGACTCGTAGTCCTTCCCCGACAGCCGGTCGTGTTCCTGGCCGGGGTGGAAGTCCCGGAACGCCCACTCGTCCTGCGCCTCGGGGCGGGCGCCGGCGGAGGCGGGTGGCACGCCGTCGGTCGCGCCCGGCCGGTGGCCGGTGAAGGCGTCGAGCTCGGCCCGCACTCCGGGGTCTTCCTGCTGGATCCGGTGGGCCTTGCGCACGAATCCCTTCATCCTGGCCACTTCCTCGCGGGATCCGACGATGTGCAGCCACGCGCGTTCGAGCTCAGCCCCCCGTACCAGGGCGTGCCGGTACCGCGAGTCCACACCGGACTCGAAGAACGGGCGGCGGTTGGTGCGACGGGTGGGCACCGCTTTGAGCAGTGCCAGCATCTCGTCGTCGGGCTTGAGCGTGCCGCCTCTGCGAACGGTGGCCAATGCGCCGGACGGGTTCTGGTCGGGCAGGACGGTGACCAGCGGCCGCACGCCAAGACCTTGCAGTGCAATGCGCAGGTTGAACAGCGCGGCACCGCACGACAGGCGCAGCTCGCGGTTCTCCGGGTCGGTGGCGGGCAGTTTGCGGGACAAGTCGGGGTGCAGCTCGATGCGGTCCGGCAACAGCCGGAACCGCCACGGCTGGCTGTTGTGCACGGACGGCGCGAGCGACGCGGACCTCAGCACCCTCTCCACCTGCTCCGATGCCAGTCCCAACGCCCCGATCATCTCTGCCATCCGTCCCCCCGTGCGCTGCTTGCCGACTTCGGTTTGCGCAACGTTCACCCGTTCGCGGAGCACACTCCAGCGCCAAAGGTCCTGACCTGGCCGGGACCGCTTGGCCTTGCCACGACCACGTGTCAGGCTTCGAGCCATGACGGGGTCGGCAGAGAACCGTTCGCGCAGCCTGCTGGGCGGGCTGCGGCTCGACGACCTGCTGGACGAGATGCGCGAGCGCCTCGCCGAGATCGGCTCGACCAGGGACAAGATGCAGGGGCTGCTCGACGCCGTCCTGGCGGTCGGCGCCGGCCTCGAGCTCGACTCCACCCTCCAGCGCATCGTCCAGGCCGCTGTCGAGCTCGTGGGGGCGCGTTACGGCGCTCTGGGCGTGCTCGGGCAGCGGGACAACCTCTCCCAGTTCGTCTACGTCGGGATCGATCCCGAGACGAGGTCGAGGATGGGCCATCTGCCGGAGGGCAAGGGGCTGCTCGGCCTGCTGATCAAGGATCCGCGCGCGATCCGCCTGCACGACCTCAGCGAGCACGCGGCCTCCGTCGGTTTTCCTCCCAACCATCCGCCGATGCACAGCTTCCTGGGCGTTCCGGTGCGGGTGCGCAACGAGATCTTCGGCAACCTCTACATGACCGAGAAGAGGGACGACTCGGACTTCACCGCGGATGACGAGGTGGTGCTGGAAGCGCTGGCGGCGGCCGCGGGCGTGGCGGTGGAGAACGCGCGGCTCTTCGAACGGTCGAGGCTGCGCGAGCGGTGGCTGGAGGCCACCGCCGAGATCAACTCGCAGCTGCTGGGCGGTGCCTCCGCGGAGGACGCGCTCCAGCTCATCGTCCACCGGTCCCTGGAGCTGGCGGCCGCGAACAGCGTGGCCGTGCTGCTCGCCGACGGCGCGGACCCGCGTGTGCGTGCCGTGGCCCAGGCAGGTGCATCGCTGGTCGACGGCATGATGGACCCCACGGGGACGGTTCTCGCCGAGGTGCTGGAATCGGGTGCGCCGATGCTGGTCGAGGACCTGGAAGGGCTGTTCGGTTCGCCAGGAACCGAGCTGGGCGCGTGCGTCGTCGTGCCCATGCGCGCGGGTACCGCGGTGACCGGCCTGCTGGTGACGGTGCGGGAGAAAGGCGCGGTGCCGTTCGGGGCGGACCTGATGCCGTTGCTGGCCTCGCTGGCCGACCAGGCGGTGGTGGCGCTGGAGTTCGCGGAGAACCAGAAGGCCAGGCGGCTCGTGGACGTGCTGGAGGACCGCGACCGCATTGCGAGGGACCTGCACGACCACGTCATCCAGCGGCTGTTCGCCACCGGGATGAGCCTGCAGGGCGCGCTGACGTGGGTGAACCACCCCGAGGCCAAGCGCAGGGTGCAGAAGGCGGTCAACCAGCTCGACCAGACGGTGCTGGAGATCCGGACCTCGATCTTCGACCTGCAGTCGGCCGACGACAGCGGGCTTCGCCGCCGGCTGCTCGACATCGTCGCCGAACTCACCGAGGGCGAGGCGGTGACACCCGCGGTGCGGATGAGCGGCACGATCGACAACCTGGTGTCCGACGGCCTCGGCGAGCACGCCGAGGCCGTGGTGAAGGAACTCGTCAGCAACGCGCTGCGGCACGCCCGTGCCACCGACCTGACGCTCACCGTCGAGGCTGGGGACGCACTGACCATCACGATGGTCGACAACGGCGTCGGCATGCCGCCACAGGTGGCCCGCAGCGGCCTGCGCAACCTGGAACAGCGCGCGGCAGGGCACAGCGGATCCTGCTCCGTTGCGGACGAACCCGGCGGGGGCACGCGGGTGACGTGGCAGGTGCCGCTGAACCAGGCGTCTTGCCCGTAACCCGCCTGCTGGGCGGTGACGTGGATGAAGGGCGCCTTCATCCACACCAGGTGGAGCAAGGAGCCCTTCATCCACCGTCACGGCCACCTCGGGCGCGACAACCAACCGCCAGGACACAACCCGCCCAGCACCCTTAAGTTCTGGCGTTGCATACCACGTGGATGAAGGGCGCCTTCTCCACGTAACCAGACGGCGAGTTGCGAACTCGAGTTCCGGCTACCTGCTCAGCCTTCGCCGGGCATCGTTCTGACGAGCTTCGACGCGAGCACGGCAGCCTGCGTGCGGCGCTCCATCGTCTTCTCGGCGAGGAACATCTTCTGCGCGATCTGCTTGTTCGTCAGGCCCTCACCGATCAGGCCGAGCACCGTGCGCTCCTGTTCGGTGAGCATGCGCACCGGGTCGCCGGTCTGGCGCTCGCGGCGGATCCGGTTGAGCAGCGCCTCGGTCGACCGGGCGTCCAACAGCGACTGCCCGGCTGCAACGGTCTTCACCGCGTTGGTCAGGTCGGTGCCGACGATCCGCTTGAGCACGAACCCGGCCGCGCCGGCCATGATCGCGTCGAACAACGCCTCGTCGTCGGTGAACGACGTGAGCATCAGGCACTTGAGGCCGGGCAACCGGGACGTCAGCTCCCGGCACAGCTCGATGCCGTTGCCGTCGGGCAGCCGCACGTCGAGGACGGCGACGTCCGGCGCCGTCGCGGGCACCCTGGTGAGCGCCTCGGCGACCGAGGACGCCTCGCCGACGACCTCGAGGTCGTCCACCAGGAAGACTCGCGCAACCACCGCCATCACCTCTCGCTCGCGACCTCGAATCGGACGATCCTCCGCACGGGCGAGTCGGCGCAGGGACCAAAGGCTCTGATCAACGAGAGCGCAGGGTCTTGCGGACCCGGTCGAACTCGTCGGTGTCGATCTCGCCTCTCGCCAGCCGCTCCTCGAGGATGCGCAGCGCCGCACCGCCGTGCTCGTCGCGACGGCGGACCAGGAGCACGACGACCGTGAGCAGCACGCTCCAGAACACGATCATGCCCAGCGTCATCACCACGAAGCCGCCCCAGCCCATCGGGGTGCCGTAGTACATCGTCCGCTCCTCACTTGTTCAGCTGTGCTGAGGCGTGCGTGACGCCCTCGATGTCGCCGGCGGCCGCGTCGAGCAGCTGGTGCGCGAGGTCGGCGAGCGCACGCGACACGGCGAGCTCGTCGCCGATCTCCGGGACGTCGCGGTCCGCGGGGTTGAGGCGGGCCAGGCCGAACCCGACCAGATGAGTCCTGTCCGCGGTGTGCAGGCGCGCCTCCGCCCTGGTCCGAGACTCGTGCTCGTCGATGTGGATCTCGACCGACCACTTCTTGGCGGTGCTCATGGAACCTCCTCGTCCGGGGATTCCAGCGTGGAACGGCACTCGCACCCGCTCGCAGAGTCCAACGTCCCGCGGTGGGCGAGACCCTGCGCCCTGTCCGGCACACCGCTGTTCGCCGGATCGTCGAGGCATGCGCTGGAGTGCCGCGGAGGCGGCGGAAATCGTGGAAGCGGCCAGGAGCGCGCCCGTGTACAGCCCGGGCAAACCCTGGGTGCTCGAACTGCACAACCGGTCGGTGTACCTCTACGAGGTCCGGCACAGGTCGTCGCACGACCCGCTGGGCATGGACCGGTTGCTGACCTGCGGTGCGGCCCTGGAGCACGTCGTGCTCGCGGTCCGGGCCGCCGGGTGGCACGCCAAGGTGGTGTTCCCGTCCGACCGGGCGAACCCGGACCTGATCGCGGTCGTGAAAGCCGACCGGCGGCAACCTCCGGACCTGCGTGAGCTCTCCCAGTACCAGGCGATGCGGCTGCCCGAGGGCACCGGAGACGGGCAGGCGCGGGACCTCGTGTCCGCCAGCCACTGGGCGGGCACCGAGCTGCACCCGGTCGACGACGACACCCTTGTCGTCGTGACGGTCGGCGACGGGCGGCCGGACCACGTGCGGGGCGGGGCCGCGTTGCAGGCGGCGGTGCTCGCGGCGCGGCCGGCGGGGCTGCGGGTCCGTCCGGTGGTCCACCTGATGCACCGGCAGCAGTGGCGGGCCGGGCTGATCGAACGTCACGAGCTGGCGGGTTTCCCGCAGGCGCTGCTGCTCGTGGGTGCCAAGGACCGGAAGGAAGAAGCGCCATGCGTGCTCGCGACATCATGACCAGTCCGGCCATCACGGTGCGACCGGAGGTGCCGGTGCGCGGCGCCGCGGCGTTGCTCGTGTC
Organism: Lentzea sp. NPDC004782; assembly: GCF_040609115.1. Classification (NCBI taxonomy): domain Bacteria; kingdom Bacillati; phylum Actinomycetota; class Actinomycetes; order Pseudonocardiales; family Pseudonocardiaceae; genus Lentzea; species Lentzea sp. NPDC004782. The sequence continues at coordinate 48,861 of NZ_JBEXJN010000067.1, forward strand.
GCACGGGTTCACCGCGTTGCCGGTCGTGGACGACGACAAGAGGTTGATCGGCATCGTCACCGAGGCCGACCTGCTGCGCAACGGCTACCTCGACGACAACGGCAGCAAGACCGCGGGCGAGGTGATGACGTCTCCCGCCGTCGCGATGGACGCCGACGCACAAGGGGCCGTGATCGCCCGTGTGCTCGTGGACGACCGCATCCGATGCGTGCCCATTGTGGACGGATCGACGGTCGTCGGCGTGGTCACCCGGCGCGATCTCGTGCGTGTCCTCGCCCGCACGGACACGACCGTGTCGGCCGAAGCCCAGCGAATGCTCGACCTGTACAGCGGCGGCAGTCGCAAGTGGACGGTCGTGGTGCGGGACGGTGAAGCAGTGGTCGGCGGGGAGGCCGCCGACGCCGAGACCGAACGCGTGCTGAGTGCGCTCGCCGGGTCGGTTCCCGGGGTGTTGCGCGTGCGTGTGCTGACGGAGGGAAAGTGATGAAGGGACCTGATGCCCCGGTTGTGGTCGGTGTCGACGGTTCGTCGTCGGCG
>NZ_JBEXJN010000068.1:0-47340 GCF_040609115.1 Lentzea sp. NPDC004782
GGCTTGGCCCGCCGCCCGCCTGCCGGGCTTTTACGTGGTTGAAGGGCGCCTTCATCCACACCAGGTGGAGGAAGGCGCCCTTCATCCACCTCACGGAACGGTTCGACGACCTCGTCGTCAGTGCCACCGCACTGCGCGCCTGCACCTCGGCCGCCGAGCACGACCAGCGGCGCGCGCACGCTGCGTTCAGATCCTAAAGACCGAGGCGCTGCTGTTCGGCCCGCACCACCTGCTGCTCCACCGACATCGCCGAGTCCAGTGCGCTCGCGTGCGAGTGCTTCGCCTCGCTTTCGCGCGCGTAGTGGTCGAACAGCAGGGTCTTGTGGTCGCGGATCTCCCGCACTCGGGCGTCCACGCTGTCCTTCACCAGCAACCGGTGCACGTGGACCTTGCGGACCTGGCCCATCCGGTGACAGCGGGCGATCGCCTGGTCCTCCGTGCTCGGCTTCCACTGCGGCTCGGCGATGATCACCACGGACGCGGCCTGGATGTTGAGGCCCACGCCGCCCGCCTCGATCTGAGCCAGCAGCACCGCGTGCTCCTCGCCCGCGGTGAACGCGTCCACCAGTTGTTGCCGGCCCCGCGCCGGCGTCGCGCCGGTCAGGGGACCGAAGACTTCGACGTGGTTCGCGACCGCGTCCAGCACGTCGTGGAAGTACGAGAACACCACGACCTTCCAGCCGTTGTCCCTCGACTCCTCGATGATCTCCAGCAGCCGCTCCAGCTTCGCCGAGCCGCGGGGCGTGCCCGGTGCGTAGGCGGCGCGGCGCATCGCCATCAGGTTCCCCGCGCGCACCGCGTCGAGATACGCACGGCGGTCCTGCCTGCCGAACTCGACCCAGTCCTCCATCTCCAGCAGCTCCGGCAACTCCCCCAGCACGTCTTCCTGGTTGCGCCGCAGGTACACCGGTGCGACAACGCGGCGGAAGGCCTTCGCTCCCACCACGGCGTCGACGGTGCCCGTGCGGGCCGCGACGTCCGGCTGGAGATAGCCGACCAGGTTGCGGAACTCTTCGACGCGGTTCTCCATCGGCGTGCCGGTGAGCAGCACTGCCCGCTCAGCGCGCTGCACGACGGTGTTGACCGCCTGTGAGCGCTGCGTGTCCGGGTTCTTCACGTAGTGCGCCTCGTCGACCACGACCAGCGCCGGGCGGAACCTCTTCGGCAGCACCAGTTTCGGCAACGTGCCGAACGTCGTCACGCCGACACCGCCCTGCGCCAGCCACGTGCCGACCGCGCCGTCGCGGCCCGCGCCGTGCATCCGGTGCGGCACGAGGTCGCTGTGCCTGGCGATCTCGTTGACCCAGTTGACGACGACGCTCGCCGGGCAGACCACCAGGAACCCACGCCGCCCACCGGCGGCGAGGCTGGCCATCACCGCGATGGCCTCGATCGTCTTGCCCAGTCCCATCTCGTCGCCGATGATCACGCGCTTGCGGGCCAGCGCGAACTTGGCTCCGAACGCCTGGTAGCCGCGCAGCGCCACCTTCAGCAGGCTGGTGTCCAGGGTGGTCGCGTCGACTTCGTGCTCGATGTCGGCCGGGACGAAGCCCTTGGCGGCGCTGCGATCCGGCATCGCGTCCGCACCGGCGAGGTCGGCGAGGAGCGTGTTGTAGGCGGCCGCGTCGAGTTCGTAGTCGCGCCACAGCGCGCGGTGGTCCAGGTCCGGCACGCGCAGCTGCGTGCGCACCGCACGCAACGCCGCCACGTCGCGGCTGGCCAGCAGGGTCTCGAGCCGGCCGAGCGCATCGATGGCGGCCTGTCCGCTCTTGCGCGACGAGAAGAACATCCGCACCCGGCTCCCGGCACGGGACGCGGCGCGCAGGTCGGCGTCGACCCTGCCCAGCACGTCTCCGAGCGGCTCGCGCAGCGGACCGACGAGCTGGTTCGCCCTGCGCAGCTTGGACATCAGCTGCAGCAGCTCGGTCCGGGCGCGGTCAGCACGGTCGGGGTTCAGGCGGACCGCCGTCTCGCGCGCGACGCCGTCGGCGACGGCGCGGGCGACCCGCACGATCTGCTCGGCGGACCGCCTGCCGACTCCGGGCACGCCGTCGAGGTGTTCCGGGCGCGCCCCGGCGACATCGGCAACGGTCCGGTACCCGGCGGCCTTCACCTTGCTCAGCCGCAGGTTCGCCTTCCTGTCCCGAAGCGCGTCCACCGGCATGGCACGGAGCTGGTCAGCCACCAGCGAGTCCCGGACCGCCTGATACTTCGCGGAGGCGAGCGCAAGCAGCCGATCCGGTTCCGCGCGCACCTCTGCCGCCTCGGCACGGAACGCCTTCGCGGCGGCCAGCACCGCGCGAGCCCGCCTACCGACCTTCGACGAGTCGTCCACCCGTGTCCTTCCGTCAGGCGGTCGGAGCGTACCGAACCCAGATCTGTCGTGGCCGGAACACGTGTCGCAGTCGGTGGCGCCGCAGCGACACCGACTCGCAGGGAGCCGGTGCGTCGCCGCGGCAGTGCGGAGCGCCCGAACCGCGCACCGTCAGTTCAGGGCAGCGGGCAGTTGCTGGAGTTGCTGGAGGATCGCCGGGTCCTGCAGCGTCATCCACTGGATGACCTCGGCGTACGTCGCGCACACGGTCTCGGCCTGTCCGCACACCTCACCGAGGTACTGCTCCATCGCGTTCGAGAACGCCGACCCGGCCCAGTCGTTGAAGTGGTTGCCGATGACCAGCGGCGCGCGGTTGCCGGTCAACGCCGCCTGGTACACCGACCGGTACGTGTCGACGACGATCCGGGTGAACTCGGCTGCCCGCGCGGGTTCCTCTCTGGCGCCGTTGAGCACGTACCAGAAGTTGTAGTCCATCATCACCACCCGCCTGCCCAGCGCGGGCACGCGCACCTCGGGCATCGGGAACTCCCACAGTCCGTTTTGGAGGGACGGCCATCGCACACCGAGGCTCACGTGACTGGTGTCGTAGACGAGACCGTGCGCGGCCATCGCGGGAAACGCCTTTTGCCAGTCGCCTTCGAGACACGGCGTGCGGCCGCCGCGGATCGCCTCCTGCGGCAGCTTCAGCCCGGCCGCCCGCGCCTTGTCGAGGATCGCCTTGAACGCGTCGAGCTCGGCGTTCCACTGCTCGGTGTTCCAGCGGCCGACGCTGGGTTCGTCGCCCCGGCAGAAGTGGCCGTTGTAGTGCGTGCCGATCTCGTGCCCGGCTGCGATCGCCTTGTTCAGGTCCTCGATGCGGTCCACGACCTCCTGCCTGCTGCCACCGAACCCGATCGACGAGCGTCCCCGCGGGTGCCCTGGCCCGGTGTAGATCTCCCTGTCCTCGTCCGGGACGAGGTACACGCCGGAAAGCAGGCCGGTGACGTGCGCGTTGTTCTTCTGCGCCAGCGGAAGCACGCGGCCCCAATGCTTCTTCGACGACGCGCCGTCGAACGAGAAGAGCACGAACTGCGGAGGCTTCTCACCCACGGCGAGCTTGCGCATCCAGGCCGGCGGCTTCGGCGGCGCGGGCACCGTCGAAGCCGGGCCGCTCGGCGGGGAGGAGGGGCTGGGTTGCGCGGACGAGGTCGCTGCCGAGTCGGCCACCTCCCGCTCGGCGTCGGGATCCAGGACCAGCAGGAGCACGAGGGCCAGCGCGAGCGCCACCCCCGTGGTCAACCATCCCCACCACTTCACACTGACGAGACTCGCGATCACCCGATCAGGTTGCATCAGATCACCAATTCGTCATTCGGCACCGTGGCCAGAGCCGTGCGCAGCCGGCCGGTGACGACCCGCGCCGTGTCGAGGACCGCGGTCACCCCGGGGCGGGTGGGACGCTCGACGGTGTACGCGATCGAGACCGCGGCGACCGGGGGCGGAGGTCACCGGAGCGGAGATGGTGGCCGGGCCTGGGATCACCTGGACCCAGTGACATGACGGCTGTTTTCGGGTCAGTCCCACCAAACACGCCAGGTGATCGGGCTCGCGGCTGTCCAGACGAGGTGCGGATTGCAGAGGCGGCACGCGAACCTCTGATGAGCTTCACACCGGACGCGGTGGCCGAACTCTTGGCGAGTTCATCGTCCGGTTGACCACTGCCGACGTGGAATAGCACTGGCCAGGTGAGCGCCATAAGTATTCCTGCTGGTCACGCGCCCAATACTGGGCCGCATTGCACCTGTCGTGCACAGCGCTCTGTGCCGCCTGTTCGCGAAACCGGCGTTTTCGCCGCCGGTTGTTGATAACGTGATCATGTGACTGCCGACAGCCGCAACGACGGTGCCGCGTCCACACCCAGCCGTGCGGGTGCGGCCTGGTCGGCGCAGGACACAGAGGTTCTGTTGGACGGCATCCGGCGCGGTATGACACTGAATGCACTGGCACCTGTGTTGCAGCGCACGACTGGCGCCCTGCAGGCGCGTTGTCTGGTGCTTTTACCCCCGGAACTTCGACCTGCTTTGCGGGCCGACGCCGAAGCGGTGTTGCGGGGACATCTGGCGGCCAATCCGACTTTCGACGTGCCCACGGGGAGCCCGAGCCGTACGTCGAGTCGCCGCGGGAAAGACGGCCGCAGAACTGCGGCGATGCCCGTGCGACTGAGCGGCGAACAGCAGCGGATGATCGACGCGGTGCAGGCCGGGCGGGATGTCATCGTCGACGCGACAGTGGGATCGGGCAAGACCACGGCGATTCAGGCGTTGTGCACCGAGGCAGGCCGGAACCGGAGAGTGCTGTACCTGACCTACAGCAAACTGTTGAAAGCGGATGCGCAGCGCCGGGTGAAGAACGCAAAAGTGCAGAACTACCACGGCATCGTGTATCCCTCGCTGCTCGAGGCGCGCATCAGTTGCGGCATCGGCGAGTCGATCCGGCGGTTCAACACGGCGTTCACCGAACTCTCGGCACGTTTCCCCAGGTTCGACCTGCTCGTGGTCGACGAGTACCAGGACATCAACGAGGAATACGCGCAGCTTTTGCGCAACATCAAGTCGCTGAACCCGTCGATGCAGACCGTGCTGGTCGGCGACCTTGCCCAGAAAGTGCAGTCGAACACGACATTGGACGTCCAGCGGTTCACCCGGGAGATCACCCGGCAGGCCGAACTGATGCCGTTCACGCAGTCCTTCCGAGTCGGCCAGGAACTCGGAGCACTGCTCAGTGAGGCGTGGAACAAACCGGTCGTCGGTGTCAACCAAGCCCAGACGATCCGGTACGTCTCCTACAACGAGGCGCTCGAGTTCATGGCGGCGAAAACTCCAGGCGACCTGTTGTGCCTGGGTCGACGCAACGGGCAGATGGCCGCGGCGTTGAACCACCTCGAACGCAGACACGGTGAGGTCTTCAACAAGAAGACGGTCTACGCCTCCATCCGGGACGGCGACACCTCGGTGACCTACAACGACGACACCGCGGTGTTCACGACGTTCGACTCCAGCAAAGGCCTGGAACGGTCGGCGAGCGTGGTGTTCGACTACGACGAGACGACCTGGGACATGCGCTGCAGATTCCCCGGCGTCGACACGACCGTCCTGCGCAACGTCTTCCTGGTCGCAGCGTCCCGGGGCAAGAACGAAGTCGTCTTCGTGCGATCAGAACAGCCGCATCGGCACCCCAAGAGCATCGGCTTCATCCCGGTGAAGCGGTTCACCGAGCTGCCGGATGACGAACTGCCGGCGTACGAGAAACCGTTGCTGGCGTCGGACTGCTTCGACTTCACCTATGCGGAGAACCTCCAGGCGTGTGTCGACCTGCTGGACCGGCGACGCCTCGACGACGGTGCGGCCGAGGAGATCGACATCGACCGCGTCGACGGGCTGATCGACCTCTCTCCCGTGGTGGGGCACTACCAGGAGGCGGTGTTCTTCGACAGGTACAACCCCGCACTCGAGGTGCTGCTGAACCCCAAACCGATCGCGAGGCAACTGCGCGCCCAGCTGAACGACGACCCCTGGCACAACTCGCTGGTGCTGACCGCTGTCGACACGGACCAGATGCGCTACGCGGAACAAGTCACGCGGAGTGTGAGTGGTGAAGTTCGTGACGCGCTGACGAGGCGGCTGGCCACACAGCTTCCCCGCGACTGCGCGGCACAGGTACCGATGGACTTGTCCGGAATGGCCGTCGCATCGTCGGCGGCGACACCGATCACGTTCATGGGTGTCGCGGACGCCGTGCACGACGGCCAGGTCTTCGAGCTCAAGTTCGTCTCCGAACTCGACCACGCCATGTTCCTCCAGCTAGCGCTCTACCTCGTGATGAGCGGGCACCAGACGGGAGTGCTGTGGAACACGCGCACCGATGAGCGCTGGGCGGTCCAGGTGCCTGACCGCGAAAGGTTCATGCACGCCGTCATCGTGTGCGTGACCAAACAGCGCTACCGGGCCTTCCGGCCGGCAACACCACAACAGCAACGGACCGGCCGGCTCCACAGGATCCCCGACGGCCTGATCGCGCGTCCGCATCGGGACGGACGACGCCTCCGCTGAGACGGTCCCGTCGATCTGCGCTGTGCCACCAACCGGTGCGGGCTTCGTCGACCGGAAGGTGTTGCGCACATGAGAAGCGGCTTGGCCGGCCCGGCAAATATCGACATTCACACGCACTGTCACCGCTCGTTACGATGCGCATTCGAAACATTTTCCAAAAAAGGACCTCACATTTAGCGCATTTTCGAGACGTTTCAGTCCAAACCCGCCCATTCGAGTGGTCTCCCCGCACGGATCGTTGACAGAGCGTCACAGCCGCAATCAAGAAAGCGTCCCATCGGGCGCATTCCATGCGCGTGCTCCGTTTGGCGGTCCCGCATCGTCAGGCCGATTTGGAAGCGTACGAGCCACCGAACGGGCTAGCAGACCCGACTCCGGCACCTTGACACAAAAGGTGGAACTAAAACGTTCTGGGGGTCGACTTTGGACTGCGAGGAGACATGCACGACGTCCAGATAGAACCGCTGCTGGAAAGACTCTCCAGACGCCATTTCATTCCGGGAGCACAACTCGCCGTGCACCGCGGTGGAATTACCCGCGCAGTCGAGTTCGGCGTCCAGCACACCGACGGGCCACCGATGACACGCGCTGCGCGCGTGCCCGTGGGGTCGGTCAGCAAGACCTTCACCGCGGCACTGGCGATGATCCTCGTGTCGGACGGGGATCTCGATCTGGACGAGCCGCTCACCGAGTACGTGCCAGCCGCGGCGAGCCTGAGCGACCGCCTCACCGCGCGGCATCTGCTGAGCCACACCGGCGGCCTGCCGTCCGATTCCGACGAGGTCACGGCGTCCACGCTGAGCAAGCACGTGGCCGAGTGCTTCCGCCGCGCCGACCCGCTGCACGAGCCCGGTGACGGTTTCTCCTACTCGAACATCGGCTACAGCGCGACCGGGCACCTGATCGAGGTCGTCACGGGTATGAGCTGGTGGGAGGCCATGTCGTCGGTGCTGCTGCGGCCACTCGGCGTGGCCGCGCACTTCGTGGTGGCGCCGGACGGCCCGCAGGACGCGGTGCCGGGGCACGCGGTCAACCCCGACCGGCACCGGGTCGTGCCGGTGCACCAGTCGCTCACGCTCGTGGACGCGCCGGCCGGCGCCATCGCGGCGAGCGCGATCGATCTGGTGCGGCTCGGGAGGATGCTCGCCGGCGACGGGCCGCGGCTCGTGGCGGACGCCGAGCTGCGCGAGATGCGGACACCGGCCGAGGGAGCGGAGCCGTTCGGGATGGCCGACGCCTGGGGTCTCGGCGTGGCGTTGTTCGAGGGCGGGTGGTTCGGGCACGACGGCACCGGCGACGGGACGTCCTGCCACCTGCGCGTGCATTCGGAAAGCGGCACCGTAGTCGCCCTCACCACGAATGGCAGCACCGGATTCGCCATGTGGCGCGAATTGGCGCGTGAGCTGGGTGTCGGCGACTACGACGGTTGCCGCGAGCTGGGAGAACGCCTGACCAGCACACCGCCGGACTGCATGGGGCGTTTCTACAACGGCGATACGGAGTATTCCGTCATGCCAGGTGAAAACACGCCACTACGACTCGCCGTGGACGGCGAGCCGTTCGCCGAGTTGACGCTCTACGACGGTCTGCTGTTCCGAATGCGGGACGTCGGCACCGGTGACACCACGCAAACCGGCCGTTTCCTGCGCGGTTCCCCCGGCCGCGGCATCGGCTGGCTCCAGGTCGGCGGCAGGCTCGCCCGCCGCGCCGCCTGATCTCCCTCTTTTCCGACTGATCCCCCGGAAAGGTCCTCCGCCGAAATGTTCCTCACGGCACTGTTCCGCGCCAGAGTCGCGTCATCCCCGCACGCACGCGCCGTCATCGCACCATCGGGCACGCTCACCTACGCCGAGCTGAACGCCCGCGCGAACCGGCTGGCGCACTGGTTGCGCGAGCGGGGAGCCGGTCCCGAGCGGATCGTGGCGCTGCGCATGCCGAGGTCGACAGGCATCGTCGTGGCGCAGCTGGCCGTGCTCAAGGCCGGAGCGGCCTATCTGCCCGTCGACCCCGCCTACCCCGTGGAGCGGATCGACTTCATGCTGCGCGACGCCGCGCCGCTGCTCACCCTTCAGTCCGAAGTGGACACGGCGGGACTGCCGGACACCGATCCCGAGGTGGAGCTCGACCCGGCTCATCCGGCGTACGTCATCTACACGTCGGGTTCGACCGGACGGCCCAAGGGCGTGGTCGTCACGCACACCGGCCTCGCGAACTTCGCACAGGCCGAGATCGAGCACTTCCAGGTCCGGCCGGGTGACCGGGTGCTGCAGTTCTCCTCCCCCAGCTTCGACGCCTCGGTGCTGGAGCTGTGCATGGCGCTGCCGTCGGGTGCCGCCCTGGTCGTACCGCCGGAAGGGCCGCTGCTGGGCGAGCAGCTCGCCGAGGTCCTGCGGCACAACAAGATCACCCACGCGCTGATCCCTCCCGTGGCCATGGCGACGGTGCCGGACGTGCCGCTGCCGGACTTCCGCACCCTGGTCGTCGGCGGTGACGCCTGCACGCCCGAGCTGGTCGAGCGCTGGTCGCCGGGCCGGCGGATGATCAACGCCTACGGCCCGACGGAGTCCACGGTGGTGTCGACGTGGAGCGAACCGCTGAGCCCCGGCGGCAGCCCGCCGATCGGCACACCCATCCCCGGCACGGTTGCCCACGTGCTGGACGACGACCTGCGACCCGCGACCGAGGGCGAGCTCTACGTGTCAGGTGCCGGCCTCGCCCGCGGCTACCTCGACCGGCCAGGTCTCACCGCGCAGCGGTTCCTGGCCAACCCGTTCGGGCCGGGGCGGATGTACCGCACCGGTGACGTGGTGCGGTGGCGCGACGGAGTGCTCGAGTTCGTCGGACGCGCCGACCACCAGGTCAAGATCCGCGGGTTCCGCATCGAGCCCGGCGAGATCGAGGCCGTGCTGCGCGAGCACCCGGCGGTGCGCGAGGCCGTCGTGGTCGCCCGTGCCGAGCAGGGACTCAAGCGGCTCGTCGGGTACGTCACCGGGGAGGCCGACCAGGCCGAGCTGCGGGCGCTGGTGGCGGCCAGGCTGCCCGCGCACATGGTGCCGTCGGTGTTCGTGGTGCTGGACGCGTTCCCGTTGAGCCCCAACGGCAAGCTCGACCGATCGGCGCTGCCGGCACCCTCGGCCCACACCGCGACGCCGGGGTTCACGGCCCCGCGCACGCCTGCCGAAGAACGGGTCGCGAAGGTCTGGGCGGAGGTGCTGGGGCTCGACGCGGTCGGCGCCGGGGACGACTTCTTCCACCTCGGCGGCGACTCGGTGCTCGCCACGCGGGCGCTGGCACTGCTGGGCGGCGGGCTGCCGCTGCGCGCTCTCTTCGAGCACCGCACGGTGACGGCACTCGCCGAAGTGCTGCCGGACACCACGCCGGCCGAGATCCCGCGCGTCCACAAAGGACAGAGCGTGCCGTTGTCCCGCACGCAGAAGCGGCTCCAGGGCGCGGAGGGGCCGGACAGCAACACCGCCGTCGGCGTGCGGCTCACCGGTTCGCTCGACCTCGCCCGCCTCCAGCAGTCGCTGGACGCGCTGGTCGCCCGGCACGACGCACTGCGCACCACCGTCCACGGCGACGTCCAGGTGATCAGCCCGCACGGCACGGTGCCGCTGGAGCTCGTCGACGACCTCGCCGCCGAGCTGGCCGAACCCTTCGACCTGCGCACCGGGCCGCTGACGCGCGCGCTGCTCACGCGCGACCAGGTCCTCGTGCTGTGCCAGCACCACATCATCACCGACGGCCGGTCGGTCACGGTGCTGCTCGACGAGCTGGCCAGGTTCTACGCCGGCGAGCAGCTACCGCCACCACGCCTGCAGTACCCGGACTTCGCGCTGTGGCAACAGGACCAGCCCGTGCCGAGCGTGGACTACTGGCGGCACAAGCTCGACGGGCTCGAACCCCTCGACCTGCGCACCGACCGGGTGCGGCCACCGCTGCGCTCGACGGCGGGCGCGGTGCTGCGGCGCCCGCTCGGCGCCGATCTGGTGCGCCGGCTCGCCACGGTGGGCCGGGCGCACGACGCCACGCTGTTCATGACGCTCACCGCGCTGGTGAAGGTGATCATGGCGCGGTACAGCGGCCAGCGCGACATCGCGGTCGGCACGGTGAACTCCGGACGCGACCGGGCCGAGCTGGACGGCGTCGCGGGCTTCTTCGTCAACACGCTGGTGCTGCGGACGTGGCTCGACCCGGAGCAGTCGTTCAGCGCCTACCTCGACCAGGTGCGCGACACCGTGCTGGAGGCGTTCGCGCACGACGACGTGCCGTTCGACCAGCTCGTGGAGGAACTGCGGCCCGGCCGCGACCCGAGCCGGACGCCACTGGTGCAGGCCGTCGTCGCGCTGCAACAGCCGTTGCTCACCCGCACCGGCTTCGGCGAGCTGAGCGCCGAGGAGGTCGGACTGCCGCGGCCGGCCGCGCGGTTCGACCTGGTCACCGAGTTCTGGCCGCGGGGAGACGACCTCACGCTGACGCTGGAGTACAACACCGATCTGTTCGACGCGAGCACGATCGAGCGCATGGCCGACGACCTCGTCGCGCTGTGCGAGGCCGTCACCGCGGACCCGGACCGCGACCTGGTCGAGTTCGCCGGGGAAGCGGAGGACGTGGCACGCGTGCACGGGTTCCGGGTCGACCCGGCGGTGGTGGAGGGGGTTCTGCGCCGGGTCGTCGACGACGCGCACGTGGTGGCGGGCGACGGCCGGCTCGTCGGCTACGTGACGCGGGCGAACCCCGCGGAGCTCAAGGGTTTCCTGAGCCAGGTGCTGCCCGACTACCTCATCCCGTCGGCGTGGGTGGTGCTCGACGAGATCGATCGCGCGAACCTGCCCGAGCCGCCCGCGCCACGGGTCGAGCGCGCCCGGTTCGTCGCGCCCCGCACGCCGGTCGAGGCCGTGCTCGCCTCGGTGTTCGCCGAGGTCCTCGGCGTCGGCCGGGTCGGGGTGCGGGACGGGTTCCTGGAGCTGGGCGGTGACTCGATCCTCGCGATCAGCGTCGTCACCAAGGCGCGGGCGGCCGGTCTGCACCTGAGCGCGCGTGACGTCTTCCAGCACCAGACGATCGCCGAGCTCGCCCCGCACGTGCGTTCCGCCGACGGCACCACCGCCGAGCAGGGCCAGGTCACCGGGGACGTGCCGCTCACCCCGATCCAGCGCTGGTTCTTCGAGCACCACGAGCGGCCGGGCCGGTTCCACCAGTCCGTGCTGCTCGACTTCGCCGAGGACGTCGACCAGGAACGACTCGGCAAAGCCGTCGGCACCGTGGTGGAGCACCACGACGCGCTGCGGGCGCGGTACGCGTTCGAGGAAGGCGAGTGGCGCCAGCGCATCGAGCCGTCCGGGCACTCGCAGCTGCGGGCGGAGATCGTGGCGCCGCGCCAGGTCCGGTTGTCCGCGCACCACCTCGTCGTGGACGGCATCTCGTGGCGGATCATCGCCGAGGACCTGCGTGCCGCCTACCGCGGTGAACAGCTGCCACCCAAGACGACGTCACTGCGCGAATGGGCGCACCGGCTCGTCGAGCACGCGGGAGCGGGCGGCTTCGACGACGAACGCGCGCACTGGGAGCGGATCACCGGGGGCAACCCGCGCACCGGCACCACGGCCACCCAGCACGGCGTCACCGTCCGGCTGTCCGAAGAGGACACCCGGCAGGTCCTGCGCGACGTGCCGCCCGTGTACCGCACACAGGTCAACGACGTCCTGCTGGCCGCGCTCGGCTGCGTGCTGAGCGGCTGGACCGGCTCCCCGAGGGTCCTGGTCGCGCTGGAGGGCCACGGCCGCGAGGAGCTGTTCGACGGTGTGGACCTCTCCCGCACGGTCGGCTGGTTCACCTCGATGTTCCCGGTCGTCCTCGACCTGCCGGAGGCGGGCTGGGGCGAGACGCTCAAGGCGGTCAAGGAGCAGCTGCGGGCGATCCCCCGGCGCGGCATCGGGTACGGCGCACTGCGCCACCTCACCGGCGCGGGCCTTCCGGACGTGACACCGGAGGTCGGGTTCAACCACCTCGGCCGGTTCGACGACGGCCAGAGCGGCATGGACCTCGACGCCGATCCCGGCTCACCGCGGCCGCACGCCCTCGACGTGGTCAGCCGCGTCGAGGGTGACCGGCTGGAGGTGACCTGGTTCTACAGCACCGAACTGCACGACGAGGCGACGGTCACGCGGCTCGCGGGCGAGATGCTGGTGGCGTTGCGGGACATCGCGCGCCACTGCGCGCGGCCGGACGCCGGTGGCCGCACGCCGTCGGACTTCCCGCTGGCGCGGCTGGACCAGGCCGCCTGCGACCGGATCGCGCTGCCGCACGTCGAGGACGTCTACCCGTTGACGCCGATGCAGGCCGGCATGGTGTTCCACTCGCTCGACGGCGTCTACCTGCAGCAGACCAGCTTCGTCGTCACCGCGGACCCGGCCGAGCTCGCGGCGGCGTGGCAACGGGTCGTGGACCGCACCCCGGTCCTGCGCAGCAGCGTGGTGTGGGAGGGCGTGCCGAAACCGCTGCAGGTCGTGCACGCGCACGCCTCTCTGCCGATCCGCCACCTCGACTGGACGACCGGTGACCGCGAGGAACTGCTCAGGGCGCTGCTGGACGAGGACCGCGCGGAGGGCGTGGAGCTGGGGACCGCGCCGTTGATGCGGCTGACGCTCGCCCGCCTGCCCGAGGGCGAGGTGCAGGTGGTGTGGACGTTCCACCACGTGCTGCTCGACGGCTGGAGCGTCTTCCAGGTGCTCACCGACGTGCTGGGCGAACCCGCCGAACGGCCGCCGTTCCGCGACTACGTCGAATGGCTGCACCGCCAGGACGACGAGGCCGCCGAACGCCACTGGCGCGCGGTGCTCGGCGGCTTCACCGAGCCGACGCCGCTGCCGTTCGACCGCACGCCGTCCGGGCAGCACGAATCCAGCACCACCGCGAACCTGCGGATCTCGTTGTCCGCAACGGAATCCGCCGCGCTGTACGCGTTCGCACGCGAGCAGCGGCTGACACCGGGCACGGTCGTGCAGGGCGCGTGGGCGGTGCTGCTCGCTCGCTGCAGCGGCCGGGACGACGTGTGCTTCGGCGCCACGGTGTCCGGCCGGCCCGCCGATCTTCCCGGCGTGGACGACATCACCGGGATCTTCATCAACACCCTGCCGGTTCGCGTGGCGGTGCTCGACCACGAACCCGTCGCGGCGTGGCTGCGCGGCGTGCAGGAGGCGCAGGTCGAGGCACGGCGGTTCGAGCACGTACCGCTGACCGACCTGCACGCCTGGAGCGGGGTCGAAGGCGGGGTGAACCTGTTCGACAGCGTGCTGGTGTTCGAGAACTACCCGGCGAACGGGCTGCCCCTGCGCGACCTGCGGGCGGTGGAGACGACGAACTTCCCGTTGAGCGCCACGGTCTACCCGGACACCGAGCTGACCGTGCTGCTCGGCTACGACCCCGCGGCGTTCGACGAGTCCACGGCGCGCGGGTTCGGCGACCACCTGCGCGTGCTGCTGACCGGCATCGCCGAGGACGCCGATCGCGAGGTCGGCGCGCTGCCGATGCTCCTTCCCGCCGAGCTCGACCGGCTGGAGGCGTGGAACGACACCGCGCACGAGGTGCCCGACTGCACCCTGCTGGACCTGCTGGCTCCCCGTGCCGACGACGCGGTCCGGTTCGAGGGCGAGGCGATCACGGGTGCGGAGCTGGAGCGGCGCGCGAACCGGCTGGCGCACCGGCTGATCACCGAGGGCGCCGGCCCGGAACGCGTGGTCGCCGTGACGCTGCCCCGGTCGATCGACCTGGTCGTCACGCTGCTCGCGGTGCTCAAGACGGGTGCGGCGTACCTGCCGATCGACGCCGACCTGCCCGCCGAACGGATCGCGTTCATGCTCGGTGACGCCGCCCCGGTGTTCGTGGTCGACTCACCACTCGGCGCGGCGGGCTTTCCGCCGACGGCGCCCGAGATCGCGCTGACGCCGGACCACCCGGCGTACGTGATCTACACCTCCGGTTCGACCGGCAAGCCCAAAGCCGTGGTGGTGCCGCACCGGGGCATCGTCAACCGTCTCCTGTGGACGCAGCACCAGTACGGGCTCACGTCCGGCGACCGCGTGTTGCAGAAGACACCGGCGAGTTTCGACGTGTCGGTCTGGGAGTTCTTCTGGCCGCTGGTCGCCGGGGCCACGCTGGTCGTGGCGAAACCCGAAGGTCACCGCGACCCGGACTACCTGGCTGATCTGATCCAGCGCGAGTCGATCACGACCGTGCACTTCGTGCCGTCGATGCTGCGGGCGTTCCTGCGCGAACCGGCCGCCGCGGGCTGCACCGGGCTGCGGCGCGTGCTGTGCAGCGGTGAGGCGTTGCCGGCCGACCTCGTGCGGGCCTGGTACGACGTGCTGGACGTGCCGCTGCACAACCTCTACGGCCCGACCGAGGCGTCCGTGGACGTGACGAGCTGGGCCACCGAACCGGCCGCCGGGGTCGTGCCGATCGGCAGGCCGGTGTGGAACACGTCGTTGCGCGTCCTCGACCCCGAGTTGCGACCCGTGCCACCTGGTGTTCCCGGCGAGCTGTACCTGGCGGGCGTCCAGCTCGCGCGCGGTTACCTCAACCGGCCCGGGCTGACGGCCTCCCGGTTCGTCGCCGACCCGTTCGGCCCGGCCGGTACCCGCATGTACCGCACCGGTGACCTCGCCCGCTGGCGGGCGGACGGCTCGGTCGAGTACCTGGGGCGCACCGACCACCAGGTGAAGATCCGCGGACTGCGGGTGGAGCTCGGCGAGATCGAGGCCGTGCTGGGCGACGCCGTCGTCGTCGTGCGTGACGACCGCCTCGTCGCCTACGTGAAGACGCCGGACGTGGACGCGTTGCGCAAGGCCGCGGCGGCCGCGCTGCCGGACTACATGGTGCCGGCCGCGATCGTGCCGCTGGACGAGTTCCCGTTGAGCCCCAACGGCAAGCTCGACCGGCGCGCCCTGCCCGATCCGGAGTGGACACCGGCCGGACACGTCGAGCCGCGCACCCCGGCCGAGGCAGCCGTCGCAGCGATCTGGGCGCAGGCGCTCGGAATCGACCGCGTCGGCGCCGAGGACGACTTCTTCGCGCTCGGTGGCGACTCCATCCGCGGCATGCACGTCACGTCGCTGCTGCGAGACGCGTTCGGGGTCGCGCTGAGCCCTCGCGACGTGCTGTCCGCCCGCACCGTCGCCGCACTCGCCGACCTCGTCGAGGAACTGATCCTGAGCGAGCTCGAGCACACCGCTTCTCTCGACGAACTCTGAGGACCCGCACCCCATGACCACGTCCAAGCAGGATCGCGTTTCCGCCCTGCCCGCGCACCTGCGGGAACAACTCCGCAAGCGTCTCGCGGGCGCCGTGGCCGCCACCCCGGTGATCCCGGCGGTGCCGCGCACGGGACCGTTGCCCACCTCTCCCGCCCAGCACCGGTTGTGGCTGCTCGACCGGCTGCGTCCAGGCTGCAACGACCACAACTCCGGGCGTGCACTGCGGTTTCGCGGTCCGCTCGACGTGCCGAGGCTTGCGCGGTGTGTGCAGAAGCTGGTGGACCGGCACGAGGCGTTGCGCACCACCTTCGCCGAACGCGACGGCGCCGCCGTGCAGATCGTGCATCCAGCTCGCGACTTCGACGTGCCTGTTGTCGACGAGTGCGACCTGACCGCGGAGTTCGCGCGGTCCTACGACCTGGAGCGCGGGCCGTTGTTCCGCGCGCTGATCGTGCGGTTCGGGCCGCAGGACCACGTGCTGATGCTCGGCGCGCACCACATCGTGACCGACGGCTGGTCGCTCGGTGTGCTGACCGAGGAGCTGGCCGCGCTGTACCGCGGTGAGCGGTTGCCGGAGCTGTCGATCCAGTACGCGGACTTCGCGGCGTGGCACCGGGAGCAGCGCTGGGACGACGCGCTGGGGCGGTGGGAGGAACGGCTCGCCGGGCTGTCGCCGTTGGAGCTGCCGACCGACCGGCCGCGGCCTGCTGAACGCAGTGGCGCGGGCGCGGCACATCGGTTCGTCGTGCCCGCCGCGGTCACCGGTGGCCTGGAGCGGGTCGCACGAGAGCACGACACCACGTTGTTCGGCACGCTGATGGCGGCCTGCCAGGTGTTGTTCGCCCGCTACAGCGGCCAGTCCGACGTGGCGCTCGGCACGGTCACCTCCGGCCGGACGCGCCCCGAGCTCAACCGCGTCGTGGGGTTCTTCGTCGCCACGGCCGTCGTCCGCTCCACTGTGGATGGTGCGTTCACCGACCTGCTGCGGCAGGACCACGCGCTGCACGACGAGGTGCCGTTCGAGAAGCTGGTGGACGCGGTCGGCGCGAACCG
Organism: Lentzea sp. NPDC004782; assembly: GCF_040609115.1. Taxonomy (NCBI): domain Bacteria; kingdom Bacillati; phylum Actinomycetota; class Actinomycetes; order Pseudonocardiales; family Pseudonocardiaceae; genus Lentzea; species Lentzea sp. NPDC004782. Next base: position 16,731 of record NZ_JBEXJN010000068.1, read on the forward strand.
CGACGCGAGCCGCAACCCGCTGTTCGACGTGATGGTGTTGCTGCAGAACACCGAACGCGGTCTGCCGGCGTTCCCCGGGCTCACCGTCGAGGACGTGCCGGTCGAGCGGTGGGCGGCGGACTTCGACCTGACCGTGGAGTTCACGCCGTGCGGCGACGAGCTGGAGTGCGTGCTGGAGTACAGCACCGACCTGTTCGACGCGGCGACCGTGCAGCGGCTCGGCGAGCACCTGCTCGTGCTGCTCGGCGGTGTGGCCGAAGACCCGTCGCGGCCGGTGCACGCCCTGCCGCTGGCCACGAGGGCCGAGCTGGATCGCATGCGGGAGTGGAACTCCACCGCGCTCGACGCGCCCGTGACGACGTTCACCGCAATCTTCGAGGCGCAGGTTCGCCGCACGCCGCACGCCACCGCGCTGGTCTGCGGCGCGGAGACGTCGACCTACGCCGAACTCGACGCGCGGGCGAACAGGCTGGCGCACTGGCTGATCGCGCAGGGCGTGCGGCCGGAGCAGGTGGTCGGGGTCTCGTTGCCCCGCACGACGGACGCGATCGTGGCGATGCTGGCGGTGTTGAAGGCAGGCGCGGTCCACCTGCCGATCGACCCGGGTCTGCCGCGTGATCGCCAGGAGCACCTGCGCGTTGACGCCGGTGCCGTGCTGGTGCTCGACGCGCTGCCGGACACCGGCGAGCTGCCGGCGGCCGCCCCGGCGGTGCGGATCCTGCCGTCCCAGGCCGCCTACGTCATCTACACCTCCGGCTCGACCGGCACACCGAAGGGTGTCGTGGTCGAACACCGGAACCTGGTGAACCTCCTGCACAGCCACGTCGCGGACTTCGCGGGCGGCGAACGGATGCGTGCCGCGCTGAGCGCCGTGTTCTCGTTCGACACGTCGTGGGAGGGCCCGGTGCTGATGGCCGCCGGGCACGAACTGCACCTGCTGGGCGACGACGTGCGGCTCGACGCGGACGCTCTCGTCTCCTACGTCGGCGAGCACCGGATCGACTTCCTCGACCTGACGCCGTCCTACCTGCGACAGCTCATCCCGGCGGGGCTGCTGGAACACCACCCGCGCGTGCTGATGCTCGGCGGCGAGGCGCTGGGCGAACGGCTCTGGCGCGAACTGGCCGGCACCAACGCCCACAACTTCTACGGCCCGACGGAATGCACGGTCGACGCGGTGTCGTGCCGGGTCGAGGGTGACCGGCCGGTGATCGGCAGACCACTGCGCAACCTGCAGGCGCACGTGCTCGACGCGGACCTGCGGCCGGTGCCGGTCGGCGTGGCCGGTGAGCTCCACCTGGCCGGCGCTCAGGTCGCGCGGGGCTATCTCGGGCAGCCGGGCCTGACCGCGTCGCGGTTCCTCGCGAACCCGTTCGACGTTGATGATTCTTCTGGGGCACGGATGTACCGCACGGGCGACCGGGTGCGGTGGACGGCCGAGGGGCAGCTCGAGTACCTGGGGCGGGTCGACGACCAGGTGAAGATCCGCGGGTTCCGCATCGAGCCCGGCGAGGTCGAGGCCGCTCTCGTGCGGCATCCCGACGTCACGGACGCGGTGGTCATCGCGCGCGATGACCGGCTCGTCGGCTACGTCGTCGGCACACGAGCGGATCTCCGTCCCTGGCTGAAGGACAGCCTGCCGGACTACATGGTGCCGTCCGCGTTCGTCACACTCGACCGGTTGCCGTTGACGGCCAACGGCAAGGTGGACCGAAAGGCGCTGCCCGCTCCCGTGCCGCGGCGGGAGGAGTTCCAGGCGCCGCGCACGCCCGCCGAGGAGACGCTGGCGGGCATCTGGTCCGAGGTGCTGGGTGTCGGGCACGTCGGCGTGGGCGACAACTTCTTCGGACTCGGCGGTGACTCGATCCTCGCCATCCAGCTGGTGTCCCGGGCTCGGCGGGCAGGGCTCCAGCTCTCGTCGCGCGACGTGTTCCGGCACCAGACCGTGGCCGAGCTGGCACTCGTGGCGGCGCCCGCCGTCGAGGCGGAGATCGCGCACGTCGAGGGTCCGGCGCCGCTGACGCCGATCCAGCGGTGGTTCTTCGAGCACGACGGCGGCACCGACTACGCCATGTCGCTCGCCGTCGACGTCCCGTCCGATGTGGACGTGCAACGCGCGTTGGACGTCGTTGTGGCGCATCACGAAGCCCTGCGCCTGCGGTTCGCCGGCGGACGGATGGAGCTCGGCGCACGCCCGCCGGTGCTGGAGGTCGCCGACGAGTTCGAGCACCGCGACTTCGACCTCGCCAACGGACCGTTGTTGCGCGCGGTGCTGGTGGGGACGAGGCTGTACCTGTCCGCGCACCACCTGATCGTCGACGGGGTGTCGTGGCGGATCCTGCTGGAGGACCTCGCGAGGGCGTGGCACGGTCAGCAGCTCGACCCGCCGACGATGCCGTTCACGCGGTGGGCGCACCATCTCACGCACCAGGACTTCCGCGACGCGTTGCCGCACTGGCGCCGTCAGCCGACCGGTGGCGTGGCGGACGGAGAGCGCCGCAGCTTCACGGTGAGCCTGGACGCCGAGACGACAGCGGCGTTGCTGCACGACGTCCCCGGCATCTACCACACGCAGATCAACGACGTGCTGCTCGCCGCGCTCGGCCGCGCGGAGCTGACGCTGGAGGGACACGGCCGGGACGTGCTCGACGCCGACGTGTCCCGGACGATCGGCTGGTTCACCACCCAGTTCCCGGTCTCCCTGGACTTCCCGGACGGCGACTGGGGCGTGGTGCTCAAGTCGGTCAAGGAACAGCTGCGCGCGATCCCGCACAAGGGCCTGTCGTACGAGGCGTTGCGGTATCTCACGCCGGACAGCGGCCTGAGCGGCGAGCTGCCGGATCTGTGCTTCAACTACCACGGTCAGTTCGCCGGAGGCCACGAAGTCCCCGGACCCGATCTCGCCCGGCACCCGGTCGAGGTCAACGGCGTGGTGGCCGACGGGTGCCTGCGGTTGACGTGGTCGTACACCGGTGAGAGCCCGCGGGCCGAGGCCGAGCGGATGCTGGTGTCGTTGCGGGAGATCGTCGAACACTGCCGTACGAGCACCGGCGGCCACACGCCCTCGGACTTCCCGCTGGCCCGCCTCACCCAGGAGCAGGTCGACGCGCTGCCGGCCGACGTCGAGGACGTCTACCCGCTCACGCCGCTGCAGTCCGGCATGCTGTTCCACCACCTGCTCGACCCGAGCGCGTACGTCGACCGGCTGGAGCTGGTGCTCGACGGCGTCGACGACCCGGAGGCGTTGCGCGCGGCCTGGCGCCGGGTGATCGCCCGCACACCGGTCCTGCGCACGAGCATCGTCTGGGAGGGCGTGGACGAGCCGGTGCAGGTGGTGCACCGCGAAGCGTCTCCGTTGCTGCGCATCGACGTCACACCGGTGAGCGGTTCTCGCGTGCGCATGGTGTGGGAATCGCACCACGTGCTGCTGGACGGCTGGAGCACCGCGCAGGTGTTCGCCGAGGTCGTCGCGGAGTACCGCGGCGAGCCGGCGTCCACCCGCCGTCCGTTCCGCGACTACCTGCGGTGGCTGGCCGAGCAGGACACGCCGGCCGCGCAACGGTACTGGCGCGAGGTGCTCGACGGGGCCGAGCCCACTGCACTGCCGTACGACCGCAAGCCCACCGAGGCCCATCGGGCCGAGTCGACCGAGTCCATCACCGTGTCGTTGTCCACAGAGGACTCCGAGGCGTTGCGCGCGGCCACCCGCGAGCACGGCATCACGGTCAACACGGTGGTGCAGGGCGCGTGGGCGGTGCTGCTGGCCCGGCACAGCGGCACTCACGACGTCGTCTTCGGCACGACCGTGTCCGGGCGTCCCGCCGAGCTGCCCGGCGTCGAGTCGATGATCGGCATGTTCATCAACACCGTGCCCACCCGGATCGGCGTGGCCGATGACCAGCCTGCCGTCGAATGGTTGCGTTCGTTGCAGCACGCGCAGAGCGAGGCGCGCGCGTTCGAGCACATCTCGCTGGCGCAGCTCGGCGGCGGGTTGTTCGACAGCGTCGTGGTGTTCGAGAACTACCCGTTCGACCGCGAGTCCACGGCCGGACCGCGCGTCGTGGAGGTCACCGCGACCGACACGACCAACCTGCCGATCACGCTCACCGCGCACCTCGGCGACCGGCTGAGCTTCGACCTCGCCTACGACCCGCACCTGTTCGGCGAAGCCACCGCGCGGAGGTTGAGCGAACGGCTGCACGTCCTGCTCAGCGGTATCGCCACCGATCCCCGCCGGCCGGTCGGCGCGCTGCCGTGGACCGTGCCGGGCGAGCTCGACCTGGACGCGTGGACCGAGCTGGAGACGTCCGGCGAGCTCTACCACGAGGTCTTCGCCCGGCAGGCCGCCGCGACACCGGACGCGATCGCGGTGTGGCCGCACACGTTCGCCGAGGTCAACGCCGCCGCGAACCGGTTGGCGCACAAGCTGGTCGCGGACGGCGCCGGACCGGAACGACTCGTCGGCCTCGCCCTGCCGCGTCAGGACGTGGTGGTCGCGCTGCTGGCGGTGCTGAAGGCCGGTGCCGCGTACCTGCCGATCGACCGCGACCTCCCGCCCGGCCGCCGGGAGCGCCTCCTCGCCGACGCGAAACCCGTGCTGGTGCTGGACGAGCTGCCCGACGTCAGCGCGTTCCCCGCGCACGACCCGGACGTGGAGGTGCTGCCCGGGCACCCGGCCTACGTGATCTACACGTCCGGGTCGACCGGGACGCCGAAGGGCGTGGTGATCGAGCACGCCCAGCTCGCGAACCTCTGCGCCGACCACCGGGCGACCCTGATACCTGATGCACCGCAACGGTTCGCGCTCACCGCGGCGTTCTCGTTCGACACGTCGTGGGAGGGCCTGCTGTTCCTCGCCGCCGGGCACGAGCTGCACGTGATCGGCGAGGACCTGCGGCTCGACCCGCCCGCGCTGGTGCGGTACGTCCGCGAGCACGACATCGACGTGATGGACGTGACGCCGACGTACGCGCGCCAGCTCCTCCCGGCCGGGCTGCTCGACGCCGGGCTGCGGACGCTGATGCTCGGCGGTGAGGCCGTGGACGAGTCGCTGTGGCAGGAAGTGCGCGAGATCGGCCTCAACTACTACGGCCCGACCGAGTTTGCAGTCGACGCCACGTACTGCGCGCTCGCCGACCACGACCGGCCGGTGATCGGCAAGCCGGGTCACAACGTGCGTGCGTACGTGCTGGACGACGACTTGCGTCCGGTCCCGGCGGGTGTGCCGGGTGAGCTGTTCCTGGCGGGCGCGCAGGTGGCCCGCGGCTACCTGGGCCGCGCGGGCCTGACGGCCCAGCGGTTCGTGGCGAACCCGTTCGAACAGGGCACGCGCATGTACGCCACCGGCGACCGCGTGCGGTGGCTGGCGAACGGGATGCTCGACTACCTCGGCCGCACCGACGACCAGGTCAAGATCCGCGGCATCCGGATCGAGCCGGGCGAGATCGTCGCCGCGCTGCTGGACGTGCCCGGTGTCGAGCAGGCCGCCGTGGTGGCGGTGGACGACCGGCTCGTCGCCTACCTCGTCGGCTCGCCATCGGTGGACGTCCGGGCTGCGCTGAGCGCGGTGTTGCCCACCCACCTGGTGCCGGCGGCGTTCGTGGAACTGGCCGAGCTGCCGGTGACCTCCAGCGGCAAACTGGACCGCAAGGCGTTGCCCGCGCCCGAGTTCACCTCGGCCGGGTTCGTGGCGCCGCGCACCGACGCCGAACGCGTGGTCGCCGCCGCCTGGACGGATGTGCTGGGCGTGGACCGGGTCGGCGCCCAGGACGACTTCTTCGCGCTGGGCGGAGACTCGATCCTGAGCATCCGGGTCGTCGCGCGGCTGCGGGCGGCGTTCGGGGTGCAGGTGTCGCCGCGGGTGCTGTTCCAGCACCCCACCGTGGCGCAGCTGGCGGAGGCGTTGCGGGACGGTGACTCCGCGACGATTCCGGTGGTACCGCGAACGGAAGTTCCGCAGTCGTTCGCCCAGGGGCGGCTGTGGTTCCTGGACCAGTTCGAGGCCGGCGGCACGGAGTACATCACCCCGACGGCGTTGCGGTTGCGCGGTCCGCTGGACGTGCGGAGGCTGAGCGCGGCGCTGACGGCGTTGGTGGCGCGGCACGAGTCGCTGCGCACGACGTTCACCGACGGCGTGCAGATCATCGGCGAGCCGTACGAGGTGCGGCTGCGACCGGAGGAGGGCGACCTCGACACCGTCCTGCTGGAGGAGACCACAACGCCGTTCGACCTGCGCACCGGTCCGTTGCTGCGCACGCGGCTGGTTCGAGCCGGTGCCGACGAGCACGTGCTGGTGCTGACGTTGCACCACATCGTCACCGACGGATGGTCGACCGCGGTGCTCACCGGCGACCTGGCCGCGCTGTACGAGGGACGGGAGCTGCCGGAGCTGCCCGTGCAGTACGCGGACTTCGCGGTGTGGCAGCGCGGCCTCGACCTCGGCGCGCAGCAGCGGTACTGGCGGGAGCAGCTCGCCGGGGTGGCACCGCTGGAGCTGCCGACCGATCGGCCCCGGCCCGCCGTCCGCACCACGTCCGGTGCCGTGCACGAGTTCGAGCTGCCGGTCGCGGGACTGCGTGACGGCGGCACCACGTTGTTCATGACGCTCGTGGCGGCCTGCCAGCTGCTGTTCGCCCGATACGGCGGGCAGTCCGACGTCGCCGTGGGCACGGTGACGTCCGGGCGCGACCGGGCCGAGCTGGAGAACGTGACCGGGCTCTTCGTGAACACGCTCGTTTTGCGGTCCACTGTGGACTCCAAGCCGTTCCGCGAGTTCCTGGCCGACGTGCGGCAGACGGTGCTGGACGCGTTCGCGCATCAGGACCTGCCGTTCGAACGGGTCGTGGAGGCCGCGGGGCCGGACCGCGATCCGAGCCGCAACCCGCTGTTCGACGTGATGGTGCTGCTGCAGAACACCGCGGACGAGGTCCCGGAGATCGCCGGCCTCGCGGTCGAGGAGGTGCGGCTGCCGGTCGTCACGTCGACGTGCGACCTGACGTTCGAGTTCCAGGAACGCGGTGACGTGCTGCGCGGCGCGGTCGAGTACAACCCCGATCTCTTCGACGCGGCCACGATCGAACGGATGACCGGGCATCTCGTGATGCTGCTGGGTGACGTCGCCGCCGGCCGCGAGCCGTCGCTGGTCGACGAAGGCACGCTGCAGGCGGGTCCGGTACTGGAAGTCTCCGATCCACCGTTCCCGCACCTCTTCGCGCGGCAGGCTCGGCGCACGCCGGACGCCACCGCGCTGGTCGCCGACGAGTCCTTCACGTTCGCGGAGCTCAACGCGCGGGCCAACCGGTTGGCGCACCGGCTGATCGCGGGAGGCGCGGGGCCGGAACGCCTGGTGGCGCTGCGGTTGCCGCGCTCGGCGGACCTCGTGGTGGCGCTGCTCGCCGTGCTCAAGTCGGGCGCGGCCTACCTGCCCGTGGATCGCGAGCTGCCCGCCGAACGCGTCGAACTGCTGCTGCAGGACGCACAGCCGGTCGTCGTGCTGGACGAGGTCGGCGGCCTGGACGCGTTCCCCGACACCGATCCCGTCGTGGAGATCGACCCGGCGAGCACCGCGTACGTGATCTACACCTCCGGGTCGACCGGCACGCCGAAGGGTGTCGCGGTCGAGCACCGCAATCTCACGAACCTCGTGGCACACCACCGGGAGCTTTTCGGCTCGCGGGTCCTCCGGGTCGCGCACACCGCGCTGTTCTCGTTCGACACGGCGCTGGAAGGGCTCGCTCTGCTGGCGTGCGGTCACGAGCTGCACCTGGTCCCCGACGACGTGCGCCTCGACGCGGTGGCACTCGTGGAGCGTTCCCGCGGTGTCGACGTGCTCGATGCCACGCCGGCCCACATGCGGGCACTCATCGCCGCCGGCCTGCTGGACCGGGCGCCGGAGATCATCACGATCGGCGGCGAAGCGGTGCCGCCGGATCTGTGGGAGCAGCTCGGTGAGGTCCGGGCGTACAACTTCTACGGCCCCACCGAGTGCACGGTCGACGCGACCTCGTGCCGGATCGGCGGCCCGCGACCGGTGATCGGACGCCCGCTGGCCAACCAGCGGGCGTACGTTTTGGACGACGAGCTGCGGCCGGTTCCGGCAGGCGTGCCGGGTGAGCTCTTCGTGGCAGGCGCCCAGGTGGCACGTGGCTATCTCGGCCGTCCCGGGCTGACCGCGCAGCGGTTCCTCGCGGATCCGTTCACCGCGGGCCGGATGTACCGGACGGGCGACCGGGTGCGGTGGACCGACGACGGGCAGCTGGAGTTCCTCGGCCGGGCCGACGACCAGCTCAAGATCCGCGGCTTCCGGGTCGAGCCCGGTGAGGTCGAAGCGGTGCTGCTGCGGCATCCGGACGTCTCGGCGGCGGTCGTCGTCGGCCGGGACACGCGGCTGGTGGCCTACGTCGTGGGCACCGCCGACCTCGACGACTGGGCGCGCAGGTTCCTGCCGGCGCACCTGGTGCCGTCGGCGTTCGTTTCGCTGGCAGCGCTGCCGCTCACGCCCAGCGGCAAGGTGGATCGCCGCGCGTTGCCCGAACCGCGGTTCGCACCACGTCGGTTCGTCGCGCCGCGCACCGGAAGGGAAGTCCTCTTGGCCCGGACCTGGGCCGAGGTGCTGGGGCTCGAGACCGTCGGGACCGAGGACAACTTCTTCGCGCTCGGCGGTGACTCGATCCTCAGCATGCAGGTGGTGGCCCGAGCCCGGGCTCACGGTCTGATGATCACGTCGAAGGACGTCTTCGTCCACCAGACCGTCGCCGCGCTCGCCGCCGCCGCGCAGGGGGCACCGGTCCCGGCGTGCCACGACCTGGTCACCGGGCCGGCGCCGCTCACCCCGATCCAGCGCTGGTTCTTCGAGAACGTGGGCCGTGACGACTACACGATGTCGCTGCGCCTCGAACTCGCGCCCGGCACCGACATCGACGCGCTCGCCCGTGCCGTTCGGGTGGTGGCCGAGCACCACGAGGCGTTGCGGCTGAGGTTCGCCGACGGCAGGCAGGAAGCCACGGCACCTCTGCCGGACTTCGGCTCCGCGGGCGGATTCGACCTCGAGCGCGGGCCGTTGTTCCGCGCCACGCTGGTGGACGGCACGTTGCTGCTCGTCGCGCACCACCTGGTGATCGACGCGGTGTCGTGGCGGATTCTGCTCGAGGACCTGGAGACCGCCTATCGCGGCGATCCCCTGCCGCCGGGCACGTTGCCGTTCACGCAGTGGGCGCACCGGCTGAACCGGCGCGCTCCCGAGTTCGCCGACGCTTTGCCGTACTGGCGGTCGATTCCGCTCGGCACGACGAGGCTGCCTTCCGAGCGGCACCACTTCAGCGTGGCGCTGGACGAGGCGACGACCGCGGCCTTGCTGCGCGACGTTCCCGGCGTCTACCACACCAGGATCAACGACGTGCTGCTCAGCGCGCTCGGCAAGGCCGTCTCGCCGGTGTTCACGTTGGAGGGCCACGGTCGCGACGACAGCGTGTCGCGCACGATCGGCTGGTTCACCAGCCAGTTCCCGGTGTCGCTCGACCTCCCCGACGGTGACTGGGGTGTCGTGCTCAAGTCCGTCAAGGAACAACTGCGGGCCGTTCCGCACGACGGCCTGTCCTACGAGGTGCTGCGCTACCTCACGCCGGACAGCGGACTGACCGGCGACCTGCCGGAGGTGTGCTTCAACTACCTCGGCCAGTGGGACGACGGCGACGACGACGGGTTGTTCCGCGGTCGCCTGGACACCGGCATCGCGGAGATTCCCACGCATCCGGTGGAGATCACCGCCGCGGTCGAGGGTGGCAGGCTCGTGCTCGACTGGGACCACGGACTGTCCGAAGCCGACGCGCGCCGCCGGGCGGAGGACATGCTCCAGGCGTTGGTGGAGATCGTCGATCACTGCCGCACCAGTTCCGGCGGGCACACGCCGTCCGACTTCCCGCTCGTCCGGCTGACCCAGGAGCAGGTCGACGCACTGGGCGACGTCGAGGACGTCTACCCGTTGACGCCGTTGCAGTCGGGCATGGTGTTCCACAGCATCAATGACGCCGACGCGTACGTCGACCGGCTGGAACTCCTGCTCGACGTCGACCTCGACCGGTTCCGCGCGGCCTGGCAACGGGTGATCGCCCGTACGCCCGCGTTGCGCACGGACGTCGTCTGGGAAGGTGTGGACGAGCCGGTGCAGGTCGTCCGGTGGGAGCAGTCACCCTTGCTGCGCCTGGACTTCTCGCAGGCCGGCGACCGGGTGCGGCTCGTCTGGTCCACCCACCACGTGCTGCTGGACGGGTGGAGCACCGCCGGGGTGTTCGCGGACGTGATCGCCGAGTACCGGGGCGAGCAGCCGGCCACGCGCAGGCCGTTCCGCGACCACCTGCGGTGGCTGTCCGAACAGGACACCGCGGCGGCCGAGACGTACTGGCGCGGCGTGCTGGACGGGTTCACCACCCCGACGCCGCTGCCGTTCGACCGCAAGCCCGGGGGCCCGGCCGAGTCGAGCGCCGTGCTGAGGCGCGATCTGCCACCGGCGGATCTGCGGGAACGCGGACTGACGGTCAACACCGCGGTGCAGGGCGCGTGGGCGTTGTTGCTGGCCCGGTTGAGCGGTGAACGTGACGTGGTGTTCGGCACCACGGTGTCCGGTCGTCGGGCCGAACTGCCCGGCGCCGAGTCGATGATCGGCATGTTCATCAACACCGTGCCGTCGCGGGTGGTCGTCGACTTCGACCAGCCGGTGGCATCGTGGTTGCGCGATCTGCAGGCCCGGCAGAGCGAAGCGCGAGCGCATGACCACGTGTCCCTGGCGCGGCTGGGCGGCGAGCTGTTCCACAGCCTGCTCGCGTTCGAGAACTACCCGGTCGACGCGGACGACGACCTGCGGGTCGAGGTGGTGGAGAGTCGTGACACCACGACGCTGCCGCTCGCCGTGCGGGCGCATGCCGACGACGGTGTGTTGCATTTCGAGTTCACCTACGACCCGCGCTTGTTCGACGCGTCCACCATCGAGTCGCTGGCCGACCGGATGGCGTTGGTGCTGCACGACTTCACGTCGAGTCCGGATCTGGCGCTCGCGGACGTGCGGTGGACGACGGTGGAAGAGGACCATCGCGTTCTGGTCGAGTGGAACGGCACCGCCACCGGGCGGCCTGCCGCCACGCTGCCGGAGCTGTTCGAGGCCCGGGTCGCGCGCACCCCTGACCGGGTGGCGGTCGGCGACCTGACCTATGCCGAGCTCGACGCCCGTGCGAACCAACTGGCACACCTGCTGATCGAGGCGGGGGCCGCACCGGAGCGGTTCGTCGGGTTGCGGATGCCGCGCGGCACCGACCTGGTGGTGGCGATCCTCGGCGTGCTCAAGTCCGGCGCGGCGTACCTGCCGATCGACCTGAGCTACCCGCCCGACCGCGTGGCGCGGATGCTCGAGGACGCCGCGCCGGTGGTGGTGCTCGAGTCGCTGCCCGAGCTGAGCGGCTGTCCGGACACCGCCCCCGTCACTCCACTCAGGACAGATAACCCGGCGTACGTCATCTACACGTCCGGATCGACGGGCGTGCCGAAGGGCGTGGTCGTGCCGCACGCGAACGTGGTGCGGCTGTTCGAGCGGACCGCTCAGTGGTTCTCCTTCGACGAGACCGACGTGTGGACGTTGTTCCACTCGTGCGCCTTCGACTTCTCGGTGTGGGAGCTGTGGGGTCCGCTGCTGCACGGCGGCCGGCTGGTCGTCGTACCGCACGAGGTGTCGCGCTCGCCACGGGCGTTCCTGCAGCTCCTGCACGACGAGCAGGTCACGGTGCTCAACCAGACGCCGTCGGCCTTCTACCAGCTGATGGCCCAGGAGCAGGTGCCGCTGTCGCTGCGCTACGTGATCTTCGGCGGCGAGGCGCTCGACCTGTCGCGGCTCTCGACCTGGTACGCGCACCACGACGCACAGCTCGTGAACATGTACGGCATCACCGAGACGACCGTGCACGTCTCGTACCTTGCGCTCGATCCCGCGCTGGCGGCCCAAGCGCCTGGCAGCCTGATCGGCACCGGCATCCCGGACCTGCGGATCTACCTGCTGGACGAGCACCTGCGGCCGGTGCCGCCGGGCGTGGTCGGCGAGATGTACGTGGCGGGCGAGGGGCTGGCGCGCGGTTACCTGAACCGGCCGGGCCTGACCGCGTCGCGGTTCGTCGCGAACCCGTTCGGTGCGGGGCGCATGTACCGGACCGGCGACCTCGCGCGGTGGCGGTCAGGTGAGCTGGAGTACCTCGGCCGGGCCGACCAGCAGGTGAAGATCCGCGGGTTCCGGATCGAGCTGGGCGAGATCGAGGCCGTGCTGCACCCGGCGGTGGACCAGGTCGCCGTCATCGCGAAGGACCAGCGACTCGTCGCCTACGTCGTCGGTGACACCCCGGTCGACGAGCTGCGTGCCCGAGCCGCAGCGGTGTTGCCGGAGCACGTGGTGCCGTCGGCGTTCGTCCGGCTGGATCGCCTGCCGCTCAACAACAACGGCAAGCTGGACGTTCGGGCGTTGCCGGAGCCCGGCCGGGAGTCCGCCACGGCACGGGAGTTCGTGGAGCCGCGCACGGACGCCGAACGCGCGATCGCCCGCATCTGGGCGGACGTGCTCGGCGTCGACCGGGTCGGTGCCACGGACCGGTTCGTCGAGCTCGGCGGTGACTCGATCAGCAGCATCCGGGTGATCTCCCGGCTGCGGGCGGAGTTCGGCGTCGACCTGACCCCGCGTGACCTGTTCGACCAGCCGACCGTCGAAGGCATCGCCCGCGTGCTGCCCCGGCGCGGCACGACCACGATCCCGGTGGTGCCGCGGGACGGCGGGCTGGAGCTGTCGTTCGCGCAGCAGCGGTTGTGGTTCCTCGACCAGCTCACGCCCGGCGGCACGGAGTACGTGACGCCACTCGCCGTCCGGTTGACCGGTGAGCTCGACGTCCCGGCGCTCTCGGCGGCGATGTCCGCGCTGGTGGCCCGGCACGAATCGCTGCGCACGACGTTCCGCGAGGTCGACGGGCGGGCCGTGCAGGTCGTGCACCCGCCTGCCCCGGTGGAGGTCCCGCTGGCCATCGGCGACGTCGGGGAGATCCTGGCGCGGGAGGCGACCACGCCGTTCGACCTCACGACCGGCCCGCTGCTGCGGCCGTTGCTGATCCGCGTGTCGGCACGCGAGCACGTGCTGGCGCTGACCATGCACCACATCGTCACCGACGGCTGCTCCGGTGGGCTGATCATGGAGGAGCTGAGCGCGCTCTACGCCGGTCAGCCGCTGCCACCGCTGCCCGTGCAGTACGCGGACTTCGCCGCGTGGCAACGATCTCTGCCGCTCGACGAACAGCTCGGCTACTGGCGCACGCAGCTGGCGGCCGTGCCCGCCCTGGAACTGCCGACCGACCGGCCACGCCCGCCCACGCACACCACGAACGGTGCGACGCTGGAGGTCGCGCTGCCCGCCGACGGGCTGCGCACGGTCGCTCGCGGCCAGGACACGACGCTGTTCACCGCACTTGTCGCCGTGTGCACGCTTTTGCTGCGCCGGTGGACCGGGCAGGAGGACATCGCGGTCGGCACCGTGTCGTCCGGGCGGGAACACCCGGAACTGGAGCGGCTCATCGGATTCTTCGTGAACACGCTCACGCTCCGGTCCACAGTGGACGAGTCCGTGAGCTTCGCGGAGTTCCTCGACGGCGTGCGGACGACGGTCAGGGACGCGTTCGCGCATCAGGACGTGCCGTTCGAACGGGTCGTGGACGCGGTGCAGCCCGACCGCGATCCGAGCCGCACCCCGCTGTTCCAGGTGCTGGTGGCGTTGCAGAACGCGCCGAGCCGGGCCGGCTCGCTGCCGGGCCTGGTGGGTGAGGACGTCGACCTGCCGGTGCACACGGCGTCTTTCGACGTGGCGTTCGAGTTCACCGAGATCGACGACTCGCTGCACGGCACGATCACCTACAACACCGACCTGTTCGACCACACCACCGTCGAGCGGCTGGCACGGCATCTGAGCGTGCTGGTGGACGGTGTCGTCGCGGCACCCGCGGTCCCGATGGCCGGGCTGCCGATGCTCACCCCGGCCGAGCTGGACCAGCTGGAGGCGTGGAACGACACGGCGCTCGAGGTCGAGCCCCGCTCGTTCGCTCAGCTCGTCGAACGGCAGGTCGTCCGCACCCCGGACGCTCCCGCGCTGATCCACGCCGAGGGCGAGATCACCTTCGCCGAGCTCGACGCGCGGGCGAACCGGCTCGCCCGGTTGCTCGCCGAGCGCGGCGCCGGCCCGGAGCGGATCGTCGCGGTGCGGCTGCCGCGGTCGGTCGACATCATCGTCACCGAGCTGGCGGTGATGAAGACCGGCGCGGCGTTCCTGCCGATCGATCCGGACTACCCGGCCGAGCGCGTGGAGTTCATGCTGCGCGACTCCGATCCGGTCGTCGTCGTGGACGGTCCGCTGGACGCGAGCGGCTACGACGCCGCGAACCTCGGCGTGCCGGTCGACCTGGCGCAACCGGCCTACGTGATCTACACGTCCGGGTCGACGGGACGGCCGAAGGGCGTGGTGGTCACGCACGCCGGGCTCGCTTCGTTCTCCGCGGCCGAGATCGAGCACTTCCAGGTGCGGCCGGGCGACCGGGTGCTGGAGTTCTCCTCCCCCAGCTTCGACGCGTCCGTCCTGGAGCTGTGCATGTCGCTGCCCGCCGGTGCCGCGCTGGTCGTGCCGCCGGAGGGACCGCTGCTCGGTGACCAGCTCGCGGAGGTGCTGCGGGACAACAAGGTCACGCACGCGTTGATCCCGCCGGTGGCCATGGCGACCGTGCCCGACGTGCCCCAGGAGGAAGGATTGTTGCCCGACTTCCGCACGCTCGTCGTCGGAGGTGACGCCTGCACCGCGGAACTCGTGGCTCGCTGGGCCCCTGGACGCCGGATGATCAACGCCTACGGGCCGACCGAGTCCACTGTGGTCACCTCGTGGAGCGAGGAGCTGCAACCGGGCGGGGTACCGCCGATCGGCAGGCCGTTGCCGAACACTCGCGTGTACGTGCTCGATTCGTTGTTGCGGCCGGTTCCCGTCGGCGTGCCGGGTGAGCTGTACGTCAGCGGCCCCCAGCTGGCCCGCGGATATCTCGGGCGACCGGGGCTGACGGCGGAACGGTTCCTCGCCAATCCCTTCGAACCCGGGCGGATGTACCGCACCGGTGACGTCGTGCGGTGGAACCACGACGGCGAGCTGGAGTTCGTCGGACGCGCGGACGACCAGGTGAAGATCCGCGGCTTCCGCGTCGAGCTGGGCGAGGTCGAGTCGGCACTGCTGCGGCACCCGTCGGTGCGGGAGGCCGTGGTGGTGGCGCAGGGGTTCAGCGGGCACAAGCGGCTGGTGGCCTACGTCGTCGGCGCCGTCGACGGTCTGCGTGAGTTCTTGGCACAGACGCTGCCGGACTACCTGGTGCCATCCGCGTTCGTCCCGGTCGACGAGATCCCGCTGAGTCCCAACGGCAAGGTGGACCGCAAGGCGTTGCCGGTACCGGAGTTCACCTCCACCGGGCACGTTCCACCGCGCGACGAGGTCGAACGCGCGCTCTGCTCGTTGTGGGCGGACGTCCTCGCGGTCCCCGAGGTCGGGGTGGAGGACAACTTCTTCGCGCTCGGCGGCGACTCGATCCTGAGCATCCAGGTCGTGGCCCGCGGCCGCCGTGCCGGACTGCGCTTCACCGCCAGGGACCTGTTCACCCACCAGACGGTCGCGGGGCTCGCGCCGCACGTCACAGGCGAGACCGACACCGGTGAACGGGAGGTCGTGACCGGCGACGTGCCGCTGCTGCCGATCCAGCGGTGGTTCTTCGCGGGAGACCGCACGGCTCCGCACCACTTCAACCAGTCGCACCTGGTGGAGCTGACCGCGGACGTGGACGTCACCGCGCTCCGGCGGTCGCTGGAAGCGCTGGTGCGCCACCACGACGCGCTGCGGATGCGGTTCACGTGCGACGAGTCCGGCTGGCACCAGCACAACCCGCCGTTCGAACCGGTCGACCTGCTGTCCGAGCACCCGCTGGAGGCTCTCGAGCAGGTGGCGGACGAGCTGCACGCGAGCTTCGACCTGGCCCGCGGACCGCTGCTGCGGGCGGCGCTCTTCGGGTCGCGGCGGCTGTTCCTGGTGGCGCACCACCTCGTGGTCGACGGCGTGTCGTGGCGCATCCTGCTGGACGACCTCGACACCGCCTACCACCAGGCGCTGCGGGGAGAGCCGATCGATCTCGGCCGCAAGTCGACCTCGGTGCGCGACTGGGCGGCCAAGCTCGAGTCCTTTGTGGACTCGGGTGCGCTCGACCCCGAGATCGAGCACTGGCGGTCGATCACCGCGTCACCGGTCGACGCTTCCGGCGAGGAGGCAGCGTCGTCGTTCGAACTGAGCGCGGACGACACGGACGCGTTGCTGCGCGGCGCACCCGCCGCCTATCGAACCGGCATCAACGACGTGCTGCTCGCGGCACTGGCGTGGGCGCTCGCGCGGTGGACCGGCACGCCCGCGGTCACGATCGACCTCGAGGGCCACGGGCGCGAGGAAGTGCTCGACGACGTCGACCTGTCCCGGACGGTCGGCTGGTTCACCACGATGTTCCCGGTCGGGCTGGAGGTTTCGGGCTCCTCCTGGCGCGAGCGGGTGAAGTCCGTGCGGCGGCAGCTGCGGCGGGTGCCCGGCAACGGGTTCGGCTACGGCGCGCTGCGCTGGTCGGGTCGTGTGCCGGGCGTCGAGGCGCCGGTGTCGTTCAACTACCTCGGCCAGTTCGACGCGCGTCCGGAGGACAAGTCGTTGTTCGGCGAGGTGCTGCCCGCGACCGGCCGCGACCACATCGACCGCGACCCGCACGTGGTCCAGGTGGTCGGCGAGGTGGCGGACGGGCGGATGACGTTCGGTGTCGTGCACCGCGTTCCCGTCGAGAGTCTGGTCGAGGACTTCGCCTCGGCGTTGCGCGCCATCGCCGCGGACTGCCGGGAGGCGCGATGACCCCGTTGTCGCGCAACCGGAACTACACGGTGCTGTGGACCAGCCAGGCGTTGTCGGAGGTGGGGTTCAACGCCTCCCTGATCGCGTTCCCGCTGGTCGTGCTGATGGTCACCGGTTCGGCGGCGGCGTCGGGCCTGGTGCTCGCCGTCGACGCGGTCGCTCAGCTCGTCGCCGGCCTGCCCGGCGGCGCGCTGGCCGACCGCTGGGACCGTCGGCGGGTCATGCTCTGCTGCGAAGCCGTGCAGGCGGTCGCCGTGGCCAGCCTCGCGGTGGCGTTGTGGCAGGGCATCGCGACCGTGCCGCACATGGTGGTCGTGGCGGCCGTGCTGGGCACCTGCCGGGCGCTCTTCGAACCCGCCGAGGACGCGAGCCTGCCGCGCATCGTGCCCGAGTCCCAACTCGCGTCTGCCGTGTCGCTCAACGCCGCACGGTCGTCCGTCGGGCAGATGGCGGGCACCGCGCTGGGCGGCTTCCTCGTGGCGGTCGGCCGCTGGGTGCCGTTCGCGGTCGACGCCGTGACGCACGCGATGGCGTTCGCGGGCTTGCTCTTCCTGCGAATGCCGCCCTCGCCGCCGGCGGAGCGACGGCACTTCCTCCGCGAGGTGCTCGACGGCCTGCGGTGGGTGCTGGGCAGACCAGAGATGCGCGTGACGGCGTGGTGCGCGGTGACGCTCAACCTGTTCTTCAGCGCCTACTACCTGGTGATCATCGTGCTGGCGCAGTCCCGCGGCGTGCCGTCCGGCGAGATCGGCGTGATGGCCGCGATGCTCGGCGCCGGCGGCGTGCTGGGAGCGTTGATCGCCCCGCGCCTGAGTGCGCTGTTGTCGCCACACCAGGCGATCGCCGGTGTGTTCTGGGCACTGACGGCACTGGCGCCGCTGGCCGTGTTCGTCTCCAACGGCTACCTGATGGGCGCGCTGTTCGCGGGCATGGCCCTGCTCGCACCCACGGCCAACACGGTGATCACCACCTACCAGTTGCTGCGCACACCCGACGAGTTGCGCGGCCGGCTGAGCGGCGTCATGAACGTCGTCGTCGGCACGGCCGCGGCCCTCGGCCCCGCACTCGGCGGTGTGCTGGCCCAACTGCTCCCGGGTTCAGGCGCGGTGCTGCTGTGCGCGGGCGGCATCGCGGTCATCACGGTGCTGGTCACCGTGCATCCCGTTCTCCGCGCGTATCCACGAAAGGACGTCATGGCATGAGGGACGACATCGAGTACCAGGTCCTCGTCAACGACGAGGAGCAGTACTCGCTCTGGCCCGCGACGCACGAGGTGCCCGCGGGATGGCGCCCGGACGGGTTCCGCGGCACCAAGGACGAGTGCTCCGCCCACGTGGACGAGGTGTGGACCGACATGAGGCCGCGCAGCCTGCGCGAACGCATGGCCGCGGGATGACGGGTGTGCCGCCCGGCCACTGCGGCCGGGCGGCCGCCCCGACGGGCCACCGCACCAGCGGCGACAGTCACACCGAAGAGTGACCACGGTCGTGCCGCCGCAGGAGCGGTGAAGGGCCGAAACCCTGTTCGCGTGTTTCCCGCCCGTTGCGGCACGGCAGAATCTCGCCCCGTGATCGATGTGGCGGACAACAGCGGGACCACGCGGGGCAAGCGCGTCGGATGGGTCGAGCTGTACTTCGACCTGGTCTTCGTGTTCGCGGTGAGCCAGGTGGCGCACGGTGTCGTGGTGGACCCGCGCTGGACGCGTGCCGCCGCCGTGCTGGGCCTGTTCGCGGTGCTGTGGTGGACGTGGATCGGCTTCGCCGTGCTCTACAACCGCCGCGGCGACGACGCCCGCACCGCCGACCGGCTGTTCGTGCTCGTCGGCACCATCCCGTGCGCGCTCGCCGCGACCCAGGTCCACCACGTCTTCGACGGGCACCCGGCGGTCTTCGCGCTGGCCATGGCCGGGGTTCGCCTGGTCCTGGCCGCCGCGCACCGGTGGCCTGCCGTGGCCGGGCTCGACCAGCGCCGGATCAGCTGGGGCTACGCGGCGTCGGCGGTCCTGTTCGGCGTCTCGGCGCTGCTCCCGCTTCCGTGGGTGTTCGTGGTCTGGGCGTTCAGCCTGCTGCAGGAGGCTGGGTTCCTGCTGCTCGGCGACCGCCGCGACCGGCACCTCGGCCGGGACCGCGCTCAGCCGCGGACGCGGCCGACGCGGGAAGGCCGGTGGCGGGAGCTGTTCGCGGCGCCCCGCGACCCGGCCCTCGCCGTGGACTCGGCCCACCTCGCCGAACGCTTCGGGTTGTTCATGATCCTGTTGCTGGGCGAGCTGGTGATCACGGTGGGGACGGCGGCGCTCGCGCGCCCGGCCGACGACCTCGGCTACTGGCTGGCCCTGGTCGGCGGGTTGCTGCTGGCCGGTGCGCTGTGGTGGATGTACTTCACGTCGGCCGTGGAGATGTACGAGCGCATGCTCGACCTCTCCGGCGGCAACCCGGCCCTGGCGTACTCGCTGTACGCCGCCGGGCACCTCATGCCGGCCTTCGCGCTGGTGCTCGTCGCGGGCGGGGTGAACCTGTCCCTGCACGAGCCGGCGCCGCACGCGGCCGCGTGGTTCACCACGGCCGGGCTGGCCATGTACCTGGCGGGCACCAGGGTCTTCTCGGCCGCGTCCCGTCGCTGGCAGGTGAGCCTGGGCTGGATCGCGGTCATCGCCGTCACCGTGAACCTCGCCTTGCTGGCCCAGGGCCTGCCGGCTCCGGCGGTGGTCCTGGTGATCGCGGGCTGGGCGGTCGTCAGCGCCGCGGTGGCGGCGGTGATCCGGCACCGCGCACTCGACCACTTCGGCGAGGACCCGGTGGCGTTCCTGCGCAGCATCACCGAAACAACACGCTGAGCCGCGCTCCCCCGGCGCTGCCGGCCTGGCCACGCGGGTCGCATGGCCCGCGGCACCGGTTTGTCGCAGAGAGGTCGTGCTCGGCCGAAGACACCGGCGCCCAGGAGCAACGCCTCAGCCGGGTGTCGCGCGGGGGGGGATTGCTCGGGCCACGCGATTGGCGAACATGTTCGTTACGATCGCCATTGTGACTGAGAGAAGAGAGCCGATCAGTCGCCGGGACCGTCCGGCGAAGCCTGCCCTGTCCCGGCGCTGGATCGTGGACACCGCCGTGCGGGTCATGCGAGCCGAGGGCCTGGAGAAGGTCACGATGCGCCGGCTGGCGCAGGAGCTGGACACCGGCCCGGCATCGCTGTACGTCTACGTCGCCAACACCGCGGAGTTGCATGCCGCGGTGCTGGATTGCCTGCTCGGCGAGGTCGACCTGACCGGGCGGGACGGCGGGGAGGACTGGCGCGAGCAGCTCCGCGCTGTCATGGCGTCGTACACCCGAGTGCTGTTCGAACACCCACCGCTGGCGCGGGCCGCACTCGTCGCCCGCCCGAGCGGGGAGAACTACCTGCGTCTGGTGGAGCGCATCCTGGATCTCCTGTCGCGCAGTGGCGCCGGTCGCGAGCAGGTCGCCTGGGGGGTGGACAAGCTGCTGCAGGACGCGACCGCCACCGCCGCCGAGCATGCGACGCAAGCGCACGACCCGGCCGCCGAGAAGGACTGGGACGCCACCGTGCGCGCGCTGGGCGCCGTGGACGCGACCACGCATCCGGCGATCGCCGCGCACATGCCCGCCCTGATCGGCGGCTCGGTGCCCGACCGGATCCGCTGGAGCTTCGACGTCCTCGTCAACGGCATCACCCACACGCCCGTCCCCGGCGCCGCGAGCTGACGGTCAGGCGGATTCACCTGCTTCGAGGCCGAGTGCGGCCTGAGGTGCCGAGAGCCACCTCACTACGAACTTGTTCGCGACGAACATGTTCGTTACGGTGTGCTTGCCGAGGTCATCGCTTGCACTCAGGCGGCACGTCACCGTCTCACGGGGCCATGCGAGCCGACAGCGATTGCTCGGCGGACAGAGGTGTTTCCCCACGGCTTTGGAGGCCCCATGAGCACTCACTTCCCGGTCGCGATCATCGGCGCGGGTCTCGGCGGTCTGACCGCCGCCCGCGTTCTGCACGTCAACGGCATCGAGCCGGCGATCTTCGAACTGGAGGCGTCGGCGGCGGCCCGCACCCAGGGCGGGATGCTGGACATCCACGAGGAGAACGGGCAGAAGGCCCTGCACGCCGCCGGCCTGTACGACGACTTCCTCAAGATCGTCCACGAGGGCGGTCAGGCCATGCGCCTGCTCGGCCCCGACGGCACGGTCCACGTGGCCGAGGAGGACGACGGCACCGGCGGCCGGCCGGAGGTGGACCGCGGCGACCTGCGCGCACTGCTGCTGAGCTCCCTGCCCGACGGCACGATCCGCTGGGGCCGCAAGGTCACCGGCGCCCGCGCGCTGGGCGAGGGGCGCCACGAGGTGACCTTCGCCGACGGCTCCGCCATCACCACCGATCTGCTGATCGGCGCGGACGGCGCGTGGTCGCGGATCCGGCCGCTGGTCTCGGACGCCAGGCCCGCCTACACCGGCATCTCCTTCGTCGAGACCGACCTGTTCGACGCCGACACCCGCCACCCGCGCAGCGCCGCGGTCATCGGCGGCGGGTTCTTCATCGCCCTGGGCAACGAACGCGGCGTCCTCGCGCACCGGGAGACCGACGGCAGCCTGCACGCCTACACCGCGCTCAAGATCGACGAAGGGTGGCTCGACACCGTCGACTTCACCGATCCCGCCACCGCCAAGGCCGCGGTCCTGGCCCACTTCACCGGCTGGGACGAAGACCTGCGCGGCCTGGTCGCCGACGCGGACACGATCACGCCGCGCCGCATCCACGCGCTGCCCGTCGGACACCGCTGGGACCGCGTCCCCGGCGTGACCCTGCTCGGTGACGCCGCCCACGTGATGTCCCCGTTCGCCGGGGAGGGCGCCAACCTCGCCATGTTCGACGGCGCCGAACTCGCCCTGGCCATCGCCGCCCACCCCGGCGACACCGAGGCGGCCCTGGCCACCTACGAGCAGGCGCTGTTCCCCCGCAGCGAAGCGTCCGCCGCCGAGTCCGCGGCCAGCCTGGACACGATGTTCGGCCCGCGGGGCCTGGAGCAGATGGTCGAGTTCTTCACCTCCGGCCCGGCAGCCCAACCGGCCTCGCGCTGACCACCACCTGCACCCCGCTCCAGGAGGAACCCATGACGACGCCTCTTCGGCGCACGATACCTCTCCGGCCCGGCCTCGATCTCGACCTGCGCGAGGCGGGCACGGGCGGCAGCCCGGTCCTCGTCCTGCACGGCGGCCCCGGCCCCGCCGGCGTCACACCCCTGATCGACCACCTCGCGCCGGATCACCGGGTGCTCGCGCCCACTCATCCGGGCTGGGACGGCACCACACGGCCGGACGCACTGGACTCCGTGCCCGCGCTCGCCTCCGCCTACCTCGACCTGCTCGGCCACCTCGGCCTGCACGACGTGACGGTGATCGGCACGTCCTTCGGCGGCTGGGTCGCCACCCAGACCGCCCTGGACGACCGCGAGGGCCGGATCTCCCAGCTGGTCCTCATCGACGCCATCGGTCCCGTCGTACCCGGCCAGCAGGTCACCGTGCCGGCCGGACCACCGGCAGCGGCGCCGCAGGGCGGACCGTCCGCGCGGTCGATGGCCGTGATGCGCGCCTACACCGGGCCGGCCATGGGAGACGCCGGTCTGCTGCCCCGCCTGTCCACCGTCACCTGCCCGGTGCTGGTGCTCTGGGGCGCCGACGACACCGTCGTCACCCCCGAGTTCGGCCGCGCCTACGCCGCGGCGTTCCCGCACGCGCGGTTCGAACTCATCCCCGGCGCGGGGCACGCCCCCGTCCGGGAGGAGCCCGAGGCGGTCTTCACCGCCCTCGACTCCTTCCTCACCTCCGCGGGCCCGGCCACCGGCCACTGAACCCGGAGCACCTGCGTTTCAACATCCCTTGTGACCGACAGGAGGCACCATGACGAAGATCGCGATCATCCTCGGCAGCACCCGCACCGGACGGGCCGGCGGACGCGTCGCGCAGTGGGTCCTGGCCCAGGCCCGCCAGCGCGGCGACGCCGAGTACGACCTGATCGACCTCGCCGAGGTCGACCTGCCGCAGATCGACGAACCGTTCCCTCCCGCCACGGGCCGCTACACCCACCCCCACACCCAGCGGTGGGCCACGACCATCGCCGCCTACGACGGGTACGTGCTGGTCACCCCCGAGTACAACCACTCCTTCCCCGGCGTGCTGAAAAACGCCCTCGACCGCGTCTACGCCGAGTGGAACGACAAGGCCGCCGGCCTGGTCTCCTACGGCGTGGACGGCGGCGTGCGCGCCGTCGAAGCGCTGCGCCCGGTCCTGGCCGCCCTGCGGCTCGCGGACGTCTCCGCGCAGGTCACCCTGAACCTGCGCACCGACTTCGCCGACTTCGGCGCCACGTTCACTCCCGCCGAGCACCAGGGCCCGGCGCTGACGGCGATGCTCGACCAGCTCCTGTCCTGGAGCAACGCCCTCGCCCGGACCCGCCGCAGCACAGCCCCGGCGACGTCCTGAAACACCACCCGGGAAACAGCACTCCCCACCCGCGACTCGAAGGCCGGCGGCAGGCGATGGTGGCGCCCGGGCATCGCCTTCCGGCCTCAGCGAAACAGGACCTCGTGCCCGGTTCGGCACGCCCGCCGGACGCGACCCTGGGCGTGGAGGTGAGTGCGGTGAAAGCACGGTTCACGGCACACCGGCCCCTGGTGGCCGCCGCTGCGGTGCTGCTGCTCGGTGGCGTGGCGGTGCTCGTCTTCGCGCTGCTGCGTCCGGCTTCCGAAACACCCTTCGGCGCACCACCGCGCTCGTCAGCAACACCGACGACGACCACAGCCACCACAACTGGTGCGAGCAAACTGCCGACGACAACCGCGCCGACAACCACTCGGACCACAACTCCCCCTCCCCCGGGGATCCCTTTCCCAGAGTCGTTGCGCGGCCAGGACGTCTCCCGGCTGCCGACCGATCGCAAGGTCGTCGCGCTGACGTTCGACGCGGGGGCCAACGCCGCCGGACTGCCCAGCATCCTGCGCACGCTGGCCGACCAGCGGGTGCAGGCGACGTTCTTCCTCACCGGCAACTTCGCGCAGTCCGATCCGGATCACGTTCAGGCGATCCTCGCCGCCGGGCACCGCGTGGGGAACCACTCGATGACGCACCCGTACATGACCCTGTTGCCGGACAACGAGATCGCCGGTGAACTGACGCGTGCGGAGCGGGTGCTCATGCGCACCGGAGCCGATCCCCGACCGCTGTTCCGCTTCCCCTACGGTGACCGCGACGCGCGCACGATCGCGGCCGTGAACGCACAGGGCTACGCCGCGGTGCGGTGGACCGTCGACACGCTGGGCTGGCAGGGCACGACCGGCGGCGGTGATGCCCGGCGAGTGGTCGATCGCACGATCGAGGCGTTGCAACCGGGTGAGATCGTGTTGATGCACATCGGATCTCATCCCGACGGGTCCACCTTGGACGCCGACGCGCTGCCGGACGTGATCAACACCGTGCGGGCGCGCGGCTACGAGTTCGTCACCCTCGACACGCTGGGGTGAAGTCGTGCCGCGGGGGGCGGGCAGGAGGTGGCCCACTCCGGTGCGCCGCCGAAGCCCCACGGGGTGTCAACGGTGACGACCTCTCCGGACCACCTCCGCGGGCCGCGGACTGCGGGCCGCCAGTTCTCACGTCGGCCTCGGTGACTCGCCGCAGGGACCAACGTCCCGGCCCGGAGTTGCGCTGGTCCCTGGGGGCGGTTCCCGGCGCTGCCTAACGTCGGGTGAGTCCCGTGAAGTGAGGAGGCCACGTTGTCGCGTCTCGCGCGGTCAGGGCCGCCACCCGGTCCCGCCCCGGGTCCGCCACCGGCACGGCCGTGGCGCGGGTGGTCGTGGCTGCTCCTGCTCGCCGTGGGCGCGGTCATGGTGCTGCTGTTCTGGATCGGTCTGCTGTTCAGCCCGGCGGTCTCGCTGTCCTACACCGACTTCGTGTCCAAGGTGGACGCGGATCAGGTGGTGGACGTCACGGTCGACGACCTGGGCTCGGTGCGCGGGACGCTGCGGGACGGGTCCGCGTTCCGCTCGCAGATCCCGTCCGCGCTCGACACGTCCGGGCTCGAGGCGAAGCTGGCCGGGAAGAAGGTCGAGGTCACGGCCGAGCAGAGCGAGAGCATCTGGGGCTCGCTGCTGTCGCTGGTCCTCCCGCTGGTGTTGCTGCTCGCGCTCTTCATCTGGATCGGGCGGCGCGCCAGGGGTGTCCTGGCCGGTGGCGCCGCGGGGTTCGGCCGGTCGCGCGCGAAGATCATCGAGGCCGAACGTCCGACGACGAGGTTCTCCGACGTCGCCGGCTACGAAGGGGTGAAGCAGGAGGTCAGCGAAGTCGTCGACTTCCTGCGCGATCCAGGCAAGTACGCGGCGGCGGGCGCGAAAGGACCACGCGGCGTGATCATGGTCGGGCCGCCGGGCACCGGCAAGACGTTGCTGGGCCGCGCCGTGGCGGGCGAGGCCAGCGTGCCGTTCCTGTCGGTGACCGGATCGGCGTTCGTCGAGATGTTCGTCGGCGTGGGAGCCTCGCGCGTGCGCAGCCTGTTCGAGGAGGCGCGCACACGGGCACCCGCGATCATCTTCATCGACGAGATCGACGCGGTGGGCGGACGGCGTGGTTCCGGTGCCGGCGGTGGGAACGACGAACGCGAGCAGACGCTGAACCAGCTGCTGTCCGAAATGGACGGCTTCGACCAGACCAGCGGAATCGTGGTGCTGGCGGCGACGAACCGGCCGGAGGCGCTCGACCCCGCGCTGCTGCGGCCGGGCCGGTTCGACCGCCAGGTGATGGTGCCGCTGCCCAACCAGGCCGAGCGAGCGGCGATCCTCGCGGTGCACGTGCACGGCAAACATCTCGGCGAGGACGTCGACCTGGGCAGGATCTCCAGGGCCACGCCGGGGTTCTCCGGCGCGGACCTGGCGAACCTGGTCAACGAGGCGGCGATCTTCGCGGTGCGCGCCGACCGGACGGTGATCACCGCGGCCGACCTGGTGGCCGCGCGTGACCGCGTGCTGCTCGGCCGGCGCGACTCGTCCAACGCCCTGTTGCCGGAGGAGCGGTGGGCGGTCGCGGTGCACGAATCAGGGCACGCGCTGCTGGCGGCGTTGTGCGAGCACGCCGACCCGGTGGAGAAGGTGACCATCCTTCCGGCGGGCATGGCGCTGGGGGCCACGGAACAGCTGCCCGAGGTGGAACGGCACCTCTACCGCGAGAGCTACCTGCTCGACCAGCTCGCCGTCCGCCTCGGCGGGCGTGCGGGCGAGCTCGTCGTCCTCGGGGAGGGGTCGACCGGCGCCACCGACGACCTCGTCGGGGCCACCAGGCTCGCCACCCGCATGGTCACCGAGTTCGGCCTGTCCCCCGCGCTCGGGCCGGTCGGCTACCCCGGCGGCGAGCCGCGGTTCCTGTCAGGCGGCGGTAACGGCGGCTTCGGCAGGCCGTACTCCGAACAGACCCAGCGGCAGATCGACCAGGAGATCGCCCGGCTGCTGCGCGAAGCGGAGGATCGGGCGGTCACCCTGCTGACGAAACACCGCGGAGCCCTGGAGCACCTCGCCGGCCTGCTCACCGAGCAGGAGACCCTAGACGGTGCCACCGTCCTCGCCGTCCTGCGCGAGGAGCTCGTGGCCACGGCCGACGTCGAGCGGTGACGACAGCGTCCGGTGAGCACCTGCGCTCACCGCGAACTGGTGACTCCACTGTGGACTTTCCGCGCCGGGCCGGAGCGTTCCCGGGCTCCTCACGTCCGGACCGAACCGGTTGCCGCGGCCCAGGTTCGCGGTACGGTCGTGATCGTGGACCACGACCGTCGGCACGAGCTCAGCGTTGGTACCAACGGAGCCACACCATGGGCGGTCTGACGCATCAGATGCGGCCGGTGTCGGCGTCACGGGCGCTTGACCTCCTGGCCAGTTGCCCGTTCGGGCGCGTCGTGCTGTCCGAACGAGCGCTGCCCGCGATTCGGTTGGTCAACCACGTCGTCGAGGGCGACGCTCTGGTCATCCGCACCTGCCTGGAGCAGCCCGTGCGGCCGGGGGCCGGTATCGTGGTGGCCTACCAGGCCGACGCCATCGACCCGCAGACGCGTGCGGGGTGGTCCGTGGTCGTGGTCGGTCTGGCCGAACGGATCGTGGACGCCGACGAAATCCTGCACTACGAGCAGATCCTGCCGTCGTGGTCGGCGGGTGACATCGACCAGGTCATCCGGATACGGCCGCACCTCGTCACCGGCCACGAACACGTCCTGATCACGACGGAAGCCTGACCGGCGACCTCAGCCCGGCCCGAGCACGTCGCCGCCGGCCAACACGGCACGAGCGACTTCGGACAGGCCGAGACCGTGCCGGTCGGCGTGCTCGGTCATGGCCGCATGGGCTGCCGGGATCGTCATCGCGTGGCGCTCGGCCAGCACGCCCTTGGCCTGTTCGACGGCGGCGTTGTCCGCCAGCGCGGTGCTGAGACGAGCCGCGACCTGTTCCCCTTCGCGCGTCACGGCCTCGACCGCGATGGCGGCGGACGCCAGTTCCGCGAGTCCGCGCGCGATCAGCGTGTCCTGCTCGGGCATCGTCCGGACGTCGTCGTCGAACAGGATCAACGTGCCGCGCATGACGCCACCGGAGGACAGCGCCACGGCGTGCACGGCGAGATAGCCGGCGGCTTGGGCCAGGGCGGAGAACATCGGCCACCGGTCACCGGCGGCCGCGAGGTCGGAAACCGCGACCGGCAGCCCTGTCACGTGCGCCTCGTGACCAGGTCCCTCGCACAGTTCGCACAGTTCTCGCACCGCGGGCAGGTCCGGGCTCGTCACGACCAGGTTCAGCGGCGAACGGACGACGACGGCGGCCGCGGCCACGCCGAACACGCGCAGGCAGCTCCTGGTCAGCTCGACGAGGTACGCCTCGAGATCCGGGCCGCTCGACGATGCGCGCATGAGGCCGATCAGTTCGCGCAGGGCCTTGGCGGCCTCGACGGAACGCGGGCGTACGCCGGCCTGGCGGATGGTCGAGATGACGGCGTCAAGCCGGTCGATGACGGTGTGCGTCCGTTCGTGGCCCAGCTTCTCGTGGCCGGGCAGCAGACCCAGCAGTGCGTGCAGGTCGAGGCTCGCGGCGTACAGGTCGTACACGATGCCGTCCAGAAGGCGGTCCAGGGCGCTGCCGTCCTGCGCCACCCCGGCCTCGGCACGGCACGGATCCGCTGAGCTCCCCGTGTGCATCTTCAGGCCTCCACGGCGGACCACCGAAGCAGGCCCGCCGACTTCGTCTCAGCGGCGTCGCGCATCAAATGATGTGCACCACCTCGATGCTTCCGGTCCCGTGCCGCGCGGACAACCGGCCAGTCAGATGATGCCCCGCGCACCGCGATCAGGCGGGGCGGACGTCCGTCGCGGCGATCAGGGCCACGTCAGCCGATCCGTCGACCACCGCGGCCGCCAGCTCGGCCAGCGGCACCGAGCTGGCGTGGGCGTACCGGCGCAACAGGTCGAAGGACTTCTCCACCGTGGTGTTCAGACGTTCGGCCAGCACGCCTTTGGCCTGCTCCACCAGGATCCGGCTGTCGAGTGCGGCCTGCAGCTCCTCCACGACGACATCACCGTGGCGTGCCGACCGCTGGCGGAGGATGGCGACCGTCGCCACGTTCGCCAGCGCCTGCCCGACCTCGACCGTGGCGGGGTCCAGCGCACCCTGCCGGGCGCTGAAGAGGTTGAGACCGCCGATCACGGTGCCGCGCAGTCTCATGGGCAGGGCGTGCACCGCGGCGAACCCCGCGCCGGCGGCGGCGCGGACGAAGTTCGGCCACCGGTCGGACGCTCCGGCGAGGTCCGCGCACAACACCGCCTCGCCGCCGTGGTAGGCGTCGAGGCACGGGCCCTCGTGGTTCTGCAGCTGGAACAGCTCCGCGATCATGGCCTGTTCGGTCGAGGCGGCCACCATGTTCAGCGTGCCCCGGTGGTCCACGAGCAGCAGTCCCGCCGCCGTCACTCCGAGCACCTCGACGCAGCAGTCGACGAGCCGGTCCAGGAAGTCGATGATGTCGAAGTCGTCGACGAGCGTGCTGGACAGTGCGACGAAGGCTTCCCGGGCTCGCTGGTCAGATACCGTCACCGGTCTTCCTCCTTCCCTGGGCTGGGGATGTCGCTGTTGGTGTCGACGGTCGCGTCGCGGGAGAAACGCAGCCGTCTCTCCACCACGTCGCGCGCCACGTCCACCAGCCGCCGGTCCTGAGCGTAGGCGTGCGCCCGCAGCCTCACCAACGCCTCCTCCACGCCGACGCCGAGCTGTACGGAGATCATGCCCGCTGCCTGGTGCACCTCGGCACGCCGCTCGTCGAAACCGTTCCCGGTCGATGTCCGTTGCCCGGTGGCGATCCCGTCGGCGGCGCTCAGCACGAGCAACATCGCCGCGTCCGCGTACACCAGGACGTCGGCGACGCGGTCGTCCGACAGGACACCCCGCTCGGTCAGATAGGCGCTCAGCACACCGACCTCGATCGCGCCCGCCCGCAGCGGTACCGAGATCATCGCCCGTACACCGTGACGTGCGGCCGCCCGAGCGAACATCGGCCACCGGTGGCCGCTCTCCGGTCCGGCGAGATCCGCGACCAGGACCGGCGACCGGCGGGCCGCCGCATCCGCCGCGGGTCCCTCACCGAGGGTGAACTGCATTTCCTCCAGCTCATCCGTGCCGGGGCCGACCGAGCAGACCGGCTCGTCCCTTCCCCGGCCACGAGCCAGGGTGAGGCCGACCCCGCGCGCGCCCACCGAGGCAGCGCAGGCCGCACACACATGACCTACCGCAACCGGCACGCGCTCCTCCTGAGCGCGCTGTCTGATCGCCGCCCACGCGCGTGCCACCCGTTCGTGATCCACAGGCCGCCTCACCACCGTCGAAACCTGTCCGGAGTCAGGCTCCAGACGCTAGTTCGGCCTCCGTACGGCGAGAACTATCCCATGTCGCAGGTGATGCGGGCCCTACGACCCGCCCGCGGCACATCGGCTTGCCCTGTCGCCGACGCTGCCGCGCATGGTGAAGGCCGGCCGGACCGACGGCGAGCGGTTCGGCGAGCCCGAGAAGCGGAAGGGTGCCGGGTGAGCCCGGCCCCCTTCACGTGCTCACACCCTTCTGCCCCAGTGGAAGTAGGCGAGAGGCCCAGCGAAGTTCACCAGGATCGCCAGCGCCCACCAGAGCTTGCGTCCGCGCACGAACTCGCGCGGCCGCAGGGCCAGGTCGGTCCACGCCGCACCGGCCATCACCACCTGCACGACGCCCATCGTCAGCAGGGTTCTGCGCTGCGCCTCGGTGAGGTCGTTCCATCGTTTCGCCACGGCTCAGATCCGTTCGGGCGTGGTGATGCGGACGTCGGTCACCCCGGCGACCGCGCGGGCCAGCACCTCGGCGACGTGCCGGTCGGTCGCGTCGTCCAGGCTGTCCACAACGGACACCTTGCCGCAGCTCACCTCGACCTGCCAGCGGTGCGCGGCACCCAGCACTGCGAGGCGGTGACGGATCTCCGCCTCGACGACCCGGTCGTCGCGGCTGATCGAGCGGAGCAGGTCGCGGCGGGTCACGATGCCGACGAGGCGGCCCTCGTGCACGACCGGGATGCTGCGCACGCCGTGTTCGAGCATCAGGTCGGC